>CAYJNT010000214.1:0-6127 GCA_964370945.1 uncultured Hyphomicrobiales bacterium | reverse complement strand
CTTTCTACCGCGCCAATCGCCACAGCCACAGCACCAGCACCGCGCCGACAATCGCGCCGACAAACGGCGCCAGCGCCCCGGTACGAAACAGCCCGAGCAGCAGCGTCAGGTGATAGCCGATGAACGATCCGGCGATGCCGATCAGCGACAAGGTGATCATCCCGCGCCGCTCATTGGCGAGGTCGCGCGAGAACCAGCCCGGGCGCACCGTTCGCTCAAAGATAAGACCGGCGACAATGCCGATCAGCAGGATCAGCAAGAATGCCACGGCGGGATCGATGGGACGCATGATGTCTCCTTGTCGAAACGCTTCGGTACGCGGGATACGCGGGCGGCGCTTTATGGCTGCGGGTTACCGCATCATGCGCCAGAGCCACAGCACCAGCGCGGCGCCGACCGCCGCGAGGATGAACGGGACGAAGCCGCCGGCTGCCGGGATCGCCAGCAGCGCGGCGACATGGAAGCCGATGAACGAGCCGGCGATGCCGACCAGCGATGACGTCATGATGCCGCGTGTCGATCCCGCGATCTGGCGGGTGAGCCAGCCGGGTCCGGCGATGCGGTCGAAGATCAGTCCGGCGACGATGCCGATGGCGAGGATGATGAAAAATGCGAGAGCCGGGTTGATGCGCATAGGGGTCTCCGCAATGATTGGAGCAATAAATGTCAAAGAGGTATACGCACAACTCGGGCAGGCCCGAGTTGTGTTGCCAATAACCCCGTTGCCGCATGCCGGTTCCATCGTTACACCGACAGCCCGCATCGCACCGTCAGCAAGGAGAACGCCCGTGGATATTCGCCCCTGTGGATCCGTGCCTTCCAAGCGAATGGGCGCCGACGCCTTCACCGGAACGGTGTGGCAGGATCCGATCATCGAAGCGCCGGCGCCGGCGCGCGTGCGCTCCGCCCGCGTCACGTTCGAGCCCGGCGCGCGCACGGCCTGGCACACCCATCCACTCGGGCAGACGCTCTACGTCATCGCCGGCAACGGCCGGGTGCAGAGCTGGGGCGGCCCGGTGCGCGAAATCCGCGCCGGCGACGTGGTCTGGATTCCGCCGGGCGAGAAGCACTGGCACGGCGCGGCGCCCACGACCGCCATGGTCCATGTCGCCATGCAGGAAGCGCTCGACGGCAAGCATGTCGACTGGCTCGAGCATGTCACCGACGAGCAATATGCCGGGGCGCCGAGCTGATACCGGCCGCCGGTAACAAGTTAGGCCGGATTGGGGCGCCCGCGCGGCCCGTGCCGCCGCGCAGTCATGAAAACGCCGCTGCCGTTTGTAGATTTCCTCCTGGGCACCGATCACGGGTTCACCCGAAGATCGGCAAGCAAAGACACACATCGGCCCGCCGATGTGTGTGGGGATACGCCCGGAGGGGACATGCGTAGCGTCATTGCGATTGCACTGTGCGTGGCGGTCGGAATTGCGCCGGCGGCCGCCGCGCCGAGCGGCAAGCTCGATATCGTTTCGCGTGAAGCGGCGCTCAAATGGATCGGCGCCTATCGCGCCAAGCCGCAAGCCCAGCGCGTGCCGGAGCTCGTGCGCGCCGTCAGCCGGATCGGCGCCTTCAGCGATCCGGAATCGGCCGGCGCCTATGTCGGCTTCGTCGCCGGCGTGCTCGGCAGCAATCCCGACCAGGCCGACGAACTCGTCGCCGGCATGCTGCCGCTGCCGCCCGAAGACCACTGGTTCATCGTTCGCGCGGTCGCCTATTCCGGCCTGCCGGAATGGAAGGAGTTGCTCGTCCGCCATGCCGACCGGATGCCGACGCGCCAGGCCATGATCGACAAATTCGTCACCGGCAAAATCCCAACCCTGGTCGGCATCGCGCCGCCGAGGGAACGCACCTTCGGAGAGAAGGTGAAGCGCCTGTTCGATTCCGAAGCCCGGGAAGCCGATGCCAACGCTGCGACCTGGGCGATGGATTCAAGCCCGGAACTGCTCGATGTGCTGTGGGGCTATTATTTCGCGACCGGCTCCTACGCGCCGATCTACCGCATGATCACCCTGCTGTCCTGGTCCAAGGACAGGGACCATGTCGAGAAGCTCACCGTCGGCAGCATGACGAAATACACCCTGACCATCAACGCGACGCGCGATTCGGCCTTGCTCGCCATGCTCAAGCGCGCGGTGAAAAGCCAGCCGAAGGACACCGCCGCGATCCTCAACGACGCCATCGATGCGGCCGAAACCGCCGACACGGTGCGCATTCGCAAGCAGCAGATGGCGGCGATCGAGGAGCTCAAGCGCAAGGGTCCGGGCTACAAGCGCGAACTCACCGGCTGGGGCCAGATCGGCGAGGGCGCGATCGGTGTCGGCTGCGTCACCGCCGCGGTGATGAGCGCGTCGGTGCTTGGAATTCCTTGCGTCGTCGGCGGGGCCGCGACCTCAGCCGCGTTGCGTTATTGGGGATCGCAGCAATAAACGCTGCCTAACCGGCCATTTTCAGAACAGCCGGCGCGTCGCCCGCGGTGCGGCCCTGATCGGTCGTCACCAGCGGCTTGATCCGGTCGTGCGGCACCGGCCGCCCCATCAGGAAGCCCTGCACTTCGTCGCATTGTTCGTCGCGCAGGAAATCGAGATGCGCCTGCGTCTCAACGCCTTCGGCCAGGACCGGAATGTGCAGGCTCTTGCCGAGGCTCAACACCGCCCGCACGATCGCGGCGGCCTGGTTTTCGGTCCGCACCTTGTTCACGAATGAGCGGTCGAGCTTGATCTTGTCGAACGGGAAGGCGTGCAGCGTCGACAGCGACGAATACCCGGTGCCGAAATCGTCCATCGCAATGGTGACGCCGAACGCCTTGATCTGGCGCAGAATGTGCAGCGCGCGATCGAGGTTCTCGATCAGCGTGGATTCCGTGATCTCGACCTCGAGCCGCGCCGGCGAGAGCCCGGTTTCGATCAGGATCTGATGGATGACCGCCGGCAAGTTGAGCTGCCGGAATTGCACGGCGGAAAGATTGACCGCGATCTTGTAGGGCTTGTCCCATGATGCGGCCGCGGCGCAGGCGGTGCGGAGCACCCATTCCCCGATCGGAATGATGAGGCCGGTCTCCTCGGCCAGCGGAATGAAATCGGATGGCGCGATGAGGCCGCGGGTGCCGTGCCGCCAACGCAGCAGCGCCTCGAACCCGCAAACCTCGCCGGTCTCGACTTTCTTCTGCACCTGATAATGCAGTTCGAATTCGTTCTTCTCGATCGCGGTCTTGAGCTCGAGCGACAGCGCGCGGCGCAGCCGGATGGCGTCATCCATCTCGCGCTCGAAGAAGCAGATCGCGCCCTGGCCGTCGCTTTTCGCGCGGTACATGGCGACGTCGGCGCTCGCGAGAACGTGCTCGCGGGTGGCACCATCGTTCGGATAGATCGCGATGCCGATGCTGGTGCCGACATGCAGGGTGTTGCCGTCGATGTCGAACGGCTCGTTGAATAGTCGCGACAGCCGTTCCGCGAATTCACCGGCCGCTTCGGGTTGCGCCGGCGCGAGTTGAGTGGCGATGAACTCGTCGCCGCCGAGGCGGGCGAGAAACTCGCCGTCGCGCAAGACTTTGCTCATCCGCTGCGCCGCCGCCATCAAGAGATGGTCGCCCGCGCCGTGGCCGAACACGTCGTTGACTTCCTTGAAGCGGTTGAAATCCATGCTGAGGATGGCGAGCTTGCCGCCGGCCATGTCGCAGCGCGCAATATCGGCCGCGAGCCGCTCGTTGAAAGAGACACGGTTCGGCAACCCGGTCAGCGAATCGTGAAAGGCAAGATGATGGATGTGCCGCTCGGCCTCTTCGCGCGAGCGCCTGTCGACGACGTAGGATGAGAAGCCCGTGCTCACGATCAACAGCGAGGCGCTGGCGATGCAGAGCGCCGGGATGTTGCTCGAAATGCCGCTCGCCGGGACGATGAAATCGCTGTCCGGGATGATGGTCACGGCCGCCATGCCGGTGAAATGCAGGCTGCAGATGCCAAGCGTCAGGATGATCGCGGCGCTGTAGCGGCAATAGCGCGAGACCGGACGCGCGGCGCGGTTGAGCGCGAGGGTAGCGAGCACCATTCCGGCAATCACGGACACCACGACGAAGTTTTCGTCCCATTCCATGCGCCCGGAGACGCGGAACGCGCTCATCCCGGCATAGTGCATGGTGGCGATCCCAAGGCCGACAAACGCCCCGCCCATTTCAGGCGCGATGGCCAGGCTGCGCCAGGACGCGATCGCAAAGCCGGCAAAGCAGGCGCCGATGGCGATGAACAGGGAAACGACGGTGAGAATGGGATCGAACGCGCTCGACAGGCTGGGCTGGAAGGCCAGCATGGCGACGAAATGCGTGGTCCAGATCGACGTGCCGCTCGCGACCGCGGTCATCACCAGCCAGCCGATGCGCATCACGCCTTCGCTGGCGCGCGAGCGCAAAAACAGGCGGATTGCAATCCAGCAGCCGGCAATGCACACCGCGCCCGCCAGCAGCACGAGGCGCAGATCGTGCTCGGCGGTGATGCAATTCAGAACGCGCAGCATCGAAATATCTCCCCATACCTCGGTACGGGCGCACCGCTTAATGTTTCGTGGACGCGAGGGATTCACAGCGCATCGTCGTGCGACACAGCTAACCGATGATGAGCGATTTCGAGTTTCGATGCGTGTTGCGGTTTTGAAGCGCGTTCGGGTTGTACGTCCGGCGGCGGTATTTTAGGCAACGGGCAACGGAAATCTTAACCTCCCGCTTCTACAAATACCTCCCGGGAAGGGGCACCGCCATGTGCGGCGGCCGAGACCGGGGCGGATTGCGATGTCCGAATTGAAGAACGTATTGCTGCTGGGCGGCGACGCGCTTCTGTATTTCACGGTTCTGGCGGGGCTATTCCGCTGCCGCCACCGGCTGGGCGTCGGCTCGTTCTTCTGCGCGCTCGGGGTGATGCATTTCCTGGAGACGTATCTCGCCAGCATCTTCTATGTGTCGCTGCCGCTCGGGATCGTGACCTCGCCGGGTTCGACGGTGCTGTTCACCGGCAAACTCATGCTGCTGCTCCTTGTCTATATCCGCGAGGACGCGGTGGTGGTGCGGCAGCCGATCTATGGCCTGCTCATCGGCAATCTGCTGATGATCGGCCTCGCGACAGTCATGCGCAACCACGATCTCGTGTCGCTCGCACCGGGACGTGTCGCCGATTTCGGATTTCTCGGCCAGATGGGCGCCCTCATGTTGTGGGGCACGGCGATCCTGTTTATCGACGCGATCCTGATCATTCTGCTCTACGAAAAGTCGCGCGCCTTCCTGGGGGACCGGATTTTCTTGCGGCTCGCCGTGGCGGGCGCGGCGGTGCTGACCTTTGACCAGCTTGCGTTCTTTGCCGGCTTGCATGTGCTGACTGGAGCAGGCCTGCCGGTCCTGATCGGCGGCTGGCTTGCGAAAATGGCGGCAGTGTCGCTCTACACAATCCTGGTCGGCATCTACCTTTACTGGCTGGAGCGTCCCGCCAGCCACGCGCGCAACGCGCCGCGTATCGCGGACGTGTTCGACGTTCTGACCTATCGCGAGCGGTATGAGGACCTGTTGGCGCGATCGGGACGCGACGCCCTGACGGGCGCGTTCGACCGTGGCCGCCTCGAATCGCACGGCCGGCGCATGATCGAGGAGGCGCAGCATCTCGGCTTGCCGGCGAGCCTGCTTTTGGTCGATATCGACCATTTCAAGAGCTATAACGACCGCTTCGGTCACGCCGCGGGAGACGCGGTTCTCAAGCGCATCGCGGCCTTGATCATGGCCAGCGTGCGCGCGAGCGATTGCGTATTTCGGTTCGGCGGCGAGGAATTTGTGGTGGTCTGCAAGGCACTGGGCAGCGAGGCGGCGCTCGCGCTCGGCGAACGCATCCGCCGCGAGATTGCAAGCCAGTCCGATGTTGTGACGTCGCGCGTGACAGTGAGCGTGGGCGTCGCGAGCGCGCCGGACGATGCGCGGCTCTACGATCTCCTGTTCGCCTCGGCCGATGCACGGCTCTACAAGGCCAAGGCGGCGGGCCGCAATTGCGTGGTCGGCAGCCGCGCCGTCTCGTCCGAAACGCCCGTGCGGCTGGCGGTTGCCGGCTAAACGGCACCGGCTTGCGTGGTGCGCCAGGCCGGCACGGGAAGGCCGGCCGCC
>CAYJNT010000213.1:2391-6132 GCA_964370945.1 uncultured Hyphomicrobiales bacterium | reverse complement strand
CCGCCGCGGCCGATGTCGTTCACGCCGGCATCGCGTGCGAGATCGCTGCCCGCGGCGTCGCCGCCGCCCCAAGGTGTGCTCTGTCCACCGCCTTGCTGATCGAGCATGCTCTGCTGCTGTTGCCCGCCGCCGAACATCGAGCGGAAGGAATTGAGCAGCAGCGCGCCGCCGATCACGCCCGCGGCCGAAGCCGCGGCGGTTCCAAGAAACGAGCCGCCGGCAGACGGCGTGCCGGCTTGCGGCTCCGGCGCGCGGTTTTGCCAGGGCGTGTCACGGCCGCCGACCGAGGGCACCGAGCCGCGGCGGCCAAGAAATGTCTCGCGCATATTGTCGAGGAAGCCGCCAGGGGAGCTACCTTGTCCGGGCGCACCGGTGTCGCCGCCTTCGAGCTCGCGAATGCGGGCGTCGGCGCTGCGAAGCGCCTCGTCCTGGATCAGGACGGTCTGCACCAGCGCGTAAAGCGCGTTGGGCGCGCGCCGCGCGCCCTCGCCGATCAGCGCCTCGGCCTGCGGATCGCGCTTGCTGCCTTCAAGCGTCGCCAGACGATCGAACAGCTCGGCGACAAGCTGACGTTCCTGCGGTGTCATCGGTGACCTCCCGTAAAGACCGCGAAGATATGGGGACGAAAAAAGACGGCGGAATGACCGGCCGCAAAGATTTCGGCATGCGGCAGGGTGACGCGCCCTAACTGAGTGTTACGCCATGCCGTTCCAGGACACCGGGAAATGCCTCGCCGGCGAAGAATTCGTATTCCTTTTCCCGCAAGGTGGTGAGCGTATCCAGGCGCTTGAGCTCGTCGTCGACATGGCCGGGATGGCACATGACCACGCTGCCATCCGGCAGGTCGGTCAGGAATCCGGGAAACAGCGCGGGATAGTCGGCGCTGTCCTTGAAGCTGTAGGTGCCGGCAAAGGCCGGATTGGTCTTGAGCCCGAATTTCCCCGCGCGCTTTTGCAAGGCGCCGCTCAAGTGATCGATCAGCAAGCCTTTGCGATCGGAAAACAATTTGGCGAAGGAGAGCGTTGAGCCGCAATGCCGCAGCCACGCATCCGGCGCGGCGTGCCGTACCGCCACGATCACGGCTTCGCGCACCTGCGGAAAAATATGCACATGCTGATGGCCGTCGATGAAATCCGGCGGCCGGCCGAAGGCTGCTGCGAAGGCCTTGATCTGCGCGCCGATCTCGACGGCGATTTTCTGCGGTTTGAGCCGGCGCAGCATCGCCGCGCGCAGCGTGGCTTTCAGTGGGAGAAAAGCGCCGTCCTGCAGCGGACCATAGCCGGACGAGAGCGGGCGGAACGGCGCGGTCAGGGTCACGTGCAAGCCGATCGCGATCCGCTGCGAGCCGGCCGAGAGGATCGTCAACGGAACGGCTTCCGCGCGCGTGAATGAAGGCGCCACCGTCATCACCGAGGTCGCATTGATGCGGCTGCGCAGGATGAGTTCGCGGATCGCATCGTTCACGCCTGGTGAAATTCCGTAGTCATCGGCGCAAAGCCAGATTCGCCGCGTCACCGGCGTTTTGACCGCGGTGCCGGACTCGATTGCTGCTTTCGCCGGGCTTTTCACCGCAAATTCATCGATCGCGGCTTTGACCGGTGCCGGATCGAAGACGAATTCCGCTGTCGCGGTCTTGAGTTCAGATTCCGGTTTTGTCGATCCCGGTTCTGCCTTTGCCGCAGCCTCGGTCGTGGTTGCCTCTTCCTTTTGCACGCTATTCCGCCGCGTCCTTTCGCTCGCTCTCGGCCGTTTTCAGATTTTGCTCGGCCACGAAATAGACCGGCCGCGCCTTCTGCTCCGACAGGATTTTTCCGATATATTCGCCGACGATGCCGATCATGATGAGCTGCACGCCGCCGAGAACCATCAGGCCGACGACCAGCGAAGGATAGCCGGGCACGGATTTTCCGTAGATCACGGTCTCGTAAAGAATCGCCGCGCCGAAAATGAGCGCGACGAAGGCGAGCACGAGACCGAGAAGGCTTGCGAGGCGCAGCGGCGCAACCGAGAACGATGTCAGGCCCTCGATCGACAGGCCGATCAGCGCGGCATAATTCCAGCTGGTCTTTCCGTGCGTGCGCTCGGCCGGTTCGTAATCCACGCGCTTCTGCCTGAAGCCGATCCAGCTCGCGAGCCCTTTGAAGAAGCGGTTGCGTTCCGGCATGCGGCGGAGCGCTGCCGCGGCGCGCGGAGAGAGCAGGCGGAAATCGCCGGCGTCTTCCGGAATCTTGTGGCGGGCGCGGAAGTTCATCAGCGTATAGAACATTTTCACGCCGAAACGATGCGCAGCCGACTCGTTTTCACGGTGCGCCTTGGCGGTGTAGACCACGTCATAGCCGTCATCGAGCCAATGGCCGACGAGCTTGCCGATCAGGTCCGGCGGATGCTGGCCGTCGCCGTCGATGAACAGCACCGCACCGTGGCGCGCATGCTCGAGGCCAGCGAGCAAGGCCGCTTCCTTGCCGAAATTGCGCGACAGCGAGATCACCTGCACGTCAACGCTGCTGGCGGGCAGGGCGCTCGCAACGGCAAATGTATTGTCGCCCGATCCGTCGTCGACATAGACGAGTTCGCAACGAAGCCCGCGCGCGGCTTTCAGCTCGCGCGCGGTGTTGACGAGCTTCTCGTGCAGGCGCGGCAAGCCGGGCGCCTCGTTGAAACAGGGCACGACGATCGACAGGCCGGCCTTGCGGCCCGCGGCTGCAGCGGCCTTCAAAACGGCAGGGTCGTTAGTCTGCGCCATGGATCGTCCGTTTCGTCATTCGCCACGCTAGTAAAGTACAATTCTAGTGTCCCTTTGAATCCGAAGTTCGCTACCGGAGGCGCCGCAAATTCAAGCGAACTTCGGATTCAGGGACACCGGCAACACATTGCGCCTTAAGGCCAATATGTGCCGTTCCCGCCGCGCTCGCAATCGGCTGTGCCGCCGCACTGGACATTCCGGACGAAAGCGTTAATCGAAGGCCCGATGTTGGAAACTCCCAAAAATGGCGGCTTTGCCGAGCGGACGATCCTGCTTCTGCGCAAGCAGGTGATCATCCTCAAGGCCATGAGCTTCGCGCTGATCGGCGTGATCAATTCGCTGATCGATTTCGCGGTGTTCCTGTTCACGCTCCGCTACGTCACCGAATCTCTGCCGGGCGAAAAGCTCGATCTCATCGCCGCCAATGTGGTGGCCTGGATGGTCGCGGTCACCGGCTCCTATGTGATGAATTCCTATGTCACCTTCGCGGCGGAATCAGGCCGCAAATTGCGCTGGAAGGCGTTCTTCGCCTTCGCCGCCGCGGGCATTCTCGGGGTGATCGGCAACACCGCGACGCTCGTGGTCGCAGCCGAATTCATGCCGGTGGTCGCCGCGAAAATACTCGCGATCGGCGTCGGCTTCCTGATTAATTTCTCGATGTCGCATTTCGTGGTGTTCCGGCCGAAAAAGACCGGACACAAAAGCTAGGGCATGATCCCGAAAAGTGGGTACCGGTTTTCGGGAAAGATCATGCCCAAACGTTAAAGCCCGGCCTTCAGTTTTTCGAACAGCGGGTTCTCGCGCGAGAACACATAATCGAGCTCGACGATCGACACCGTCTCCGCGCCGTTCTCACGCAGGAAATTCGACAGGCCGTAGATCTGGTCCGGCGGGCAATGCAGCGTCAGCATGCCGGACGAGGTCGGCCCGCCGAACGGCGTGACAATGCCGAAACGCTCCTTCGCCTGCGCCAGCAATTTGTCGTCGCAGCCCTTGAA
>CAYJNT010000213.1:0-2291 GCA_964370945.1 uncultured Hyphomicrobiales bacterium | reverse complement strand
GCGCGCGTCAGGTTCACATATTTGGTCGCGACCCGCATCTTGCGGTTATGCCGCAGCCGGAACGCGGTCGTGACGTCGTCGAGATCGGCCATGCTGCGCACGTCGATCCAGGCCTGCGGCACGGCGACCACGACATTGGCGAAACCGAAACCGAGACCTTCCAGCAGGATCACGCGGCTGTCGGCCTGCGGGATCATCTCGCGCACGAGGTCTTCGCCGGTGATGCCGAGATGCGCCTGACCGGCCGCGAGTTGTGCGGTGATCTCGCCGGCGGAAAGATAAGCCACCTCGATCGTGTCGAAGCCTGCGATGGTGCCGCGATATTCGCGCGCGCCGCGCGGCTTCACGAGCGGCAAACCTGCGCGCGCGAAGAAGTTTTCCGCATTCTCCTGCAGGCGGCCCTTGGCCGGCACCGCGATGACGAGAGGCGCGCTCATCGCACCATCCCGATCTCGGCCAGCCGCTCGATCCAGGCCGAAAAGCCGACCGCCGGGATCGTCTGTTCCGCGCCGAGACGCTGCAGCATGCCGTCGTATCGCCCGCCCGCGACCAGCGGCCCGGACACGCGCGCATCGTGCAACTCGAACACGAAGCCGGTGTAGTAATCCATGCCGCGGCCGAAGGCGGAAGCGAATTTGATCCGCTTCACATTGACGCCGCGCGCGGCGAGGAAGCCGACACGCGTCTCGAGAAGGTCGAGCGCGGGCGCAAGCGCGATCCTGGCATCGCCCGCGAGCTTGCGCAGTTGCGCGATGGCGTCATCCGGATTGCCGGCGATGGCGAGGAAATTCTCGATCAGCGCGCGCGTTGTCTTCGGCAAGGCGGCCGATGCGCCGAGCGCGGATTGCTCCAGGAACCTGTCTGCGATCTCGCCGACCGTGCGGCCGCCGACGGTCGTGATGCCCGCGATCGACAACAAATCCGTGACCAGCGCATGCGCGGCCTTCGGGTCGGAGCCCGCGAGCGCCGCGAGCACGCCCTGATAATCGGAGCCGCCGTTGGTGGTGCTGAGGGTGAGCCGGTCGAGATCCTGCGTGAGATTGCTCTTGCGGTTGAAATCCTTCTTCAGCCGCCGCTTCCAGGCCGGCGCGAGATCGAGCGCGTCCACCAGCGCCGTGAACAAGCCGACATCGCCGATGCGGATGTCCGGCGCGGCAAATCCGAAATGCGCGGTTGCCTCGAGACCGAGCGAGAGCATTTCCGCATCGGCCGCCGCAATGTCGCTGCGTCCGAAGGATTCGATGCCGGCCTGCAGAATTTCGCCCGGGCCGCCGCCGCGGTCGCGAAACACCGGGCCGAGATAGGAGAAGCCCTGCGCGCTGCCGGCTTTGGGTGAGGCCAGATAGTCTTGCGCGACCGGAATCGTGAAATCGGGACGCAGGCAGAAATCGGTCCCGGCGGCATCGGTGGTCAGATACATGCGGGCGCGGATGTCTTCGCCCGAGAGGTCGAGGAAGGCTTCGGCCGGCTGCAGCACAGCCGGGCTCACGCGCGCGTAGCCGGCGCGCGCATAGCCCGCGACCAGCGCTTCCGCGCGTGCGTCCAAAGTCAAAGCTGTCGCCTCGGTCCTGCTCATCCTGTACCCGGCGGCGGCGCCGCTCTTCTCGTTTGAGGGCGGGCCTTAGCACGGGGAGGTAAAGGTTTCGACGCTGACCCGCCGACGGGCTTAACGAAGCTGGGTACGATATAGTATTATAATACCACAAACATACCTCCGGAACGGGAACGACGCAGCTAGATTTCCATTCCCGCAATCGGAGGCAGCGCGATGCGAAATTTGTTTACCGGTCTGACCTTTTCCGCTGCCGCAATTCTCTTCGCGGCGTTCGCATTCGCCCTCGACGTTCCGCCGCGCAAGCCGGGTCTGTGGGAGATGAAAATGGTGTTCGAGGGGCGCAACGTGCCGCCGCATGTCTCGCAGCATTGCGTCGACGCGGAAACCGACAAGCTGATGAGTTCGTTCGGCAACGCCTCGACGAAGGACATGTGCTCGAAAATGGACACGCAGAAGGTCGGCGACACCTATGTCGTGGATTCGGTCTGCAAGATGGGCCCGTCGACCAACACCACCCATTCGGTGATCACGGGCGACTTCAACAGCGCGTACACCGTGAAGCTGTCGTCGGTCACCTCGGGCGGGCCGAATTTGCCCGGCGCGCGGCCGGACGGAAAAACCGAGATGACGATGGAGGCGCGCTGGACCGGCGCGTGCAAGCCCGATCAGAAGCCCGGCGACATCATCATGAGCAACGGCATGAAGATGAATATCCGCGACATGCAGAAGGTGCAGA
>CAYJNT010000212.1:4673-6142 GCA_964370945.1 uncultured Hyphomicrobiales bacterium | reverse complement strand
TCACCGGCTCATTCGCGCATGATCATCTGGTGGCGGTCGCAGCCGCGGGGCTCACGCGCGATGTCGGCGCGCTTGGCATCGATATCGAACCGGCGGTCGCGCTTCCGGCCGACATGCTCGATCTCGTGACGACGCCGAACGAGCGCATCGGCATCGACGGCGATCCGTTGCGCGGACGCGTGCTCTTTGTCGTGAAGGAGGCGGTCTACAAGGCCGTGCATCCACTCGACGGGAAATTCCTCGATTATCACGACATCGACGTCGATCTTGCGGCGCGCAAAGCCGTCACGCGGACGGGACGGACGGTCGATATTCGCTACTGCGTTTCCTCGCACATCGTCGCGGTGGCGTGGAAGAGCCGATTCCATGCATGATGATGTGTCAGCTATGTCCCCGAACACCCGTCAGTGATGTGTCCGGGCTGAACACTGCGCGGGCGATGACAGTTGGTTCTGAACGCGAGCGGCGGCTTACGCCGAGATCAATACTCCCCGACCTTCAGATCCGGCGCGTCGGGATGCTTGATGCCGACGATGTGATAGCCGGCGTCGACATGATGGATTTCGCCGGTGACGCCGCGCGCCAAGTCTGACAGGAAATACACCGCCGAGGCGCCGACATCGTCGAGCGTGACATTCCTTCGCATCGGCGTGTTGTATTCGTTCCACTTTAAAATGTAGCGGAAGTCGCCGATGCCGGCGGCGGCGAGCGTCTTGATCGGCCCGGCCGAGATCGCGTTGACGCGGATATTCTTCGCCCCGAGATCGGCCGCGAGATAGCGCACGGAACATTCCAGCGCGGACTTGGCGAGCCCCATCACGTTGTAATGCGGCATCCATTTCTCGGCGCCGTAATAGGTCAGCGTCAAAAGCGAGCCGCCATTGGTCATCAGCTTCTCGGCCCGCTGCGCGATCGCGGTGAACGAGTAGCAGGAGATCAGCATGGTCTTGGAGAAATTATCCGCGGTCGTGTCGATGTAACGGCCATCGAGCTCGTCCTTGTCGGAAAAGGCGATGGCATGCACGACGAAGTCGAGACTGCCCCAGGCGTTCTTCACGCTGTCGAACACGGCATCGATCGTGTCCGGCTCGGTCACGTCGCAATGACCGACCACGATGCCGTCGACTTCCTCGGCCAACGGTTCCACGCGCTTCTTGAGCGCGTCGCCCTGGTAGGTGAACGCGAGATCGGCGCCATGGTCGCGGCAGGCCCGCGCGATCCCCCAGGCGATCGACCGATTATTGGCGACCCCCATGATCAGGCCGCGCTTGCCGCGCATCAGACCCGCCCCGTCAGCCATTCCCAAACACCCCGATGCGCCAAAGCGGCGCAGGACTCTTGTGGCATAGGGTTTTTGGGGCTTCAAGAAGGCCGGTTATGCTGCCGAATCATGGCGTTTGCGGAATATTTGCCGCAGGCGCGGTGTATTCTGATCATCCTGTCTATCGCAAAACCAATCGGGAGCACCC
>CAYJNT010000212.1:2629-4573 GCA_964370945.1 uncultured Hyphomicrobiales bacterium | reverse complement strand
CTCGCGATGCTGGTCGAGGATCAGCGGCACGCGCTGTTGTTGGTGGTGCTGGAAGGATTGTCGTACCGGGAAGTCGCCGAAGTGCAGGCGGTCCCGATCGGAACCGTGATGTCGCGCCTGGCGCGCGCGCGCGCGCAGATCAAGGCCTATCTCGACGGCGAGCGCCCGGCGCTGCGCCGCGTGAAATGAAAAGGTGAAATGATGACCGTGGACAACACTCCCGTCACCCACGACGAGCTGCATGCTTTCGTCGACGGTGAATTGCCGGCCGACCGGCAAGAGGCGGTGAGCGCCTGGCTCGCGACCCATCCCGAAGACGCGGCTCTGGTCGCCAGCTGGCGCGCGCAAGCCGAAACGATCCGCGCGCGCTACGGCGCGGCGGCCGGCGAACCGATCCCCGAGCGCCTCGCGATCGAGAACGTGATCCGCAACTCCGCGCGCAGCGGCTGGCGCACCGTCGCCGCTGCAGCGGCGGTGGCCGCGGTGATGGCCTTCACCGTCGGCGGCGTCGCCGGATGGATGGCGCGCGGCGCCTCGGCCTCGGCGCCGAGCAATTTCGAGTCGTTCACCAATGAGGCACTGGCGGCGCACCGGCTCTATATCGGCGAAGTGCGCCACCCGATCGAGGTGCGCGCGGCCGAAGCGCATCTCCTCCCGTGGCTGTCGCGCCGCATCGGCACCAATATCCGCGCACCGGAATTGTCGTCGTTCGATCTGACCTTGCTCGGCGGGCGGCTGCTGCCCGGCGTGAATGGCCCGGCGGCGCTCTTCATGTATGAGAGCGGCAGCGGCGAGCGCTTCACGCTTTATTGCTCGAAGGTCGCGCTGGAGCGGACCGGGCTGCGCTACAATGCCAACGAGCAATTCGCGGCGATCCGCTGGATCGAAGGCGGCTACGGCTATGTGGTGAGCGGGCCGATCGACAAGCCGCGGCTGAAAGCGATCGCGCGTTCGTCCTACGAGCAGATGGAAAACCGCCCGCCGCCGCCGAAGCAGAACCGCTCGAACGCCGAGCCGCTCGTGTCACGACGAGGGTCGTAGCTGTTGCTGCAGAGCAGGCGTTTGGGCGGCACGATGGTTAGAGCCACGTCATGGCCGGCTTTATGCCGGCCATCCACGTCTTCGACTGCAACACCAAGAACGTAAGACGTGGATGGCCGGGACAAGCCCGGCCATGACGATTCACAAAGAGCGGAGTCGGATCGCTCGATCGATCGATCAGCTCATGCCGCCGCGCGGATCGTAAGGCTTCTTGTCGCGCCAGCGCTGCATCAGTTCGTCGAGATCGGGATCGGGATCTTGCGGCAACACGATGCGCACGACCGCGTAGAGATCGCCAGTGCCGCCCTTGAACGGAATGCCCTTGCCCTTGAGCCGGAAGGTGCGTCCGCCATTGGTGTGCGGCGGGATTGCGAGTTCGACCACGCCGTCGAGCGTCGGCACGCGCACTTTGCCGCCGAGCGCAGCCTCATAGAGCGTGATTGGAAGATCGAGCCGCAGATCGCTGCCGTCGCGCTCGAACAGCGGATGGCGCGCGACGTTGACCGTGATCAGCACGTCGCCGGTGCCGTCCGGACCTGAAAAGCCTTGACCCTTGAGTCGGATCGCCTGCCCGTCCTCGATGCCGGCGGGAATGCGCACCTCGACTTCCTTGCCGGTCGGCAGCCGCACGCGCTTCATCGCATTGCCGGTGAGGTCGGAGAGACTGACGGCGAGCGAGGCGCGGATGTCCTGGCCGGTGACCGGCCCTTCGTCGCCCTCGAACGCGCGGCCGCGCGCACGCGCGCCGGCAGCGCCGCCGCCGAAACCCATCACGTCTTTCAAAATGTCATCGATGCCGCCGAAGCCGCGGCCCGCGCCCGCACCGCCCGGCGAGCGTCCGCGCGTGAAGCCGCCCGGTCCCCACGAAAAGGTTTCGAAATGCGTGCCGGGTCCGAAGCCGCC
>CAYJNT010000212.1:0-2529 GCA_964370945.1 uncultured Hyphomicrobiales bacterium | reverse complement strand
TGCGCGAAGTCGCCCGGATGCGCGCCCTCGAAGCCGGCGAAGCGCGGCTTGCCCTCGGCGTCGATCTCGCCGGCGTCGAACGCCTTGCGCTTCTTCTCGTCGCCGAGAATTTCGTAGGCGCTGTTCAGCTCGGAGAAGCGAGCCGCGGCTTTCGGATCGTTCTTGTTGGCGTCTGGATGCAGCTTCTTGGCGAGCTTCCGGAAGGCGCTCTTGATATTGGCCGCGCTCGCCCCTCGCGGCACCCCCAGGACATCATAGGGGTCGCGCATTCAGTCGAACTCCATGTCTCAAGCGGGATGATCCCGACATATTGAGCACAAATGTGGGGTTAAGGCAGCCCGTCCGCAACGTGGCCAGGCGATACGTGGTTTACGACCGCTTCCAGGGTTTCAGGCTGCGCACTTCCCAGCGGCCCTGATGCATGCGGCAGGCCTCGCCTTGCAGCCAGGCTTCCGAGCCGGCGCGTACATAGCTCGCCAGGAAATCGCGGCAGGTGAAGCCGTCCTGCGTATAGGAGCTGGCCACCGGCGTGACCGTGCCGCGCGCGCCGGTTATCGGATTCTCCCACGGGGCGCTGGTGTCCTTGCCGCCGCGGCCGAGCACCTCGGACACGGTGGCGCGGGCGATGGCGAGGTCGGCTTCGACCGGTCCCTCGGTGACGGCCTGGCCGGTGGTCACGGCCGCCGGTGTCGCGGCGATCGAGCCGGTGCGGTCCGCGGTCTTGTCCTCATCTTTTCCGTTGAGGGACCCGATCGGCATGGAGCAGGCGCCGCCGGTCAAAGCCAGCGCGGCAACGATGGGGCAAAGCGGAAAGCGGCGTGACAGCGCCTGCCATAGGCGCGCCATCGGCGTTCGCCTATAAGGTCCCAGCCGGAACGCCCCATTCGCAACAGAGCCGGCCACGCGGTGCTCCACGAATGACTGATACTCCGCCCATAGAACACCCGGTTTGGTTAACGACTGGTGATTTCACGGCCGCCGACGAGCCCCTGAGCCTGTTCGCGGCCTGGATGGCCGAGGCGGTCGCGAGCGAGCCGCGCGACCCGAACGCCATGGCGCTTGCGACCATCGGCACCGATGGCCTGCCCGATCTCCGGATGGTGCTGATGAAGGGCTTCGACGCCCAAGGTTTCGTCTTCTACACTAATACCGGCAGCCGGAAGGGCCGCGAGCTGAAGGCGCAGCCGAAGGCCGCCCTCCTGTTTTACTGGAAAACGCTCAACCGCCAGGTCCGCCTGCGCGGCCCGGTCGAGACCGTCACCGACGCGGAGGCCGACGCCTATTTCGCGACCCGCCCGCGCGGCGCGCAGATCGGCGCCTGGGCTTCGAAGCAATCCGAGCCGCTCGAAAGCCGGCTGGCATTCGAAAAAGCGATCGCACTCTACACCGCGAAATTCGGTCTCGGCACCGTGCCGCGCCCGCCGCATTGGTCGGGCTTCCGGATCGTGCCGATGGCGATCGAGTTCTGGCACGACCGGCCGTTCCGGCTGCATGACCGCGTCGAATTCCGGCGCGAGCGCACCGGCGCGCCGTGGACCAAAACGCGGCTGTATCCGTAGCGCATGGTCCCGAAAAAGCCTGCCCCGGACTTGATCCGGGGTGGATACCGGTTTCGGATAGGATCATGCGCAAACAAAAGGTCTGTTAAGGTCGGTTCATGAGCCCAACCTCAACATCCAACCAGCCGCGCCGTGCGCTTCTGCTGACCGGCGCCAGCCGCGGCATCGGACACGCGACCGTGAAGCGCTTCTCGAGCGCGGGCTGGCGCGTGATCACCTGCTCGCGTCATCCTTTCCCGGAGGATTGCCCGTGGGAGATGGGACCGGAGGATCACATCCAGGTCGACCTCGCCGATCGCGACAAAACGCGCGTCGCGATCGAGGAGATCAAGAACCGGCTCGAAGGCGGCCTGCTGCACGCGCTGGTCAACAATGCCGCGATCTCACCCAAGGCCGAGGAGGGCAAGCGCCTCTCCTCGATCGACACCACGATCGACGTCTGGGAGCATGTATTCGCCGTCAACTTCTTTGCGCCGATCATGCTCGCGCGCGGCCTGATGGATCAGCTCGCCGCCGCGCATGGCGCGGTGGTCAATGTCACCTCGATCGCCGGCTCGCGCGTGCATCCCTTTGCCGGCGCGGCTTATTCCACATCCAAGGCCGCGCTCGCCGCGCTGACGCGCGAAATGGCGTCCGATTTCGGCTCGCGCGGCATCCGCGTCAACGCGATCGCGCCGGGCGAAATCGATACCGCGATCCTCTCCCCCGGCACCGACAAGATCGTGGAGCAGATCCCGATGCGGCGGCTCGGCACGCCCGACGAGGTGGCCAAGATCATCTACGTACTGTGTACGGAAACGTCGTCTTACGTGAACGGTGCCGAAATCCACATCAACGGCGGCCAGCACGTGTGAGGTGCGCCGGGCGGGCTTCGCCCGCCCGATGCGCGCGCTGATCCATCTTGTTTGATCAGACCTAGTCCGCGCCGTAATTGCCGAGACCGCGGGAAATCTGCGACCGGATGAACCAA
>CAYJNT010000211.1:0-6198 GCA_964370945.1 uncultured Hyphomicrobiales bacterium | reverse complement strand
CCTACTACACCACTCTTTCCGGAGCCGTTGCGGCGGCGCAAGGAATAAAAGCCTTCCTCGGGGGCGACCTCGAGGTACGCGCGCTGCAAAGCTATTTCAGCAGCCGGGCCTGAAACGAAAAGCGGTTCCGGGTGTTGGTGACGGTTGATTTTGGACAAGGGTTTGGTCGCGTGCCGCACTGACCGTCGGCCTGCGATCTGAACTTTTGTCTCTTGCGTCTGAAGACACTTGTTGAAGACACTTGAGTGGCCGCCGCAAGCGGCCGCTCCGGTTAAGGAAGACGACGATGGAAAAAATACCGATGACCGCGGCGGGTTACACCGTCCTCGAAACCGAGCTGAAACATTGCCAGCAGGTCGAACGGCCCCGCATCATTCAACAGATCACCGACGCGCGCTCGCACGGCGACCTGTCGGAAAACGCGGAATATCACGCCGCCAAGGAGCAGCAGTCGCATAACGAGGGCCGCATCGCGGAGCTCGAGGACAAGCTCGCGCGCGCGGAAGTGATCGATGTGTCGAAGCTCTCGGGCGACACCGTCAAATTCGGCGCGACCGTGACGCTGGTCGACGAGGACACCGACGAAAAGAAGATATGGCAGATCGTCGGCGAGCCGGAAGCGGACGCCAAGTCCGGCAAGATCTCGATCACCTCGCCGCTCGCGCGCGCGCTGATCGGCAAGGCCAAGGGCGCGAATGTCGAGGTGGTGACACCCGGCGGCGCCAAGGCCTACGAAGTCAAGAAGGTCGAGTGGCGGTAGGCGCGCGGCGTAATTTTCTGCGACGCACGCGTCATCATCAAACCAGGATGCGATGGCCGGATTCATTCCGGCCATCCACGTCTTTGAAGCCGCGACACAAGTAGACGTGGATGCTCGGCATGACGATGCCGAGAGCCATTTCGCACTCGCGGAAATTTCCGCATCTGCATTTTATTCCCACACATCCTTGTGATCGGCCATGCGGTGGCGCGGGTAGACACCGCAATCGGCCTGTGAAATGACGCGATTGCGCCTCGCGGCGCGTTGTTTTCACTGAGGATATCACCATGGCTTTGAGCGACACCTGCGCGGCCTGGACGCCGCGCGTCCTGAGCATCCTGCGCATCATGACGGCTTTGCTGCTGCTGCAGCACCCGCTTTCGAAATTCTGGGCCTTCCCGATGGCGATGAACCCGCCGGCGATGTTCTCGCTCTACTGGTTCGCGGGCGCGATCGAGATCGTCGGCGGCGTTCTGCTTCTGATCGGCCTCTTCACCCGGCCGGTCGCCTTCATTCTCGCAGGCGAACTCGCCTTCGCGTATTTTCTCGGACACGCCCCGCGCGGCTTCTACCCGCTGACCAATGGCGGCGAGCCGGCGGTGCTGTTCTGCTTCATATTCTTCTATCTCGCGTTCGCGGGCGGCGGCGCCTGGAGCATCGATGCCATGCGCGGCGAGAAATAAGTTCACGGCCGTCGCAAAATCAAAACGCCCGCCGGTCCGGCGGGCGTTTTTCGTTTCAGGGTTGCGGCCTCACTCCGGCTGGATCTTGGCGTCGGCGACAATCTTCGCCCATTTCTTGATCTCGGCATTCACGAAGGCTTTGAGTTCTTCCGGCGAACCGGTCTCCGGCTCGATCCCCGCTTTCCGCAGTTTTCCGGCGACCTCTTTGTCGGCAAGCGCCTCGCGCAAAGCGGCATTGAGCCTCTCGACCACCGGCCGCGGCGTTTTCGCCGGCACGAAGGCCGCGAACCAGGCGGTCAGATCGTAGCCGGGAATGCCGGCTTCGTTCAGCGTGGGCAGATCCGGCGCGAGCGGCGAGCGCTTCAGTCCCGAGACGGCAAAGCCCTTCAGCTTGCCGGCCGCGACCGGCGGCAGCGAGGTCGAGACGTCACCGAAGAACAGCGAAATCTGTCCGCCGAGCAAGTCCGTCACGACCTGCGGATTGCTCTTGTAGGGAATATGCAGCATGTCGATGCCGGCGGCGGTCTTGAGCAATTCGCCGGCGACGCGCGACGAGGTCGAGCCGCTGCCGAAGGTCAGTTTCCCGGGATTGGCTTTCGCGTAAGCGATCAATTCCTTCACGTCGTTCGCCGCGACGCTCGGATGCGCGACCAGCGCGAGCGTGATGGTGCCGAGCTTGGTCAGCGGCTCGAAGTCGTTGACCGCGTCATACGGCACCTTCTTCAGCAGGCTCTGATTGGAGGCATGCGTCGTATTGGATGTGATGAAGACCGTGTATCCGTCCGGCGCCGCGCGCGCGACATTCTGCGCGGCGATGACCCCGCTGCCGCCCGCGATATTCTCAACGATCACATTCTGGTTAAGCGCGGTGGAAACGCGCTGACCGAGCAGCCGCGCCAGCGTGTCGGTCCCGCTGCCCGCGGCGAACGGAACGACGAATTTGATGGTCTGGCTGGGATAGGTTTGCGCGCCGGCGGCCCCGGGCAGCGCCAGCGTCGCGGCGAGGCCCAGCACGGCAATTCGTTTTCTCATGAGCGTTTCCTCCGTCAGGTTTTGTTTGCGGCCGAGCGAGGCGGCGCCGCGGCGCCAGCTTCGATCTGCACATTCATTTCAAGCAGCAGAAAAGAGAGCGACTTGCCGTGACCATCGAGGCCGAGGCTGGCATTCACCCCACCCTCCAGCACGTCATCGAGCACGAAGTTGAACGCGGCGAGTTTCGGCAGGTCATAACGCGCGACCTGCGTCGGCTTGCGGGCGGCGAAAACCTGCTTCACGCGCTCGGCCGTGACTTGCCGCGCGATGGCCTCGAAATGCGCGGGATCGCGGCAAACGAGCGCGATATTGAGCCGGTTGCCCTTGTCGCCCGAGCGCGCATTGGCGATCTCGTGCAGCTTGACAACGCGCATGCTCATGGCGCCGCCCCGAGCATGGTGACGCGTGGCGAAGCGTATTTACGTTCGACGAGGCACGATGCACTGGCGAGCCGCGGCGTCATCCGCCGCCGCACACCCGCTCCGCCGGCCGGTCCTGCGCAATAGAGCGCTTCGACCTCATCGAGCAGCAATTCGACTTCGGCGGCATTCGGCGATTGCGCGGCAAAGCGCAGGCGAATGTCGGCCGGCTCCGGCAGCCATTGATTTTTGAACGCGCTGCCGCCGTCGCCCAGGATGCTGGTGACCCCGATGGCATCGGTGCGGAAGGTCAATCCGGGCGCGCGCGCTTTCATCCGCTCGCCGATAATCTCGGCGGCGAGCCGCGCACGCGCAGCCGCATTCGGCCCGGCATAGGAAATCTCCGCTTCGCCGAAGAGTCCCGCATCGATGCAGACGGTGGCTTTGAGCGTTGGCGGCGCCGGCTTGCCGCGCGCGCCGGTGACCGCAACACGATCGGCGCCGATCTCCTCCACCGTCACACCGGTGATATCGAGCACGACATCGGGCGCGAGATACGCCGCCGGATCGTGTATCTCGTACAGCATCTGCTCGATCACGGTTTCTCGGTCGACCCGTCCGCCGGTGCCGGCGGGTTTGAAGATCACGATTGCGCCGTCGGAATCAATTTCGGCGATCGGATAGCCGAGCTCCGCAATGCCCGGCACAGTCTTGTAAGGCGGATCGGCGAAATAGCCGCCGGTGATCTGGCTGCCGCATTCGAGCAGATGCCCGGCGAGCGTTCCGGCGGCGAGGCGCCGCCAGTCTTCGGCGTTCCATCCGAACGCATGAATGAGCGGACCGAGCGCGAGCGCGGAATCCGCAACGCGGCCGGTAACGACGATGTCGGCGCCCTGATCGAGCGCCTGCGCGATCGGCCCGGCGCCGAGATAGAGATTGGCCGCGACGATGTCGTGATCGCCTTGCAATACGGCGCCGCCGGTTTCGCGCGCTGCGAGCTCCGCCCTGGACAAGGCGCCCGAGAGATCGTCGCCCTCGACAATAGCGATGCGCGGTGGAGATAATTTCTGTTCGTGCGCGAGCGCCAATATGCGTTCGGCCGCGCCGCGCGGATTGGCGGCACCGAAATTGCCGATGATCCCGATCTTGTGGCGCAGGCACGCTTCGAGCACCGGGCCGACGAAGCGATCGAGCGCGGTGTTATAGCCGCGCGCCGGATCGCGCCGGCGCTCGACCTGCGACAGCGCCAACGTGCGCTCGGCCAGCGTCTCGAACATGAGAAAACGCGCGCCCGGCAACGCGGCCAGAGCCGCGACCACGGGGCCTGCCGCATCCGTGCGGTCGCCCGCAAAGCCGGCGCCGGCGCCGATATAGACCTTCGAAGTCATCGCGCCGGCGATGGTATTTGGCACTATTCATAGCGTCAAATAATGAGGTATTATCAATCTATAGGTTTATAGAATGAATTTGACGCACCGTCAGTTTGAAATCCTGGTCGCCGCCGCCGAGTCCGCAAGTTTCAGCGCGGCGGCGCAACGGCTCGGCATTTCACAACCGTCACTCTCCGAATCCATTCGCCGCATCGAACGCGAAGTTGGGGCGCGGCTGTTCGAGCGCACGACGCGCTCGCTGAAACTGACGGCGGAAGGCCGTTATGCGGCAACGGTCGCGCGCGACGCGGTGCGCGATTTTCGCCACGCGCTCGAACGACTCGCATCCGGTGCGCGCGGTGGACAAGGGCCGATTGCGATCGCGGCCTTGCCGTCGATCACCTGCGCCGCCTTGCCGGCCGCGCTGCAACGCTTCAAGCGCGAACACCCGGGCACGGGCATTGCGCTGCATGACGTGCAGCACGAGCGCGCATTGTCGCTCGTGAGCGATGGCATTGCCGACATCGCAGTCACCATCAAGCCGGCGAAGAACGACGAGCTCGTGTTCGACGAAATTGCTTCCGATGTCGCGCATCTCGTCTGTCCGCGCGATCATCCGCTCGCGCGCCGCAAGAGCGTGCGATGGAAGGACCTCGCCGGTCTCGATTTCATCGCGACCACGCGCATCTCCTCGGTGCGCCGGCTGACGGATGCCGCCTTCATCCACGCCGAGACCGCGATCGAGCCGCGCTACGAAGTGGAACAGATCCCGTCAGCGGTCGCGCTGGTCGAAGCCGGTCTCGGCGTGACCGCGCTGCCGTCGCTGACCTTTTCGATGTTCAAGGGACGAAACCTCGCCGTGCGCCCGCTCACCGAACCGAGCCTGCGCCGCAATGTCGGATTCGTGACGCGCAAGGGGCGCACATTGCCGGTCAATGCCGACAAGCTGATGCGCTTCATTCGCGCAAGCCTGCTGGCCGAACTCAGGAGCCGGCGCGCGCTGGCGTGATCTCAGTTTCCGGGTTTTCCGAGCGGGACGATCGCCTCGTCCTTGGAATTGCGCAGCGTCAGCGAGGTTTTCACGTTGCGCACATGCGGCGCGCCGGTGAGCTCGACGACAAAAGCCTGAAACGCTTTCAAGTCAGGCGCGACGCATTTGAGGATGAAGTCGATCTCGCCCGACAACATCCAGCATTCGCGCACCAGCGGCTGCTTTCGCACATAGGCCTCGAAGGCGTTGAGATCGGCTTCCGCCTGGCTCGAGAGATGCACCATGGCGAAGGCGACGAGCTCGTAGCCGAGCCGCTTTTCGTCGAGCAGCCCGCGATAGCCCTTGATGTAACCCGCCTCCTCCAGTGCCCGCACCCGCCGCAGGCAGGGCGGCGCCGAAATGCCGACGCGGCGCGCGAGTTCCACATTGGTGATGCGGCCGTCGTTCTGCAGTTCGGTGAGGATTTTCAGGTCGATCGCATCGAGGCGAGCGAGCATGGACGTCTCCAGAAGCGCAATCCGGCGAAAGCCCGGACTTGATCCGGGATGGGAACCGGTTCGCCGCAAGATTGCGCGTCAAACAAAAGATTCGGGACCCATATACCCCCTCCGAAGCGCCCACGAAAGAAAATTGCGCAATTTTGTTCAAAAATTGCGCGTCGAACCAATCATCCCCAAAGCCGGGTTGCGTTACTTGCATAGCTCAGCCAAATGGCTACATATGGCCTCCAATCAGAGGGGCGAGGCCTGCCCCAAACGCCCAAACAAGCGCCCCTGAGCAACGGGGCCGGGGCCTCCGGATACCATGACCAAAAGTACGCAAGCCAAAGTCGTCATCATCGGCTCCGGCCCTGCCGGGTACACGGCCGCCATCTATGCCGCCCGCGGCATGCTGGAGCCCATCCTGATCCAGGGCAGCCAGCCTGGCGGTCAACTGACCATCACCACCGATGTCGAGAACTATCCCGGCTTCGCCGACGTCATCAAGGGCCCCTGGCTGATGG
>CAYJNT010000210.1:824-6210 GCA_964370945.1 uncultured Hyphomicrobiales bacterium | reverse complement strand
TCCAGGGTCTACGTTTCCGGCCATGAACGCAGAAACCAAGATCATTCCGACCTTCGCCGACGTCGAAGCCGCCGCCAAAAAGCTCGCGGGGGTCGCGGTGCGCACGCCGCTCCTGAATTTCCCCGTGCTCGACGAGCGGCTCGGTACGCGCGTGTTTCTCAAGGCCGAGACCATGCAGCGCATGGGCGCTTTCAAATTCCGCGGCGCCTATAACAAGATTTCATCGATTCCCCCCGAGCGCCGCGCCGCCGGGGTCGTCGCCTTTTCGTCGGGCAACCACGCGCAGGGCGTCGCCGCCGCGGCGAAACTGCTGGGCGTGCCGGCGGTGATCGTGATGCCGAGCGACGCGCCGCTGCTCAAGCGCGAGCGCACCGCGTCCCTTGGCGCCGAGGTCGTGCTCTACGATCGCGACAAGGAAGACCGTGAAGGCATCGCCCGCGCCATCGCCGAGAAACGAGGCGCGACGCTGGTGCCGCCTTATGACGACCCGCTGATCATCGCCGGGCAGGGCACGCTCGGGCGCGAGATCGTGGAAGATCTCGCAAAGCTCAACCTGAAGCCGGAAATGGTCGTAGTCGGCGCGTCGGGCGGTGGCCTTGCCGCCGGCACCGCGCTCGGCATCAAGGCCGCGGTGCCCGACGCCGACATCTGGACCGCGGAGCCGGAAGGCTTCGACGACACCTTGCGCTCGTTCCAGAGCGGCAAGCGCGAAAGCAATCCGCGCATGAGCGGCACGATCTGCGATGCGCTGATGACGCATATTCCGGGCGAGATCACCTTCGCGATCAATGCCAAACTGATTGGCAAGGGTGTCACGGCAAGCGACGAGGAGACCGGCCGCGCGGTGGTCTATGCGTTCAAGGAATTGAAGCTCGTCGTCGAGCCCGGCGGCGCCATCGGGCTTGCGGCCTTGCTCGCCGGCAAGCTCGACGTCAAAGGCAAGGTGGTGGTGGCGATCCTCTCCGGTGGCAATATCGATCCGGCATTGCTCTGCAAGCTTCTGCTCGCGGCGTGAGGTTAGTTCGGTGCAACTCACTCATTGTCATTCCGGCTCGTTTCACTCGCGTCCCGGAATGACATCGTAATATTTCGAGGGGCAAGTTGCCCGGCGGCCTAAAAATCCGATCTCTGCAAACCTTCGGCGACCGCGACATCGCGGGCTTGAGCGACGTCCTGATCGACTGCGTCGAAGGCGGCGCGTCGGTGAATTTCATGCTGCCGATGACGCGCGGCAAAGCCGAGATATTCTGGCGCGGCGTGGCCGAAAGCACTGCGCGCGGCGAGCGCCTTGTGTTCGCGGCCGAAGACGAGACCGGTGCGATCGTCGGCACCGTCCAGGTGATCCTGAAGCAGCCGGAAAACCAGCCGCATCGCGGCGATCTCTCGAAGATGCTGGTGCACCGGCGCGCGCGCAAACGCGGCGTCGGTGCGGCCTTGCTCACGGCGGCGGAAAAGAGCGCGCTTGCCGCCGGCAAGACCTTGCTGGTGCTCGATACCGCAAGCGATGACGCCGAGCGGCTCTATGAGCGGCAAGGCTGGCAACGTTTCGGACAAGTTCCGGACTATGCGATGTGGCCCGACGGCGGATTCTGCGCGGCCACGTTCTATTACAAGTCGCTTAGCTGAACAGCGCGATCTTCTCCTCCTCGCTCAGCGCCATGATCGGCGCCAGCGGATCGCGGGGTTTCTGAGCCGGCTGGAGGCCGGGCGTCGCATGCGCGGTGTCATTCGTCGCGTGCGACTCCGGCTGCGGCATTTGCGGGAGCGGCTCGAACAGGAAATCGGCTGGATCGTCGGACGCTTTGCTCTGCGCCGGCACGGCGGTCGGAAGCGGCCCGATTTTCACAGGCGGCGGCGCAGGCGTGGGCAATGTGTCCTGCGGCATGACCTTGATCCGCGGGACCATCGGCGTCGGCGCGGCGCGTGCGTCAGCAACGCCGAGTTCGGCGGTTTGCGGTGGCGCGGCGGGCAGGGTCTGCGCTACCTGCTCCTGTGGTTTCGGCGGCGCCGGTTCGGGAGCGATTTCGGCCGCCTCGCGCATGGCCGGATTGGGCAATGCAATCGCGGGCTTTGTCTCCTCGGCGATATCGACATTGGCGGGTATATCCGGCGCGTGACGGGCCCGCATCGGCGGCGCCAGGTTTTCGCGCCACCGATTGTCTGGCGGAGCCGTCGTTTCCGGTGCCGCTGCCGGTTCGATAGCGGCCGGCTCCGGCGCCGCTTGGGCCGCGGCCGGCTCCGGCGTCTGGACGGATTCGGGCGCGGGCTGCGGCTGCGCGACGACGGCCGCTTGCGGCTCTGGCGCGGGAGGCGAGTCCTCGATCACGACCGGCTCGGCCGGCGCGTGTTTGTGTCGTGCGATCATGCCGTCGAGCTGCGCTTCGATCTCGGCCAGCAAGGTCGCGACCATCCGCGCGCTTTCGGTCTGTTCATCGAGCTGCGCGCAGAAACCGGCGAGCTCGCGCGCCTGCGCTTCCAGTTCGCCGGCGCGGCGGTCGAGCGTGTCCTTCTCGATGCCGAATTCCTTTTGCGCGCGCTCGCGCAAGGACTGCGCGGTCTCCTGCGCCTGTTGCGCGCGCTCGCGCATGTGCGAGGCGACGCGCTCGATACCGGTGGCGATGCGGGCGAAATCCGCGTTGCGCAACGCGATGCGTCCATCGGCTCCGACCGTCGGCAGGCTCTCCCTGGTGAGCACGATGGCATCGCGCAATTCGTGCAACTGATGCCCGAGCGCTGCGGAAGCCTGGCCCTGGCCGGAGGCCGGCGCCTGACCGGTGACGTGACTGGCAACGTGACTTGGCGCCGGAATTGCCGTCTGAATGCGCATCGCCGATTCGATCCGCTTGATGGCGGCCAGCAGAAGCGCGGTATCGGCGTTGCGGTTGCGGCGCGCAAACTCGGTCAGGAACCAGTTCCCGCGCGACGTTTCCATCACCGCCGTATGGATGGCATCGTAGTCCTCGGCCTGCGGCGGCGCGGGCGTATTCTGGGTCAAGGCGAAAGGTTTTTCCGGCATTGTTCAGGCGACCGAAACAAAGGCAATGACACATCCTGAGAATAACGCCGCGCCGGTGATTCGCATCGAGCGCACCGGTTTCTTCCCGTTTTCTGCGCGGCTCGGGCTATTTTTTGCCGCGTATTTCGTGCTGATCGGAATCCATACACCATTCTTCCCGGTCTGGCTTGCCGCCAAGGGGCTCGATGCGCGGGAAATCGGCATCGTGCTGGCGGCGCCGATGCTGGTCCGCTTCTTCGTTGTACCGGTGGTGACGCGGCTCGCCGACCGGCGCAATACGCTGCGAGCGGCACTGATTCTCTGCACCTTTGCAACCTTCGCGGGCTATCTCGCGATTGCCCTGTCGTCGGGATTTATCGCCATCCTCGTCACCGTCTCGCTGATGGCAGTGCCGTATTCGCCGACCATGGCGCTCGGCGATGCCTATGCGCTACGCGGGCTGAAAGACCGCCACGCCTACGGCCCCGTGCGCATGTGGGGATCGATCTCCTTCATCGTGGCGAGCGTCGGCGCCGGCTGGCTGTTCGACGTGATGGCGGCGAAGGACCTTATTCTGCTGATCGTCGGCGCGGTGTTTGCGACCGCCTTGTCCACGCTCGCGCTGCCGCCGCTGCCGCCGCATGCGGAAGAAGGCGAAGCCGAAGTCTCGGCAACGCATCTTCTGCGCCAGCACGGCTTTGTCGCCATCCTCGTCGCGGCCAGCCTGATCCAGGGCAGCCATTTGCTCTATTACGGATTCTCGACCATCGCCTGGAAGGCGGCCGGCATCGATGGCGTCACCATCGGATTTCTGTGGGCCTGCGGCGTGCTGGCGGAAATCGTGCTGTTCGCCCTGTCGGGGCGATTGCCGCCGAGCATCGGCCCGCTGACATTGATCGGGGTCGGCGCCGCCGCGGCCGCGATCCGCTGGATCGCGATGGCATTCGATCCGCCGGGCTTCCTTCTTCCGGTCTTGCAGGCGATGCACGGATTGTCGTTCGGCGCGACGCATCTCGGCACGATCAGATATCTCGCCAATGCCGCGCCGAAAAATCTCGGCGCCACCGCGCAGGGCTATCTCTATGTCGTGATGAGCGCGGTGCTCGCGGCGATGTTCGGGGTATCGGGATTTCTCTACGGCGCTTTCGGCGAGATGGGCTACCTCGCGATGGCGTTGGCCGCGATCTTGGGCGGGTTATGCGTGCTGGCCGCAGCTCCGCGATCCAAATAGAGTGTCCGGCCGGAGCGGATTCGGGATGCTGTGGCCGAGGCCAACAATCAATTCAAGAATGCGACAACCTACCGGTCTGCGCCGTGCCTCCTGATGATTTTCCACGAAGGGCTAGACGTAGCGAACGAAGAGATCGTCATAAGCGCGCTCTATGGCGATCTTGCATACTCATTCCATCCGGAGAGATTTAACGATGGAAAACTGATACTCGCCGGCAATGGTGCTTGGCGCGCCGCTCCTGCTAGCAAACGTGGCCGATGACGTTTCCGCGCTTGTCCTTTACCACGAGCGAACATTGCAACTGCTTCAGGGCTTCCTTGGCGTTGTCATTGCCGAGCGCCGCGGCCTTTTCGTAATAGGCCTTGGCGGCGGTTGAATCGCGCGGCCCGCCGCGGCCGCTCAGCGAAAACGAGCCCATCCATTCGAGCGCGCCCGGGTGATTTTGCGCGGCGGCTTTTCAAAAGAGGCGCGGGCCGCGGCATCGTCCTGCGGCCAGCCGACGCCGTTCGCCAGCATCAGGCCGAGCTGAAATTGCGCTTCCGGATTGGTGTCGGCCCCTTTCGCCAGCAGCGCGCGCGCTTTCGCCGGATCGGCCGGCGCACCGCCGCTGCCGGAGAGCGCTGCGAGCGTGGCGATGCCGCGCGGATTGCCGGCCTCAGCCGCGCGCTCCAGAAGCTTGCGCGCCTGCGCTTCGTCTCTGGCGACGCCTGATCCGCTCGCAAGCCGCGCGCCGAGTTCGGCCATGGCCGAGGTCGAGCCGCGCTCGGCCGCCTTGCGCCAGGCGGCGACGGCGTCCTGCTCCTGCTTGCTGGCCGCATAGGCGCGGCCGAGCTGGTACATCGCGCGGCGCGATGCGCCCGACGCGGTCCTGCAGAACTTGATCGCGGTCGCGATGTCCGACGGCGCGATCTCGGCGACGCCTTTGACATCCGCCGGCTTGTCCGGATCGGCCGGATCGGCGGTAATCCGGTCACACAGCACGAGATCGGCGGATTGCGTCAGCGCCGGCGAATGCGCGAATGCAAGCGCGAGCACGCAAAGTGTCGCCGCTGTGCCGGATCGCATGGTCCCCCGTCGGCTTCTCATCGAGAAACCTTAGGGTTGCCGTGGCGGGGGGGGGAAACCCCCCCCCCCCCGCCGCCCGTTTAAACCGGGAACAA
>CAYJNT010000210.1:0-814 GCA_964370945.1 uncultured Hyphomicrobiales bacterium | reverse complement strand
ACTCCACTTCCTCTTCTGGGGGGGGCGCCGCGCCCCCCCCCCCCCCCCCCCCCCACGCCCGCCGAAGTTTTAAGCGTTCCACTGGCCGGCGATCTGGCCGGTCGCCGCGTTGATCCGGTTCCAGAAATTGATCATCGCGATCTGGGTGACGAGCGCG
The DNA here is from genome assembly GCA_964370945.1 of uncultured Hyphomicrobiales bacterium. Taxonomy (GTDB): domain Bacteria; phylum Pseudomonadota; class Alphaproteobacteria; order Rhizobiales; family Xanthobacteraceae; genus Pseudorhodoplanes. The sequence continues at coordinate 657 of CAYJNT010000210.1, read as the reverse complement.
GCCAGCGCCTCCTCATTGTAATGCCGCGCCGCCTCGTTCCAGACCTTGTCCGGTACCGGGTCGTCGCGATCGGCCAGGCGCGTGGCGGCTTCGGCGAGTGCAAGCGCCGCGCGCTCGGTGTCATTGAAGTAGGGCGCCTCGCGCCAGGCCCCCACGGCGAAAATGCGCTTGTCGCTTTCGCCGGCCTTTTTCAGCTCGTGCGCATGCATGTCGACGCAGACGCTGCAGCCATTGATCTGACTTGCGCGCAGGTGCACGAGCTTGCGCGTCACAAACGACACGTCGTCATTGGCGGTGGCCTTGTCGAGGGCCATCATGGCCTTCAGGGCGTCGGGCAGGACCAGGATCGGGTTTTCATGCGGGCTTGCATGGCTTCTCTCCTTCGGTGGTATTTTCGTAATCGACCGGTCCGGCCAGTCACATCGGCCGAGTTCCGTTCGTCATGGCTATGACGGATGACGAGCAGGGAATGTGACCGATGGATGAGAAATTGCTGGGTGAGAAATTCGAGGCGCACCGGGCGCATTTGCGCAAAGTCGCCTACCGGATGCTCGGTTCGCAGGCGGAAGCCGACGATGCCGTGCAGGAAGCCTGGCTGCGGCTCGCGCGGCAGGACGACGGCGGCATCGACAATCTCGGCGGCTGGCTGACCACGGT
>CAYJNT010000209.1:0-6317 GCA_964370945.1 uncultured Hyphomicrobiales bacterium | reverse complement strand
CGTGTCTGCGCGATCGCGACCTCGACCAGATCGCGCACGATCTGCTCCACGTCGCGGCCGACATAACCAACCTCGGTGAATTTCGTGGCCTCGATCTTGAGAAACGGCGCACCCGCAAGCCGCGCCAGGCGGCGCGAAATCTCGGTCTTGCCGACGCCGGTCGGCCCGATCATCAGAATATTTTTCGGCAGCACCTCCTCGCGCAGCTTGTCGTCGAGCTGCAGCCGCCGCCAGCGGTTGCGCAAGGCGATCGCGACCGCCCGCTTGGCGTCGCCCTGGCCGATGATGAAGCGGTCGAGCTCGGAAACGATCTCACGGGGGGAGAAGTCGGTCATGCGTTTTTCGGAACCGGCGGCAGCTTGTTGGCGATAGCAGGAGATATGAGCGCGACCAGGCGTCTTCGCAACGGCTGCCAGCCGACGCCGAGCGTGATGACGAAGACGCCGAGGATCACGAGCGTGGAGAAGAATATGCCGCTGGGATCGGCACCGGCCTGACGCGCGCCGAGCGCGTAAGCAATGACGAGGCCGATATAGATCAACGCCGACACCAGCAGGGCGCGGCGATCGATTGCGAGCGCGATCACGGCCAGCAACGCGATGATCAGCAGAATGCTGAAGGCGATGATGTTGTTGATCTGCGCAAAGCTCGGCGTGATCAGCGAAATCAGCGAATGCACGATCAGCGGTGCGGCCAGAAGATGCAGCCAGAACGCGCAATCGGAGCGGCGCGTCATGCGATCGCGGTCCGACATGTCGAAGGTCATCGCGCAAACGAAGACAGCGAGCCCGCAGCCAAGCGTGATCAGCGACCAGACGGTCGGATCGATCGGTCCAAACGCCAATCTGATCAGGGACATCGCCAGTAGCACAAGGCTCGCCGCGATCGGCAGCAATGCGAAGGGCAGGCGGAAACGCCAGTAATAGAGCGCCGCTGCCGAAGCGCCGATGATCGCCTTGGTCGCGGCCGCCGTCGGAAGGCCGGTCAAACCGAACGCATCAAGCCAGAAACTTCCTATCACCTGACCGGGCGCGACCCGCGAGGTGAGCGTTGCGAGATCGGCCGGCACGGCGAGAAAGACGAACGTTATGAAAAGCAGCGACAGCAGGATGCCGGGCAGCACAAGCCGCATGCGGGCCACGAGCAATTCCGACAGGCACCACACAAGCCCCGCGGCAACGAGGCTCGGTAGCGGCGCGCCGCCAGTGAAAAACATCATGCCAAAACCGAGCAGCAGGATGCCGATGGCGAAAAAGAAATCGTTGAATCCGGTCATGAACCGGAAGCGCTCGTCTTCCTGTCCGTTCTGAGCGAGCCGCGAGCGGTGACGCTCGGCAACGAAAGCGCGAAGGGAATCCGCCTGCGTCTGTGGCATCACGCCGGCTGCCACCGCGGCGTCGATGTCTTCGCTTTCGATGCTCAAAGCTTTTCCACCGTCACATTGCGATTGGTGTAGACGCAGATCTCGGCCGCGATATCGAGCGACTTGCGTACGATCGCCTCGGAATCGAGCGAGCTATCCATGAGCGCGCGCGCGGCGGCGAGTGCAAAATTGCCGCCCGAGCCGATGCCCATGACACCGGCTTCCGGCTCCAGTACATCGCCGGTGCCGGTGAGCACCAGCGACACGTCCTTGTCGGCGACGATCATCATGGCTTCGAGCCGGCGCAGGTAACGGTCGGTGCGCCAGTCCTTCGCAAGCTCGACCGCGGCGCGCAGGAGCTGTCCCGGATATTGCTCGAGCTTGGCTTCGAGCCGCTCGAACAAGGTGAAGGCGTCGGCGGTGGCGCCGGCAAAGCCGCCGATCACCTCGCCCTTGCCGAGGCGGCGGACCTTCTTGGCGTTGCCCTTCACGATGGTTTGGCCGATTGAGACCTGGCCGTCGCCGCCGATCACCACGGTACCACCCTTGCGGACCGTCAGGATGGTGGTGCCGTGCCAGGACGGCAGCGAATTCTCGCCGGTCTGCATATCGATTAACCCTCGTGAAATAAGGATTTAGGGACTGATTGGCGCTATTGCAAACGACGCTTCCCCGCCGGTGGCGAAGCGGGCGAACCCCTGTTAAAAGGCCCGCATCTTCAAGCCCGTACGGACTTCAATCATGCGCAAAGGCGCGGTCAAACGCACCACCAAGGAAACCGATATCGACGTGTCGGTCGATCTCGACGGCACCGGCGTGTCGAAAATCGAGACCGGCATCGGCTTTCTCGATCACATGCTCGACCTGCTGGCGCGGCATTCGCGCATGGATATCGCCGTGAAGGCGAAGGGCGATCTGCATATCGACTTTCACCACACCGCCGAGGATGTCGGCATCGCGCTCGGGCAGGCGGTGAAGCAGGCGCTCGGCGATCTGAAGGGCATCACGCGTTATGCCGACGTGCATCTGCCGATGGACGAGGCGCTGTCGCGCGTCGCGATCGACGTTTCAGGACGCCCGATGCTGGTGTTCAAGGTGAAGTTCGTGCGCGACAAGATCGGCACCTTCGACACCGAACTCGTCAATGAGTGGTTTCAGGCCTTCGCCATGAATGCCGGCCTCACCCTGCATGTCGAGACATTGTACGGCACCAACGACCACCATATCTCGGAATCGTGCTTCAAGGCGCTGGCGCGCGCATTGCGCGCGGCTTTCGCCATCGATCCGCGCGCCGCGAACGAAATCCCCTCGACTAAGGGTTCGCTCGGCGGCTGAACGTCCAAAGGCTTAAGCGATGTCTGTCTACACCGTGCACGAACCGCCGCTGCGGGACTCCGGCGCTTCCGCCGATCCGGAGCGCTTCGCCTTCGTGCGCGACGGCTTCTATTTCTGGGCGTTCATCTTCGGGCCGCTCTGGCTGTTGTGGCGGTGCCTCTGGTTCGCGCTGTTTCTCTATGTGGTTGCCTGGATCGTGGTTGAAGGTGCGCTCTGGTATTTCAAAGCGGGGTTCGGCGCGCAGACCGCGGTCAACATGGCGTTCGCCTTGTTGCTCGGAATGGAGGCTTCCAGCCTGTGGCGCTGGACGCTGAACGGGCGCGGCTGGAAGAATCTCGGTGTCGTGGTCGGCGACGATCTTGAGTCCGCCGAACGGCGCTTCTTTCAAACCTGGCGCGAGCAGCCACAAGCGGCATCGCCTTCGAAGTCTTCGGCGCTGACGAATTACGGGCCGAAAGCGGGCGATGGCGGAAGCGACGTGATCGGTCTCTTTCCGGAGCCTGGCGGTCCGCGATGACCACGGTGATCGTCGATTACGGCTCCGGCAATTTGCATTCGGCCGCGAAAGCGTTCGAGCGGGCGTCGCGCGACAGCGGCGGCGAAAAGATCGTGGTCAGCAACAGCCCGGACGACGTGCGCCGCGCCGATCGCGTGGTGTTGCCGGGTGTCGGCGCCTTCGCGGATTGCCGGCGCGGGCTCGACGCGGTGCCGGGCATGATCGATGCGCTCAATGAAACCGTGCGAAAAAAGGGCAAGCCTTTTTTCGGAATCTGCGTCGGCATGCAATTGATGGCAGAGCGCGGCCGCGAATACGAGGTCACCGAAGGCCTCGGCTGGATCAAGGGCGAGGTCAATCGCATCGCACCGTCCGACAAGACCTTGAAGATTCCGCATATGGGCTGGAACACGCTCGACAGCAAAGCGGGCCATCCGGTGCTCAACGGCATTCCGCTCGGACCGCAAGGGCTGCACGCCTATTTCGTGCATTCCTATCAGCTCAACGCTGAGAACTCCGGCGACGTGATCGCGTGCGCGGACTATGGCGGCCCGATCACCGCCATGGTCGGCCGCGACAATATCGTCGGCACGCAATTCCATCCGGAGAAGAGCCAGAAGCTCGGCCTGGCGCTGATCTCGAATTTCCTGAAGTGGACGCCGTGATTCTGTTTCCGGCGATCGATCTCAAAGACGGTGTCTGCGTACGGCTCGAACAGGGCGACATGGCGCGCGCGACCGTGTTTCATCGCGATCCGGCCGAGCAGGCGGCGGCGTTCGAGCGCGCGGGGTTCGAATATCTGCACATCGTCGATCTCGACGGCGCCTTCGCCGGCAAGCCGGTGAACGCCGACGCGGTCGAGCGCATCATCGAAGCGACCAACATGCCGGTGCAGCTCGGCGGCGGGATCCGCGATATGGCAACGCTCGAGGGCTGGCTCGAAAAGGGCGTCAATCGCGTCATCATCGGCACCGCAGCGGTGCGCGATCCGGATTTCGTGCGGGAAGCCGCGACGCTCGATCCGGCGCGCGTCGCCGTGGGGCTCGACGCCCGCGATGGCAAGGTGGCGGTGCAGGGCTGGGCCGAGGCCTCGGAACTCTCCGCGCTCGAGATTGCGCGGCGCTTCGAGGATGCCGGCGTCGCCGCCATCATCTATACCGACATCGCGCGCGACGGCATGCTCAAAGGCCTCAATCTCGACGCCACCATCGCATTGGCCGATGCCGTATCGATCCCGGTGATCGCTTCCGGCGGTTTCGCCTCGATCGATGACGTCAAGGCACTGCTGGAACCGCGGGCGGCGAAACTCGAGGGTGCAATTGCCGGCCGCGCGCTTTATGACGGACGTGTCGATGTCGCGGAAGCCTTGCGGCTGATCAAGTCGGCCCGGAACACATGACGGAACAGGCCAAAGCACCCGAAAAGCCATTGTCCGACGAGCAGCAATGGCAGCTCGCGCTCGCCTATCTGCGGCGGGCGGAAACCTCCGCGCATGTCTTGCGCGCCGCTTTGTTCTTCGCAGCAATCGCCTTCGCGGCGGTGGTGCTGTTGCAAATGCGCGCGAACGACCGTGGCGTCGCATTCTTCGTGAATGCCGCGTCGGTCGTGCTGGCGCTCGCGGCCATCTTCTGCCTGGTCAAAAGCTGGCAATTGCAGAAAGAAAAGGCGATCGAGCGCTTCAAATATCTCAAGGCCAAGGACACCGATGCAGTCGCGCTCTATGAAGGTGTGACCAGCCAGCTGCAAGGGTTGCAGAGCCAGTTCTGGGACTGGCTCGCCTTCTGGGTCCTGGCCGGCGTGATCCTGATCCAGCTCGCCGTCAGGATGATCGGCGCCGCGACAACTCTACCCGTCTGAGGTTTGTCATGTTCAAGGTCCGCGTCATTCCCTGTCTGGACGTGAAGGATGGCCGCGTCGTCAAAGGCGTGAAGTTCCTCGATTTGCGCGACGCGGGCGACCCGGTCGAAGCGGCGATCGCCTATGATGCGGCGGGTGCGGACGAGCTCACCTTTCTCGACATCACGGCGAGCCACGAAAACCGCGGCATCATCCTCGACGTCGTGCGCCGCACGGCGGAGGCCTGCTTCATGCCGGTGACGGTCGGTGGCGGCGTGCGGACGATCGACGATATCCGCGCCTTGCTCAAGTCGGGCGCCGACAAGGTGTCGATCAACACCGCCGCCGTGAACCGGCCGGAATTCGTGAAGGAAGCGGCGGAGAAATTCGGCGACCAATGCATCGTGGTCGCGATCGATGCCAAGAAGGTGTCGAAGGACGGCGAGGCCGACCGCTGGGAAATCTTCACCCATGGCGGGCGCAATCCGACCGGTATCGATGCCATTGAATACGCCAAGACCGTTGCCGGGCACGGCGCGGGCGAGATCCTCCTGACCTCGATGGATCGCGACGGCACCAAGCAGGGCTTCGACATCGCGCTGACGCGCGCGATTTCCGATGCCGTCACCATTCCGGTGGTGGCGTCCGGCGGCGTCGGCAATCTCGATCACCTGGTCGCAGGAATCCGCGACGGCCATGCGAGCGCCGTGCTCGCGGCCTCCATCTTCCACTTCGGTGAATACACGGTCCGGCAGGCCAAGGATTACATGGCAAAGGCCGGCCTCCCGATGCGGCTTGATCCCTGACCGAACCGCCTCGCGGGCGACAAAAGTAAACCCCGGCCTTTCGGCCGGGGCCGCCGGAACCGCGAAGTGAAGATGGGACGATTGGTTCTCCGCGACACCGGCATGGACGAAACGCGGCAGCGCGGCGGCTCGTTCCGGCGGAACAACAAAAACCCCGGGATTGAAAACCCGGGGTTTTTGGGCGGTCGGTCAAATTCGGTTTCTTGCGTCTTGGAAAAATATACTCTCTGAAATCACGCGTCGTATCACTATAACGCGCGGCGCTTCAACGGGTTCCATCCCGTTCCGTCTATCCCTTTTTGGCCGAAGCCCTTTTCGCCCAGGCGATCGCCTGTTCCAGCCGGTCGTTCCCCCAGAACAATTCGCCATTCGCGACCACGGCCGGTGCGCCGAAAATTCCAAGCCGTTGCGCCGTTTCGGTCTGTTGCCGCAGCCGCGTCTTGATCGCGTCCGATTGCGTGCGGTCGAAAACGCCTTTCGG
>CAYJNT010000208.1:0-6353 GCA_964370945.1 uncultured Hyphomicrobiales bacterium | reverse complement strand
TTCGCGCGGAGCCTGTCATCGGGCCGCGCTTCGCGCGGACCCGTTGGCGCTTCGGCGTGATCAGCCGCGCCAGAGCTGCGGAGCAGCGACGGCGGGGCCGCTTCCTTCGCCTTCTTGTCCATGTGGTCGAGGTAAGCGCGGTAGAAGGCTTCCTCCTGGCAGGCGAGACACATCACTCCACCACCTTCGGAACGAGGAAATAGTGATCCTGCGTCGCCGGCGCGTTGGCGACGATGTCGTCGGCGATGCCGCCGTCGGTCACCTCGTCGGCCCGCTTTTTCATGACCATCGGCGTCACCGAGGTCATCGGCTCGACGCCTGCGACATCGACTTCCTGCAACTGCTCGACAAAGGCGAGGATCGCATTGATCTCGCCGCGCAGATGCTCGACCTCGCCGTCCTCGACGGCGATGCGGGCGAGATGCGCGATACGGCGCACGGTCGCGGCGTCAATGGACATTACGGGCTCCGCAATGGGGGAAGCGTCGCGAGCCTATAGCAGACGCCCGATTTGCGGGGCAACCGGCAGATCGGATCGGCATTCGGCCGAGCGGCGCCGCCTTATTGTCCCGCCTTTTCGACGAAATAGACCGTCTGCAGGAGTGACGACAGATTGACGATGCCGTGCAGCACAATCGTGAGCCAGGTCGAGCCCGATTGCCAGCGCAGCACGCCGAATATCACGCCGAGCAGGAAAATCTGGATAATGAAGAAATTCTCGTATTGCACATGCATCACGGCCCAGATGGCCGACGGAATCACGATCGCACCGGCGACGCCGGCGCGCGACGCCGCCAGCCCGCGATACATGAAGCCGCGGAAAACGATCTCTTCGGTCAAGGGCGCGGCGACCACAAGCGCAAAGGTGAACAGCCAGAGGGTGCCGGAATCGCGCGCCGTCTTGTACGCTTCGATCACGAAAGGCGGAACGATACTGCGCCCGCTCATCCAGGTGACGATGTCGGCGAGCGGCAGCAGCACGACAAGGAACACGATGCCGGCCAGCAGGTAGTGGCGGCTCGGCCATACCAGCGCAACGTAGTCAGCGAACCGGCACCGTGCGAAGCGGATGGCAAGCGCGACGACGCCGATCTCGGCCGGTATCGAGAGTGTGGCGATCAGCGAAATGACAACGGCGTGCGCAGCAAGCTTCTCCACTTCGCCGGACGGCGCATCGTCGCCGATGCCGAGGTAGAACAGCATGCCGATGAAAACGAGGAATTGGACCGCCACCCAGGCCGCCAGCGCCACCGCCGTCCATGCGCCGGTCGCCCAGAATTTCCAAGGATCGCAAGGAGTGTCGCAGGAGCGCGCCGGGCCGAACGTTGCTGGAGACATCGAATCGGACATGGAGGGGCACTTCGCTCAAATGCTCAAAATATCATCGCGATATTTGTCGCGCCGGCGCGCGCGACGGTTCAATTCAGGCTGAAAACGCCTTGCCCTTTTCCGGGACAATCACCTTGGTGGCGCTGCCCTTCATCGCAGCGACGAAGTTGTCGGCATTTTTCTCGAGCGGCGGGAAGCTGCCATAGTGGCACGGCACCACCGCCTCCACCTTCAGGAATCTGTTGATCGCGAGCGCCGCCGTTTTCGGGCTCATGGTGAAGCGGTCGCCGATCGGAACGAACGCGATCTTCGGCCGGTGGATCTCCGCGATCAGCGCCATGTCGGAGAAAATGTCGGTATCGCCGAGGTGATACACCGTCGGCTCGCCGGCCGCCGCGACGATGACGCCGCACGGATTGCCGAGATAGACCGACACGCCGTTCTGCATCTCGCCCGACGAATGGTCGGCGCGCACGAGCGTGACGGTGAAGCCGCCCTGTTGCGTCGTGCCGCCGGTATTCATCGGATCGATTTTCTCGAGGCCCTTGCTCGCCAGCCACATGCACAGATCGTAATTGGTGATCACCGGCGCGCCGGTCTCTTTTGAAATTGCGATCGCGTCGCCGACATGGTCGGAATGGCCATGCGTCAGGACGATATGGGTGACACCCTTGATCGCCGTGCTGCGGTCCGAGACGAAGGCCGGATTGCCGGTAAAGAACGGATCGATGAGCACCGCCTTGCCCGCGAAGTCGAGCCGGAAAGCGGAATGGCCGAACCAGGTGATCTGCATGGACTTCACTCACATCGGATCGAAACGGATACCAGAGCATAGTGACGGTGCGCGAATGATCAATCCGTCTTCGCAAATGCTGCGCTTGCCGGTCACTTGGCCGCGATCGGCGCCGGTGCTAGGCCTCCCTCATGTCAGCATTGATCCTGCCCCTGGAGGAGGCCGCCGCGCATTTGCCACCGCGCGGCGCCCTGATCGGCCTCGACCTCGGAACGAAGACGATCGGTGTCGCGGCGTCGGACCCGGACCGCAAGCTCGCAGCCGGGGTCGAGACCATCGCGCGCAAGACCTTCACCGCCGATGCCACGCGCATTCTCGAGCTCGCGCAAGAGCGGCGCGCGGTCGGTTTCGTGCTCGGCCTGCCGCTCAACATGGACGGATCGGAAGGCCCGCGCGCGCAATCGACCCGCTCGTTCGCCCGCAATCTCGCCAAACGCACGCTCTTGCCGATCGCGCTCTGGGACGAGCGGCTCTCAACCGCCGCGGTCGAACGCGAGTTGATCGCGGCCGATGCCTCAAGGGCCAAGCGCGCCGCGGTGATCGATCAGCATGCGGCCGCCTTCATCCTGCAAGGTGCGCTCGATCGCCTGCAACACAAATGAAAGAGGCGGACCATCCGGTCCGCCTGGACCATCCGGTCCGCCTCTTTCCCATATCAACGCGTTACCGGTTACACGCGCTGCGATCGACCTGGCCGTAATTGCCCAGGGTCGCGCAGCCCGACCGGTCACCATAGCGATAATAGCGCGGGGCCACGTAGGTCGGCGTCTCATAGGTTTCGTACGCATAGCTGTCGTATGCCGGCGCCGGGGCGTAGGCATAGCCCGGATCGTAGTAGCGAGGTCCGTAATAAGCGCCGGCCGTCACCGCCGAGCCGACAATCGCGCCGGCCGCGAAGCCTGCCGCCGCGGGGCCGATCCAGCGGCTACGCGCCTCACTCTGGGTTACGGATGCAAGCGCAGCCGCGCCAACCAGCGCGGCAATAGCAGCGCTCTTGAGAACTGGTTTCATTGAAACTTCTCCTCGATTTCTTGGACTAAAAGTCCCCGCTCCTGACTGGACAACGATCAAGGCAAATCGGGGTTCCCGTGATGGCGAAATCGGGCATTAACCGCTTACGCAGACACCTCGCTTTCCGGCCGCTCGCGGCTGGGGATCACGCAATTGTGGTCTTGCGGGCCAGCGCGCTTGCGCCTAAGACACCCCTTTAATGAACATTGCGACGAAATCTTCATTCGTTCTCAACCGGCGCCACCTGTTGGGAATCGAAGGGCTTTCGTACGACGAGATTGTCGGTCTCCTCGATTTGTCTGAGGAATTCGTCACCCTCAACCGGCAGATCGAGAAGAAGCGCACGTCGCTGCGCGGCCGGACCCAGATCAACCTCTTCTTCGAATCGTCCACCCGCACGCAATCGTCGTTCGAGCTTGCCGGGAAACGGCTCGGCGCCGATGTGATGAACATGGCGGTCAATTCCTCGGCCATGAAAAAGGGCGAGACGCTGATCGACACGGCGATGACGCTCAATGCCATGCATCCCGATATTCTGGTGATGCGGCATCATGCGTCGGGCGCGGTCGAGCTCCTGTCGCAGAAAGTCGACGGTTCGGTGATCAATGCCGGCGACGGCGCGCATGAGCATCCAACGCAAGCGCTGCTCGATGCGCTCACCATCCGCCGCAACAAGGGCCGCATCGAAGGCCTCACGGTCGCGATCTGCGGCGACATCCTGCATTCGCGCGTCGCGCGCTCCAACATTATTTTGCTCAATGCGCTCGGGGCGCGGGTACGCGTGGTCGCGCCCTCGACGCTCCTGCCCTCCGGCATCGAGCGCTTCGGCGTCGAAGTGATGCGCGACATGCGCGAGGGCCTCGCGGACGCCGACATCGTGATGATGCTGCGATTGCAGCGCGAGCGCATGAACGGCTCGTTCGTGCCGTCGGTGCAGGAATATTTCGCCTATTACGGTCTCGATACCCGCAAGCTCGCCTTCGCCAAGCCCGATGCGCTGGTGATGCATCCGGGCCCGATGAACCGCGGCGTCGAGATCGACTCCACCGTCGCCGACGGCGCGCAGTCGCTCATTCGCGAACAGGTCGAGATGGGCGTCGCCGTGCGCATGGCGGTGCTGGAAGCATTGTCCCGTAATCTCCCGAACGCATGATGATGTTGTCAGACCGCCGCCCGATCCTGCTCACCAACGCCCGGATCGTCGATCCGTCGCGCGAACTGGATTTTCCCGGCGACCTTCTGATCGCCGAAGGCGTGATCCGCGATGCCAAGCGCGGCATCGGCGCGGCCGGCGTGCCGCAGGGCACCGAGATCGTCGACTGCAAGGGCCACATCGTTGCGCCGGGTCTGATCGACATGCGCGCCTTTGTCGGCGAGCCGGGCGCCGAGCACCGCGAGACGCTTGCGACCGCGAGCCAGGCCGCCGCCGCCGGCGGCGTCACGACGATCGTCTGCCAGCCCGATACCGATCCGGTGATCGACGATCACGCCATTGTCGATTTCATCCTGCGCCGCGCGCGCGACACCGCGATCGTTCACGTCGCGCCCATGGCAGCCCTCACCAAGGGCCTCAAGGGCCAGGAGATGACCGAGATCGGCCTCCTGAAAGCCGCCGGCGCGGTCGCCTTCACCGACGGCATCAGGAGCGTCACCAATGCACAGGTGATGCGCCGTGCTTTGGCCTATGCGCGCGACTTCGACGTGCTGATCGTGCATCACACCGAAGATCCCGATCTGATCGGCGAAGGCGTGATGAACGACGGCGAATTGGCCGCGCGGCTCGGGCTGCACGGCATTCCGAAAGCGTCGGAAACGATCATGCTGGAGCGCGATCTCCGCCTCGTCGCGCTGACCGGCAGCCGCTATCACGCCGCCTCCATCACCTGCCGGGAATCGCTTGATGTGTTGAAGCGCGCCAAGGATCAGGGCATGCCGGTGACGGCGTCGGCCTCGATCAATCATCTCACCCTGAACGAGATCGACATCGGCTCGTATCGCACCTTCTTCAAGATCGCGCCGCCCTTGCGCGCGGACGAGGATCGCGCCGCGCTTGCCGACGCCGTATCGAGCGGGCTGATCGATGTGGTCATGTCGGATCACAATCCGCAGGACGTCGAGACCAAGCGGCTTCCGTTCGCGGAAGCCGCGCCCGGCGCGATCGGGCTCGAGACCATGCTGACTGCGGGCTTGCGGCTCGTGCATGGCGGCGCGCTGCCGCTGCTGCGCCTCCTTGGCGCGATGTCCACGCGGCCGGCTGAATTGCTGGGCCTGCCGGGCGGCACGCTGCGCGCCGGTGCGCCCGCCGACGTCATCGTGATCGATCCCGACATTCCCTGGGTGCTCGATCCCGACGAGCTCAAGTCGAAATGCAAGAATACCCCGTTCGATGAAGCGAAAATGACGGGCCGCGTCATCCGCACCATCGTTGCCGGACGCACGGCTTACGAATACGCTTGATTCCGTTTCCCGCGCTGGGGCTGCGGAATACGGGGGTCGTGCATGGTTCTGATTGCGAGCGTACCGGCGATCACGCCGCAAGTCGCTGTCGCATTCGGTATCGGCTACCTGCTCGGCTCTATTCCGTTCGGGCTTGTCATCACAAGGCTCGCCGGTACGCAGGACATCCGCGAGATCGGCTCGGGTAATATCGGCGCAACGAACGTGCTGCGCACCGGGCACAAAAGTCTCGCGGCGGCGACGCTGCTCTGCGACATGTTCAAGGGAACGCTGGCCGTCGTTCTCGCCACGCAACTCTTCAGCCATGAAGCGGCGCTCGCCGCCGGCCTCGGCGCCTTCCTCGGTCACCTGTTTCCGGTCTGGCTGCGCTTCAAGGGCGGCAAGGGTGTTGCGACCTATATCGGAATCCTCATCGGCTTCGCCTGGATCGCCGCCCTCGCTTTCGGCGTGATCTGGTTCGCCGTCGCCGGCATCACGCGCTATTCCTCGCTCTCCGGACTGGTCGCGAGCGCCGCGATGCCCGCAATCTTGTGGCTGCTCGGTCAGATGGACGTCGCGTTCCTGTTCGTCGTCCTGACGATCCTCGTCTTCGGCATGCACCGCGCCAATATCGCGCGGCTCTTCAACGGCACCGAGCCCAAGATCGGAAAATCCGGAGCGGCGCCGTGAACGTCATCGGCCAGGCCGACGGTGTCGCGCTCACCGACGAGCAGCGGCTCGACTGGCTGCGACTCATTCGCAGCGAGAATGTCGGGCCGCGCGG
>CAYJNT010000207.1:0-6360 GCA_964370945.1 uncultured Hyphomicrobiales bacterium | reverse complement strand
GCGCGCACGACCCTGCATATCGCGCATGAAGTGTTTCCCTGCATCGTCGGCGACCGCGTTACCGTCGGCGACGAGGCCTGCGTGCATGCCTGCATGCTCGGCAGCAACGTGATCGTCGGCGACCGGACCGTGATCCTCGACGGCGCCATGGTCGGCGACAACGTGATCTTCGAGCCGGGCTCGACGGTGTTTCCCGGCAAGCGCATCGACGGCGGACATGTCTATGCCGGCTCGCCGGCGAAAATGGTGCGGCCGGCCGAAGCCGGCGAAGTCGCCAAGCGCCGCGAGGCGATGCTTGCGACGCACAAGGACGAGGCGCTGAGCGTCGGATCGAGCGCGATCGCCGCGACCTCGCAGATCGATCCGTCCGTGTTCATCGCCTCGACCGCGCGCGTGCGCGGCCGCCTGATCGCGGAAAGCTCGAGCAGCATCTGGTTCTCCAACGATTTCGACTCCGGCGACGGCGAGATCGTGATCGGGCGGCGTACCAATGTGCAGGACAACACGGTGATCCGCTGCAGCGCCGACGGCGTCACCATCGGCATCGACACCACGGTCGGGCACAATGTGACGATCGAGGATTGCACCATCGGTAACCATTGCCTGATCGGCATCGGCAGCTTTGTTGCGCAAGGCACGGTCGTCGAAGACCACGTGCTGCTCGCCGCGTCCGCACGCACCGAACCTGGGCAAGTGCTCGAAAGCGGCTGGCTTTATGCCGGCACGCCGGCGAAGAAGCTTGCGCCATTGGACAAAGGCAAGCGCGACCTGATCGAGATGATCATCGGCCACTATTGCCAATACGCGATAGATTACAAAGCGGCCGAGCAGGACTTGCGGAAGACGGGGTCGTAAGTCGTTCAGCGTTCCCTATCGAGGCACGACACCAGAGATTTCGTCATGGCCGGGCGAGCGCAGCGAGACCCGGCCATCCACGTCTTACTTTCTTGATGCAGCAGTCAAAGACGTGGATGCCCGGGTCAAGCCCGGGCATGACGACGGTGGTTGTCAAGCGCCTGCTGCTATTGTGCCGTCCAGCCGCCATCCATCGAGAGAATGGCTCCCGTCACCGACGCCGCCTGATCCGACGCCAGATACGTCGCCATCCCCGCCACCTGCTCGATGGTGACGAATTTCTTGGTCGGCTGCGCCGCGAGCAGCACATCCGTCATCACCTGCTGCTCGGTGATGCCGCGCGCTTTTGCCGTATCGGGAATCTGCTTCTCCACCAGCGGCGTGAGGACATAGGCCGGGCAGATCGCGTTGACCGTGATCCCTTGCTCCGCGACTTCCAGCGCCACCGTCTTCGTCAGTCCCGCGACGCCGTGCTTGGCCGCGACATAAGCCGACTTGAACGGCGAAGCGACCAGCGCATGCGCCGAGGCGATATTGATGATCCGGCCCCAGCCCTTTTCCTTCATCCCCGGCAGCGCGTGACGGATGGTGTGGAAATTCGAGACCAGATTGATGGCGATGATCGCGTCCCATTTCTCCGGCGGGAATTCGTCGACCGGCGCGACATGCTGGATGCCGGCATTATTGACCAGGACATCGACCGCGCCGAATTCGGCAGACGCCTTCTTCACCATCGCCTCGATGGTGTCGGGCTTCGTCATATCGGCGCTGTCATAGCGCACGGCGACGCCATGCGCCTTCTCGAGCGTCGCGCGCAGGCCTTCGACCTCGGCCGCGTCGCCGAAGCCGTTGATCACGATATTGCAGCGTTGCGCGGCGAAGGCCTCTGCGATGCCAAGCCCGATACCGCTGGTCGAGCCGGTGACGAGCGCCGTTTTTCCCTTGAGCATGGAGATGTCTTATCCGCGATTTGTGAAGGATGAAATTCGCCGTTTGACGGGCATGCGTCCGAGGCATGTCCTATCACCCGCCTGCGCTTACGCTACGGCGCGGCTGATCCGAAGGTCAGGCGGGTGTCACGCCGGAGCGCAGCGTAGGCGGACCTATGTCCTATCAGGGATTAACGTGCATAATCCACTGCACATTGACGGCATCGCGGATCAAATCATGAGCAAGGCCAAATCATGAGCATGTCAGACGCCAAGACCGGTCAGGGAGACATCCTGGTCGTGCTGCCGTCCGGCGGCGAGGAATATTGGCAGCCGGTACCCGCCAACGGCTACATTTCCGTGCATGTCGCGCCGCATCTTGTCGATATGAATACGCCGTTCGGGCTCGGCACGCAGACCGTTCCGCCCGGCTGCTATGTCCGCGAGCACGCGCATCCCGAGCACGACGAGGTGCTGCACCTGATTGCCGGCAGCGGCAAGGCCGTGCTCGACGGCGAGGAGCGCCGTTTCACGGCCGGCATGACGCTGTTTCTCGGCAAGAAAAGGCGGCACATGTTCATCAATGACGGGGCGGCCGACATGCGCTGGCTGTGGCTGATCGTGCCGAACGGCCTGGAAGATTTTTTCCGGGAGATCGGCCGCCCGAAAAAGCCTGGCGAGCCCGCGCCCGAGCCCTTCGCGCGACCGGACAACGCGCTCGAAATCGAAGCGCGCACCGCCTTCATGCCGCCGCCGCCCGGCGGCGGCCGCAAGCCTTAAAGAAAGCGAAAAGCACGTGACCACCGCGCGCGATGGATGCCGGCTGTTCGCCAGCGTGACTGGCGAAGGCGAGCCGCTGTTTCTCATTCCGGGGCTCGGCGGCTCGTCCGCCTTCTGGGCCGCAATCGTTCCGCTGCTGCAGTCGCGGTTCAAGGTGATCCTGATGGATCATCGCGGCACCGGCAAAAGCGACCGGCCGGAGCAACCCTATTCCGTCGAACTGCTGGCGCGCGACGCCGTCGACGTGCTCGATCATTTCAATATCCCCTCCGCGCACATCGTCGGGCATTCCACCGGCGGCGCGATCGCGCAGGTGCTCGCGATCGATCATGCAAGCCGCGTGAAAAGCATTGTGCTGAGCGGAAGCTGGGCGAAGCCCGACCCGCAATTCACGCTGCTGTTCGAATCGCGCCTTGCGATCCTGAAAGACGCTGGAGCGCAGGCTTACGCGGCGACCGGGTTTTTCCTCGCCTGCCCGCCGGAGTGGATCCGGGAGAACTTCGCGGACATCAAAGCCGCGATCGAACGGGCGGAGGAGGATTTCGCGCCGGTCGACGTGGTCGCCGAGCGCATCAAGATGATACTCCGCTTCGACCGCACCGCGGACCTGCATCGCATCGCCACGCCGACGCTTGTCCTCGCCGCGCTCGACGACGCCATCATTCCCTTTCACATGTCCGAATCGCTGTTGCGCGCTATCACGGGCGCACAGCTGACCGTGGTGCATGGCGGGCATTTTTTCCCGCGCGTCGATCCGCCGGCCTTTGCGGACCATGTCGCGGGCTTCATTGAAGCTGCGCAAATCGGGTAAACCCGACTCGCGTGCGATGGGAGAGCGGCAGAATGCGACTAGCCAATAAGGTCGCGGTCATTACCGGCGCGGGCGCCGGCATCGGCGCCGCCACGGCCGAATTGTTCGCCCAGCAAGGCGCGAAGGTCGTAGTCGCGGACTATGACGCCAATGCCGCCGGCGTCGTGGCGAAACGCATCGGCGCGCAGGCCGTGGCGCTGCAAGCCGATGTGCGAAAGAGCGCGGATGCGAAAGCGATGGTCGACGGCACGGTGAAAGCCTTCGGCCGCATCGACATCCTGGTCAACAATGCCGGCCGCGGCATTCTCGGCACCGTGGTCACGACCGCCGAGGACGACTGGGACGACGTCATCGCCGTGAATCTGAAAGGCGTGTTTCTGTGCTCCAAGCACGCCATTCCGGTGATGAAAGGGAATGGCGGCGGTACCATTGTGAACGTTGCCTCGACCGTCTCGGTCGCCGGCATTCCGGACCGCGCGGCTTATGTCGCCTCCAAGGGCGGCGTCGCGGCGCTCACCCGCGCCATGGCGCTCGATCATGTCGCCGACAGTATCCGCGTCAATGCGGTCGCGCCGGGCGTAATCTGGTCGAATTACTACGACAGGATGATGCAGCAGGTGCCCGACCCCGCCGCGTTCAAGCAAGGCCTCAAGGACCGCGCGCCGATAGGCCGCATCGGCGAGCCGAAAGACATTGCAAATGCGATCCTGTTTCTCGCATCGGACGAATCATCGTTCGCGACCGGCTCGATGATGCTGATTGACGGTGGATACACGGCACGATGAACGATCCGAAGCCTGAGCCGTCGCCGGCCAAACTGAGATACATAGAGACGCCGGAACAAGCGACCGTGCTGCGGATGGAGATCGACCTGCACGGATATCATCCACGCGATCTCGACCTGGAGAACCTGCTCAAACAGGCGTGGGAAACCGGCGCCGATGATGTGGTGCTCGTCCATGGACACGGGCGCAGTCGCGGCAAATCGATGGGCTTCCTGAACACGAAGACAGGATATTTCGGCCTTTGCATCCGCGCCACGATTCGAGGCAACCCCCGCCTCAAGCCGTGGGTGAAGATTTCGACGCTCGATTGCCGTCGCTGGGGCTCGACGACGGTCAAGCTGAAAAGCAATCCCAATCCAACGCGCAACGAAATCGATCTGTCGGCCATCAGGGTCGGACCCGATGATCAGAACCTGGATGGCTCGCCGCGCGCGCCCGGCACCAGCCGGTGGCCCAGCCACAAGAGTCGAAAGCGGCGCAGGCGGCGCCGATCGCGACGGAAGCGGAACAAGAGCGCGGCGCAACCCGCACCGCAATCGACCTGACGGCGAGTTTTTGTTTGCACAGACGCTTGCTTGCCGTCATGGCCAGGCTTGACCCGGCCATCCACGTCTTTGGCTGCACGGGTTCGAAATGGAAGACGTGGATGGCCGGGTCTCGCTACGCTCGCCCGGCCATGACGAACATGTGAGAGCGGCATACGGCACGGTGAGTCACGGCCGAGCGCTGTAAAACCGTTAATCATTTCATTTACCTCGTTACGCGAGTTTCGTTGTTGCCCGCGCGGCGACCGCGATAGCTTGCGCGCGTTGAGCGCCTCCGCCCGTTCACTCCCGGCAGGAACCGCCATGACATCCAGCGACAAGGCCGCACGCCGGCATCTTTTGTTCCGCGAGACACCGATCGAGCGGCTGCAACGCGCTTCGCTTGGAACCGCACGGGCGCTCGCGCCCGCGCGCCTCGGCGCGGTTCCGCTCGTTGCCGGCTTTTGGGCGGCGGGTTTCCTCAAGGACGGAAACGATCTGCCCGATCCGGCCAAAGCGCCGATGGATTTCGACGGCGTCTGCGGGATCGCGCGCGATCTGTCGGTGCCGACGCTGCTCAAGGCGCATCGCGCCGGATTGCATCCGGCCGCGCATGCCGGACCGATCAAATGGTGGTCGCCGCCGCGGCGCTGCGTCCTGCAGTTCGAGAATTTTCACATGTCGCGGCGGCTGCGCGCGCGGCTGCGGCAGGACCGGCATCGCGTCACTTTCGACCGGGACTTCGACGCCGTGGTCAAGGCTTGCGCCGAGCCGCGCGCCGGCAAATGGCCTGTGACCTGGATCACGCCGAAGATCATGCGCGCCTATGCCGCCCTGCACGACGCCGGCCACGCGCACTCCTTCGAGGTGTGGGACCGGGACGGAGCGCTCGTCGGCGGCGGCTATGGCGTCGCGATCGGGCGCGTGTTCGTGATCGAGTCACAATTCGCGCGCGAGTCGCACGCCTCCAAGATCGGTTTCTCCATGCTGAACTGGCATCTGGCGCATTGGGGATTTGCGCTCAACGACAACAAGGGCCCGAGCCAGAACGTGCTGGACATGGGCTTTCATGTGATCACACGCGACGATTATCTCACGCGCCTCGCCTGTCATGCGCGCGAGACCGGCAAGAGCGGCCGCTGGGAAGTCGAAACCGATCTTGCAGCCGTCGCGGCGTGGGAGCCGAAGGCCGAAGCTAAATCTGTGCTGATCGCCGCGGAATGAGCGGCAGGCAGATGCGCACGACACTGATCGTTGACTACACCGCGCTGAGGCTAAATCTATTCGCCGCGCCTCACTGCCTCATGGACATTTGGCTGGCTTCGAAATTCAACACGCAGACCCGCTCAAGCTGCGGTTCATCGCCGGTATCCAGTTCGGTGAATCTTACGCCACAGTTCTTGCAGGCATAGCTGTGCATCTCTGGCGCGCCGTGCAGGCGCGCTGACACCGAGGTCAAAACCATGAGGCGACCGCAGGTCGGACACGCGGGTGCTTTGCTCATGCTGGATAAATAACGCCGCCTTTCACAGGCGTGCCTTGATTTGAATCAATCGGAATACCGCAATTTTTCCCCGCGACGCGCGAGCCGTCCGGTTACCGGCCTTGGTGCTGAAGCACGCGCTGCGCTGGAAAATGGCGGTCCCGGCATGACTCGAACATGCGACCTTCGGTTT
>CAYJNT010000206.1:0-6431 GCA_964370945.1 uncultured Hyphomicrobiales bacterium | reverse complement strand
CGTCTCGAACACGTGGTTCGCGGTATGCGGATCAAGATTGCCGGTCGGCTCGTCCGCCAGAAGGATGCGCGGCGCATTGGCCATCGCACGCGCGATGGCGACACGCTGCTGCTCGCCGCCGGACAATTCGGCCGGCCGGTGGGTCACGCGGTTTTTCAGGCCGAGGTAAGACAGCAGTTCGGCGGCGCGCTTTTCGGCTTCCTTGCGTGACAGCCCGCGGATCATCTGCGGCATCACGACATTCTCCAGCGCGGAAAATTCCGGGAGCAGATGATGCGCCTGATAGACAAAACCCATTTCAACGCGGCGGATGCGCGTGCGCTCGATGTCGGAGAGGTTCGAGGTGGCGACGCCGTCGACATAGACCTCGCCGCTGTCGGGATGTTCGAGCAGCCCTGCGATGTGCAGGAGCGTCGACTTGCCGGTGCCCGACGGCGCAACCAGCGCCACCGATTGCCCGAGCCAGGCGCCGAACTCCGCGCCTTTCAGAATTTCGAGGGCGGTGTCGCCCTGCGGATAGCGGCGCCCGACGCCCTGTAAAAACAGAACCGGATTTTGCTGATCGGCCATCGCGCTCACTCGTACCGCAGCGCTTCGACCGGATCGAGCCGAGCGGCGCGCCAGGACGGATAGAGTGTTGCAAGAAGCGACAAGGTGAGCGCCATGACCACGACCGCCGTGGTCTCGCCGGTATCGAGCTGCGCGGGCAGCCGCGAGAGGAAATAAAGCTCGGGCGAGAACAATTCGGTCGAGGTGAGCCAGGACAAAAAGCGGCGGATGGTCTCGATATTCCAGCACACGATCACGCCGACGACAAAGCCCAGGATCGTGCCGACCACGCCGATGGCGGCGCCGGTGATCAGGAACACGCGCATGATCGCGCCTTGGGTCGCGCCCATGGTGCGCAAAATTGCAATGTCCCGGCCCTTGTCCTTCACCAGCATGATCAGGCCGGAAATGATGTTGAGCGCGGCGACGAGCACGATCAGGGTCAGGATCAGGAACATCACATTGCGCTCGACCTGCAGCGCGTTGAAGAAGGTAGCGTTGCGCTGGCGCCAATCCACCATGAAGATCGGCCGCTGCGCGGCGTCGGTGACCAGGCGCCGGTAATTCTGCACGCGGTCAGGATCGTCGGTATAGACCTCGATCGCGGTGACATCGCCGGAACGGTTGAAATAGGCCTGCGCTTCCGGCAGCGGCATGAACACGAACGCGGAATCATATTCCGACATGCCGATCTCGAATACGCCGGCGATCTTGTAGGTCTTGATGCGCGGCGTCGTGCCCATCGGCGTCACCGCGCCGCGCGGCGCGACCAGCGTGAGATTGTCGCCGGCGCGCAACGACAATTGATCGCCGAGGCGGCGGCCGATCAGGAGCCCCTGCCCCTCATCGAATCCTTCGAGCGTTCCCTGCCGGAGATTTTTCGCGATCGAGAGTTTCTCGATATCGGCGGCGCGGATGCCGCGCACGACAACACCCGAGGCATTGAACGGCGACGACGCGAGCGCCTGGCCCTCGACGATCGGCGCGGCGAGCCGGATGCCTTTGACGCCGGACAAACGCTCAGCGACTTCTTTCCAGTCGGTGAGCGGCGATTCCAGCGGCTGGATGAGCAAATGTCCGTTGAGACCGAGAATCTTGTCGAGCAATTCCTTGCGGAAGCCGTTCATCACCGCCATCACGATGATCAACGTCGCGACGCCGAGCATGATACCGACAAAGGAAATGCCGGCGATGATCGAAATGAATCCTTCCTTGCGCCGCGCCCGCAAGTAGCGCAGCGACAACATCCATTCGAATGGCGCAAAGGCGCGCGTCCCGGTGGGCTCGCTCATGAAATCCCGTCCCAGCCCTTTCCGATTTCAACAGATTCTGGCGGTTTCAAGCCACCGCGGGATACCGGATTCGCGGCAAACCACACAATTTCATGGATTCGTGGCCAGCCGCGTCACTGCGTCCTCAGGGCTCAGCATCTCCCGGCTGCCGTCTGAGCGTTTCTTGACCTCGACCTGGCCCGAGGCAAGGCCTTTCGGCCCGACCAAAATCTGCCAGGGGATCCCAATTAAGTCGGCGCTTGCGAATTTCGAGCCCGGCCGCTGGTCGGTGTCGTCATAAAGCACGTCGATCCCGCGGGTCCGGAAGGCTTCATAGAGCTTTTCGCAAGCCGCGTCGGTCGCGCCATCACCCTGCTTCAGGTTGAGGATCGCGACCTGGAACGGCGCGACCGCTTCCGGCCAGATGATGCCGGCCTCGTCATGCGAGGCCTCGATGATCGCGGCCACCAGCCGCGACGGGCCGATGCCGTAGGAGCCCATATGCACCGGCTTCTCGGTGCCGTCGGGGCCCGCGACCACCGCCTTCATCGGCTCGGAATATTTCGTGCCGAAATAGAAAATGTGCCCGACCTCGATCCCGCGCGCGGAGACCTGCCGGTCGCCCGCGAGTTTTCCGAACGCCGCCGGATCGTGTTTCTCGGAGGTCGCGGCATACAGCGAGGTCCACTTGTCGACGGTCCCTTGCAGTCCCGCAACGTCGTCGAAATCGACGTCGGCGGCCGGCATGGCGAAATCGAGATAATCCTTGTGGCAGAAGACTTCGCTCTCGCCGGTCGAGGCGAGGATGATGAATTCGTGCGACAGGTTTCCGCCGATCGGCCCGGTTTCCGCCACCATCGGGATCGCCTTCAATCCCATGCGGGCAAAGGTGCGCAGATAAGCGATGAACATCTTGTTGTAGGAATGCACCGCGCCGCCTTGATCGACGTCGAACGAATAATTGTCCTTCATCAGGAATTCGCGGCCGCGCATCAGGCCGAAGCGCGGGCGCACCTCGTCGCGGAATTTCCACTGGATGTGATAGAGATTGAGCGGGAGATCCTTGTAGGAGCGCACGTAGGCGCGGAAGATCTCGGTGACCATCTCCTCGTTGGTCGGACCGTACAGCATGTCGCGCTCGTGCCGGTCCTTGATGCGCAGCATCTCTTTTCCGTACGCATCGTAACGTCCGCTCTCGCGCCAGAGATCGGCCGACTGAACCGTCGGCATCAGAAGCTCGATCGCGCCGGAGCGGTTCTGCTCCTCGCGCACGATGTCGCAGATCTTCTGCAACACCCGGAACCCGAGCGGCAGGAAGGCATAGATGCCGGCCGCCTCCTGCCGCATCATGCCGGCGCGAAGCATCAGCCGGTGCGAAACGATCTCGGCTTCCCTCGGCGCCTCGCGCAGGATCGGCAGAAAGAAGCGGGAGAGACGCATTTTTAAGGGTCCGGAATCAGGGCGCGCGGCAGGACCCGGAGTGAAAGCGGATCGGCTGCGAAAAAACAAGCATTCCGCCCGCCAAAATGATGGAATTTGCGGCAAGGACTTGCCGCAATGGGGCCGCATAGGCTAGCGTCACCGCGTCGGGGCATCGACCCCATCGACCCTTGCGGTCCAAGTCTTGCGGTCCAAGTCTCGGGAGGACTTGTCAGGCGAAAACGCCGAAACGCTTCATCGAAAAAACGATACGTTGAAACCATTTCGAGCAGGGCCTTGGCCCTGCTCTTTCTTTTTCTGCCTGCCTTTTAGGCAAAGAAAAAGCACCGGACGACCATTGTCGGGGGAGGGGTGTTGGCCGTCCGGTGCGTGTATGCGGCCGATGGGTAGAGCCGCATATCGGTGTAACGGGGTCGTGGCGCTGGCGTTCCCTGGCCTCAGGCGAAATTTTGCGCCACCCGCCCGATCGATTTATCTCAGCCGCCTCAAAGGGTTGGCGGATAGTGATCGCGCCCATAGGTCCATTCGGGGCGGAAATGTCCATTTTCGCCCATGACGCAGACCTCGGAATTCTCGCCGTTCCGGCCAAGCTTCTGCGCCGCATCGACGGCGAACAGCATCGCCTCGCTCTTGGACTGATACGGACCGAACTCCTCGTCATGGAACTTGATCATCCAGTCGTCATTCTGCTGGACGATGAAATAGCGCGATTGCGGCATGGACCTTTGCCTCCCTGACCCAGGCTGTGTCGGATAACCGACACGCCCTCGCCTCGTTCCGGGCCGATATAAGGAAATTATGTTCCTGTTTTGTTCTATTTGTCAAGCGACGGTTTTGCGGACCGTTGCTCGATTTGGCCCAAGACAGATCAGACCACCAAATCTTCCTGCGTGAGCACCGGCGCGCCGGCGAGCGTCGCAAGCTGCACCGCCTGCCCGGCCCCGGAGCCGTCCGCGTCCCATGACAGGCTTCCCGTCGCGGTGTTGTAGATCGCGGTCGCGATCGAGCCCATCGGCTCTGACGCCAGAACGAAGGCGAAGTCTTCAACGCTCTCGAGACCGAAGCCTTCGGCCGACAGCGCGATGTGATCGCCAGCCGCGAAATCGGTAATCGTGTCGCCCGCTTCCGCTATGGACGCAAAATAGAACGTATCCTCGCCCGCGCCGCCGGTGAGCACGTCCTTGCGCGCGCCGCCATCCAGAAAATCGTTGCCATCGCCGCCGCGCAACGTGTCCGCGCCGTCGCGGCCATGGAGACGATCGTCGCCTGCCCCGCCATCGAGAACATTGCCGGACGCGTGCCCGAACAGCGTGTCGGCAAAAGCCGTGCCGGTCAGATTCTCGATCGAGGAGAATGTGTCGCCGGCCGCCGCGCCAGCATTGGCGCTGGACGTGGCGAGATCGGCGGTCGCCCCAATGGCGCTGTCGGAATAGCTCGCGGTGTCGTAGCCGAGGCTTCCACTCAACAGGTCGGCCCCGAGGCTACCACGCAGGGTGTCGTTGCCGTTGGCGCCGTAGAGCTTGTCGTCGCCGTCGCCGCCGGAAAGATTGTCATCGCCATCCTCGCCATAGAGCTTGTCGACGCCGTCCATGCCGAACATGGTGTCGTTACCCGCCCCTCCAAGCAGCTCACTGATGCCGGCATTGCCGGTGATGATGTTGTCGAGACTGTTGCCGGTGCCGGTCATGATGCCGGCCCCGATCAAGATCAACGCCTCGACATTGGCGGCCAGCGGATCGCCGGGATTTGATGCGGTCGCGCGGACGGTGTCGAAGCCGCCATCCACTTGCTCGATGACGGCGTCGTCCATGTGATCGGCGATGTAGAGGTCGTCGCCCGCGCCTCCTTCCATCCAGTCAGCGCCGGTGCCGCCATCGAGCGTGTCGTTGCCGGCATCGTCGACCAGGACGTCATTGTCCGCCCCCCCTTCCAGGATGTTGTTTTCAGTGCTGCCGAAGAGCCGATCCTCGCCACCCAAGCCGACGAGATGCGGATATTGCGCGGTCGCATAGAGGACGTCGTCAAACTCCGTGCCAGTGAGCGTGTCGCCCGCGCCCGTCGCCGGCGGCGTCAGCGGCGGCGTCAGATTCTGCCCGGCGGACAATTCGGTCAGCAGATTGGCCGCGCCGAGCGAACTTGCATTGACGTTGGAGAGTCTGGTCAGGTCGACAAATTCGGCGCCGCCGCCGTCGGTATCGACCTGCACCCTGACATCGGTGCCGTCCTGCAGGAACCGGACATAGCCGTTCGCGAACAGATCGAGCGACGATGACCAATCGTAGCGCGCGGCGATGACCGAGAGATCGATCACGTCGCCGAACGCGCCGCCCTGGAAATCGGTGATGGTATCGCCGGTTTCCCAGATGGCGTGAAACGCAAAGCGATCGCGACCGCCGCCGCCGGTGAGCGTATCGATGCCCTCGCCGCCCCAGATATAATCGTTGCCGCCGCCGCCGGAGATGAGATCGTCGCCTTTTGCGCCAAAGAGCAATTCATCGGCCGCGGTGCCGGTGATCGTGTCGTTGAGTGTCGCGGAACTGGTCCGCACATAAGCCGTGTTGGTGGTGGTCGCGTATTGCGGATCAAGCGGCGCGGTATAGGAATAGGACTCGAACCAGGAATCGATGATCTGGTTGTCCTGCGGATTGTTGATCGCCGTCGTGGAGTAATACTGGGTCTCCTTCAGCGTCACATTGTCGATTGTGATATCGCGGCCGTCGCCATTACCCCACTGGTAGAACGCGATGCTACGCTGGTTGCCGGCACCGCCGCTGTCGCTCATCTCCCCGCCTATCCCGCGCGCCATCAGGAAGCCGTGGCTGTTGAAGGCCATGACATGCTCGAACCGGCCGTTCACGGCCTCCGAATGCCAGGAATACGCGAAATTTCGCGTAGCATAGGCGACCGAATCCATGACATGCATGCCGATATCGCCGCCGTAATAGGTCACGCTCGACGAATTGGCCGGGCTGCCGACCGAATTGTCGTCGGTCGCGTGCGTGACGTTCTCGGCGTAAAGGCCTTTCACGGTGGTGCCGAGCGAGGAGAGCGAATGAACGCCGACGCCGAGCGCGCCGGACACGTCGGTCAGATTCTTGACGACGACATCGGTGATCTGCGTGTTGACGGCGTCGACAACGCCGATACCGGTTCCGCTGGCGTCATGAATGA
>CAYJNT010000205.1:0-6465 GCA_964370945.1 uncultured Hyphomicrobiales bacterium | reverse complement strand
CGCCACGTCATTACGTAAAGCGGCAAGCCGGAATGCTTGCTGACGCTCTCGCCCGTGATCGCGAATCCCAGTTTGACGTAGAGCGCGATCGCGCGTTCGTTGTCCTGATTGACATGCAGCTCGATCTTGTCCGGCGACAGGCGCTTGGCTTCATCGACCAGCATGCGGCCGATGCCTGATCGCCAGCATTCCGGCGCGACCACGAGTTGGTCGAGATAGCCGGTTTTCTGGTCGATCGTCACAAGGCCGATCATCTCACCGTTGCGCTCCGCGATCACGATGGTCGCGACCGGCACGAGATCGTCGCGCCAGCGCGCCCGCCACCATTCCAGGCGCTTTCCGAACGCGATCTGCGGGTAGGCCACCTGCCAGGTCCGCTGCCAGAGCGCGATGGCCGCGTCCTCGTCGGCGGGCGAATAGGGACGAAGCTGTATGTTCACCGCTCGGTCAGTTTGAGCTCGATGCGGCGATTGCGGCGATAAGCGTCGTCGTTGCGCTCCGGATCGAGCGGCTGGAATTCGCCGAAGCCCGCGGCCACGAGCCGCTGCGGCGGGATGCCCTTGCTCATCAGGTATTGCACGACGGCAATCGCGCGGGCTGAGGAGAGCTCCCAGTTCGAGGGGAATTGCGCGCTCGCGATCGGCCGCACGTCAGTGTGCCCGTCGACGCGCAGCACCCAGGCGATGTCACCAGGGATCTGCCGCGTCAATTCGGTCATCACCGTTGCGAGCTTGTCGAGCTCGGCGCGCCCTTCCGGCTTGAGCACGGCCTGGCCGGCATCGAAAAACACTTCCGACTGGAACACGAAACGGTCGCCGACAATGCGGATATCCGGCCGCTCGCCGAGAATCGCACGGAGCCGGCCGAAGAAATCGGAACGGTAGCGCGACAATTCCTGCACGCGCTGGGCCAAAGCCGTGTTCAGGCGCTGGCCGAGATCGGTGATGCGGCTCTGCGATTCACGATCGCGTTTTTCCGACGCATCGAGCGCCTCTTCCAGGGCGGCGAGCTGGCGGCGCAAAGCCGAAATCTGCTGATTGAGCAACTCGACCTGCGCCAGCGCCCGTGCGGTCAATTGCTTTTCGTTATCCAATTGCGTCGCGAGTTCGCCCGCGCGCCCTTGCGCGGTCGCGGCGCCCGCGCCGGCGCCCTCCGCGACCCCCTTGTAGCGGTCGCGTTCAGCCTCGGTCGCGGCGAGATTGGAGCGGAAGGTCGAAAGCAGCGCCTCGAGATTGGCCTTGCCGGTTTTTTCCAGCGACAGCAATTCGGTGAGCTGCGCGATCTGGGCGTTGAGCCGCGTCAGTGCGGTGTCCTTGCCGGTCATTTCCTGCGTCAGGAAGAACTGCATCACCGCGAAGACGGTCAGAAGAAAGATGATGCCGAGAATGAGCGTCGAGAGCGCGTCAACGAAACCGGGCCAATAATCGATGCTGCGTTCGCGGCGCGTGCGGGCAAGGGCCATGGCTTCAGGTCCTCTCGCGCGCGAGCACTTCCAGCACTTTGCGGATTTCCGCATTCTGCTCGGCCTGGGCGTCGGCCCAGTCGCGGATCATCTGCTGCTCGGTGCGCATGTGCTGAACGAGGCCGTGGATCGCCTCGGCGAGGTTGGCCATCGCATTGGTCGCGGCCTTGCCTTGTCCGCTGTCGGCAAAGGAATCCTTCAACCGTTCGATCGCGGCGCGCAGATCGGACGACAACGCGCCCGGCAAGCCGGTGTCGCCGCCCATGTCACGCACGGTGGTCGACAGCCAGTCTTCCAGGTCCGTATAGAAGCGGTTCTGCGCTTGGCTCGTCTGCAGATCGAGAAAGCCGAGCACCAGCGAGCCGGCCAGACCAAACAGCGATGACGAGAACGAAATGGCCATGCCGCCGAGCGGTGCGCCGAGACCTTCCTTCAGCGTTTCGAACATCGAGGCAGAATCGCCGCCCGGCCGCATGCTCTCCAGCACCTTGCCGACGGAGCCGACGGTTTCGATCAGGCCCCAGAAGGTACCGAGCAGACCGAGGAAGATCAGCAGGCCGGTGAGATAGCGCGACAGGTCACGCGCTTCATCGAGACGGTTGGCGATCGAGTCGAGAATGCCGCGCATCATCTGCGCCGACATCGCCATGCGGCCGGTACGCTCGCGCAGGATCGCGGCCATCGGCGCGAGCAGGACCGGCGGCCGGTCAACGGCGATGCCGGGATCGGCGAGCCGGAACCCGTTGACCCATGCGACTTCCCGGAACAGCCGTATCACCTGGCGGAAGGAGAGGAGGATACCGATCGCCAGCACGCCGAGGATCAGGCCGTTGAGGCCCGGATTGGCCAAAAAGGCGGTGAGGATCGGTTTGTAGAGAATGAACGCCAGCAGGCTGCAGAGAATGAGAAAAACCAGCATCCGGACCAGGAAGATGCGTGGGGAGGACAATTTGAAAGGATCAATCTCGCGTGCCATGTCGCGTTCCTTAATCGCGCCCGGACCAGAGCGTGACGCTCACATAATTCGTCAGAAGCCCCTCTCAATATGGCATAGGCGCGGCGGAATGGAACACCGGCGGCAAAACGCCGCCAAGAAACGTCACCGAGGGATGCGTCATGACGGATTTTTGTCAGGCGTGACGCCGGTTCAGCTTTTCGAGGCTTCTTTTAGAATTTTCAGCAATTCGCCGTGCAATACCGGATTGCCGGCCGCGATATGACCCGTGGCGAACATTGCATCATTGTTGTCGAGATCGGTGACATAGCCGCCCGCCTCGCGCACGATCAGCGTACCGGCCGCCATGTCCCAGGGCGACAGATTGCGCTCCCAGTAAATGTCGAAGCGGCCGGCGGCGATATAGGCGAGGTCGAGCGCGGCGGCGCCGAAGCGGCGCAGTCCCGCGACCTTCTCCTGAATCAGACTGAATTCCTTGCGGAACAATTCAAGGTCGCCGCGCCCATAGTGAGGCAGGCCACAGGCGAGCACCGCCTCGCCCATGTTCTTGCGTGCCGCGACGCGGATGCGTTTGTCGTTGAGGAACGCTCCCTTGCCGCGCTCCGCAAGGAAGAGTTCGTCGGTCACGGGATTGAGCACGAGACCCGCGATCAGCGTTCCTTCGCGCTCGAGTCCGATCGAAATCGCGAATTGCGGAATGCCGTGCAGGAAATTCGTGGTGCCGTCGAGCGGATCGACGAACCAGGTATGCGACTTGTCGGTGCCCTCGATCTTGCCGCCTTCTTCACCGACGAATGAATAGCCGGGACGGGCGGTCAGCAATTCCTGTTTGAGTGTTTCCTCGGCGCGCTTGTCGGCGGCCGAGACGAAATTGGCCGGGCCTTTCATCGAGACTTGCAGCTTCTCGACTTCGCCGAAATCGCGAATGAGCTGGCGCGCGGCCTTGCGCGCAGCTTTCACCATGACGTTGAGCAGAGCGGAATGGATCATGAGAAATTTTCCGCTCTCCGCGCGGAGAGGGCGGATTATTCCGCGCGCCGGATATAGGTTACTTCGTTGGTGTCGACGATGACCCTCTCGCCGGTGGTGATGAAAGGCGGCACCATCACGCGCAGGCCGTTGTCCAGCTTCGCGGGTTTGTAAGAGGACGCCGCGGTCTGGCCCTTCACGACCGGATCGGCCTCCACGACGGTGAGGGTGACCTGGTCCGGCAGCTTGATGCCGATCGGGCGCTCGTCGTGCATCTCGAGCGTCACCGTCATGCCGTCCTGCAGGAAGGCGGCGCGCTCGCCGACGAATTCTTCCTGCAATTCGAGTTGCTCGTAGTTTTCGTTATCCATGAAGACGAGCGCGTCGCCCTGCTTGTAGAGAAACTGGAAATCCTTCTGCTCGAGGCGGGCACGCTCGACCCGCTCGTCGGAGCCGAAGCGGTTGTTGAGCTTGCGCCCGTCGATCAGGTTTTTCAGTTCGACCTGGTTATAGGCCGGGCCCTTGCCGGGCTTCACCGCCATGGTCTTCACGGCAACCCAGAGCGTGTCCTGGTACTCGATGACCATGCCGGGACGAATTTCGTTGCCATTGATCTTGGCCATGTGAGGTCCGCTTGTTTTCAATGAGGTTTCGGGCGTTGGTGTGCCCCGGCGGCAAGGATGCCGTCAAGGGCGCCGTCGAAGGCGCCGTCAAGGTGCCGTCTTGGACGCCGATCAGAACCGCGACGCGGCGATGATATCAAGCCACGGTTTGGCAGCCTTCTCGGCGGCCTCCCGCACGCTGGGCGTCTGCTTGCGGGCGAAATCGTCGAGGAAGAGATCGGTCGCGCCGCTGGCCTTTGAAATCAGGTGCCATTTCACGGCCTCGACCGGGTCGGCCGGCAGGCCCCGGCCGCTCGCCAGCACCCGCGCCAGCCGGTTCTGGGCGATCGGGCTGCCGCGCTTGGCCGCCCTCAGGAGGAGCGCGGCGGCGGCAGCTTCATCCTTGGCGACGCCGGTCCCGTTGTAGAGCGCGATCGAATATTCGGTCATCGCGTCGAGATTGCCCGCGACTGCGGCGGCGCCCATCAGCTTTGCCGCCTCCTTTTCGTCTTTCTGCACGCCGCGGCCGTCCTTGTAGAACGTTCCGAGCGCGTATTGGGCTTCCGGGCTGCCGGCATTCGCCGCCTGCCGCAGCAATTCGGCCGCGCGCGCGAAGTCCTGCGGGAATTGCTGGCCCTCGATATAGAGCAGCGCCAGATTGTAGGCCGAAGCCGCGTGGCCGAGCTTGGCGGCGGAGGCAAAGAGTTTCGCCGCGTCGTCGAGGCTTTTAGCGCCGCCGCGTCCCCCGATGCGGAACATTGCGAGCGCGAACATCGCCTCGCGATCGCCGCGCTCGGCGGCGAGGCGATACCATTCCGCGGCCTTGGCATCGTCCTGCTTCACGCCGAAGCCGTTGGCATAAAGCTCGGCGAGCAGCGTCATCGCCTTCGGATCGTTCTTTTCCTCGACCCGCTTGGTCGCCTCGTTGAACGCGGTCAGGTAATGGCCGCGCTGGTAAGCGCCGAAGGCGAGATCGACGTTCGGATCGCCTTTCGGCGCAGCCGGCTCTTTCGCCGGTGTGGCGGCTTTGGCCGGCGGCGCCGCTTTCGGTGCGGATTTTGTGCTTTGCGCAAAAGCCGGCGCCGCGATGGTGTACGCCGCTGCGACGGCTATGATCAGGACGACCCTGTTCATGCGGTTGCGTCTACTTTCGCAAGCTGCTGCGCCGCCGCCGTCACATTCGCCGCGATCCGCGCCGGATCGGCGAAAACGAAATCGCCAAGCGCGATGAAATCCGCGCCCGAATCTGCGAGCGGCGCAACCTCGTCGAGGCGTGCCGCATAGGCGACGCAGGGCACTTGAAAGACTTCTGCCCACCAGGACACGCGATCGAGAATATCGTCGAAAGGCAGACGGTGGCTGCGTTCGTTCGGCTCGCCGAACATCACGTAATCGGCGTTCCGTTCCGCGGCGAGCATCGCGTCATGCCGCGTGAAGACGCCGCCCGCGCCCGCGATCCAGTCCGGCTTGAGCTGTTCGACCGCTTCTACGAAGTCGTCGATGCCGGTCAGGTGCGCGCCGTCGGCGCCGGATTTCGCGACGAGCTCGGGGTGCCCCTCGAGAATGAGCGCGGCCTCCGCCTTCTGCACGACCGGTGCGACGGCTTTGATGCGGTTGATCAGCGTGCGCTCGTCGGAAGGCGCAAGCCGCAGAAGCAGCGCCGCGAATTCAGCCGCGCCGAAAATCTCCGGCAAGGCGGCGACCAGCGCGCGCGGATCGTCGACCGGGGGCGTCACGAGATAGAGCCGCGGCGTTGGACGATCAGATTCTTTTCGCTGGCGAGACGTCATCCGGTTCGATGCGACCTGAATTCGACGAAAACGCGACGCTCTGCTGTCTTTTCTTCGCTCTCCCCGCAATCGAACTCGGGTTACCCGCGTTCGATAATGTTCAGTCGCTGAAGTCGGATAGATCCGACCTCGGCGCCGGGAGAAGGAAATTACGCCGCCTTCTTTTCCAGATCCTGCTTCCACTGACCGAGCGAAGCGAGGCCGTTCATCATCGCGCGATGGGTGAGGGCGCGCTGCGCGGCGGCGACATTCTCGCTCTTGCCGCTCCAGGCCTTTTGCGGTGCGGCTTGCAGCGCGCGGCCATAGGAGAAGGTGAGCTTCCAGGGCATGTTGCCGATCTTGTTCATGGCGTCGAGATGCGCGGTCGCATCTTCGTCGGATTGTCCGCCGGAGAGGAACGCGATGCCCGGGACCGCGCCTGGCACGCAATTCTTCAGCATGCGCACGGTCTTCTCGGCGACTTCCTGGACCGAGGCTTTCTTCGCGCTCTTCTTGCCCGGCACCGCCATGTTGGGCTTGAGCACGATGCCTTCGAGCGCGACCTTCTGATAATAGAGCTCCTGGAAGGTTTCCTTGAGCACCCATTCGGTGATCATCTGGCAGCGATCGATGTCATGATCGCCGTCCATCAGAACTTCCGGCTCGACGATCGGCACGATCTGCGCCGCCTGGCACAGCGCGGCGTAG
>CAYJNT010000204.1:0-6488 GCA_964370945.1 uncultured Hyphomicrobiales bacterium | reverse complement strand
CTAGTCAATAGAGGATCAAGCAATGACTCAGACCTTCTCGATCGGAACTGTCGCGCGCAGGACGGGCGTCAAAATCCCCACCATCCGCTATTATGAGGCGATCGGACTTATGCCCGCCCCGCCGCGGTCTGTTGGCAACCGAAGGCTTTACTCCGGCGCGCACATTCGACGATTGGCGTTCATCCGTCGTGCGCGGGCGATGGGGTTCGAACTGAGTGCCATCAGAACACTGACGGCCCTCCAAGAGCGTCCAGAGCGGTCCTGTGCAGAGGCTACGAATATTGCCCGCGCAAGATTAGCCGACGTGCGGCAGCGGATCGCCGCGCTCTCTGAGTTAGAAGCGCAATTGGAGCGCATGACCGGGAAATGCGCGCAAGGCTCCGTCGCCAACTGTAGCGTGATTGAAGAGCTCGCTCGCGCTGCCTGAGTGCGTCGAGAACGGCGATCGCTACGGCCTCGGGACACAGCGCATCACGCAACGCGGACCGTCCCCGTCATCCCCGCCTGCTGGTGCTCGAGGATGTGGCAGTGGAACATCCAGTCGCCGGGATTGTCGGCGACGAATGCGATCTCCGCGCGCTCGCCCGGCGCCATGAGCACGGTGTCGAGCCGCTCGCGCCGGGCATTCGGCCGGCCATCGCGCGACAGCACGCGGAAAACATGGCCGTGCAGATGCATCGGATGCCACCAGGCGGTGTCATTGAGCATGTCGAAGACATGCGACGACCCGCCATCGAGCTTCAGAAACGGCTCGTGCGAATGATCGTCGCCGGAAATGAAGACGCCGTTGATGCTCCACATCGCGCCGCGCTGCATGCGTTCCATCATGCCGCCCATTCCCATGCCGCCGCCCGGCCCCATGCCGCGGCGCATTTTCGGATCCATCATGCCGCCGCCGAACTCGATTGAGTGCCGGACGGCACTCGTCACATCCGGATCGGCGATCGGATTTGATGGCAGGCGTATCGGCGCGGCGAGCGGCTGCTCCCGCAGCGGCGCGCCGGCATCGTAAGCCAAATCGACCAGCCGGTATTGCTGGCGCTGATAGAACCGGTCGAAGATCGAGAAAGTGTCCCCCGGCTTGCCGGCGCAATCGAGCACGAGGTCGGCGCGCTGCGCGGGGCCGAGCGTGACGCGCCCCTCCGCGGACGCGTGCGGCGCGACCGGCTGACCGTCGAGCGCCACGACCAGCGGCTGGTGTCCGTCGAACTGCAAACTGAAGATGCGCGCGTTGGCGGCATTGATCAGCCGAAGCCGGATCCGCTCGCCGGCGCGAACGGCGAAGCGATCGGCGACGCGGCCGTTGATGGTGACGACGTTGCCCAGGCGCCCGGCATGACTGGCGTCCATCATGTTGCCGAAGTCGTCGCTGATCTTTCCTTCAGCCGTCAACCGCCAGTCGTCGAGGACCCAGACGATGTCGCGGTCGACCTCGAGCGGCTCCGCCTCCTCGACGATCAGGGCGCCGGCGAGGCCGCGCTCGACCTGCTCGAAGCTGCGCGCATGCGGGTGATACCAGAACGTGCCGGCGTCCTCGCAGGCGAACTCGTAAACGAAGGTTTGCCCGGGCGCGATCGGTGGCTGTGTCAGATGCGGCACGCCGTCCATGGCGTTCGGCACGCGCACGCCGTGCCAGTGCACGGTCGTCTCCTGCGGCAGCCGGTTCTCAACGAGCACGCGCAGCCGCTCGCCCTGCTTCACCCGGATTTCGGGTCCGGGCGCGACACCTTGATAAGCCCAGATTTCGGTTCCCGGCGCGGACGCGCCGGCGATCTCGGTTTGCGCGACCGCGGCAACGAGCTTGTGCTCGCGAACCGCCGGCGCGCCGGCCGCGATGCGCGGGCGCAGCATCGCCGCAAGGCCGAAGCCAACGCCGCCCGCCAGAAACGATCGCCGGTCCATGGTCACCCTCGACGATACGCGATCCAGGCCGCCGCAGCCGGCAATACGATCCACTGCAGCAGCGGCGACAGGCCGATGTGAAGCTTGCCGATGGCTATGACGGGCATCCATTCGGAATAGGCCCATGCGGCGCGCACCGAAACGTTCAGCCACTCACTATAGATAGTGTAGCTCACGCCGAACAGGATGGTCAGTGCGGCCACTGGCCACGCCCGGCGTACGGGCCAGGCGGCATCGCCGGCGAGCAGCAGCGCCAGCACGAGCGAAGTCGTCGCAATGAGAAGATCGCCCAGGGTGCAGTGAAGCACGGCAAATGCCTGCTCCCGCAGCGATCCGGTCTGCCAGATCGTGTAGAGCGGAAGATGAAGAACCTCCCACACCAGATTTCCAGCGAGGATGACCGCAAGATAGATGCGCAAGCCGCGCAGCCACCCCGAGGCAATCTGTCCCGCATTCGAAACCTGCATCGTCATGGAATCCCCATCGGCCGCAACCGCTCCTGCGATCAGGAACGAAGATATTTGATGGCTGCTGCGATTCCCAGAACCAGGAAGACAATCAGCAGCAACCAAATGAAGCCTACGCCGAACATCATCCCGGTCGGCATCGTACCCATGTCTATCATGAACGGTCTCCTCTTCGTGTTTGTGGTACTAAACGCGATAGCAGCCAGATTCCAAGCCGTCTCAACGCGGCCTCGCACTGCCCTCGTACATGAAGACCATCGGCTTTGGACCGCGCATATAACCCGTGTCGAGCCGTTCGATCCGGAAGCCGGCGCCCTCAACCAGCTCGCCGATTGCGCGGTTCAGATGGCAGCCGCCGCCGATGTACCGCCAGGCGGGCGTGAGACGATCCTGCCACTTGCGCACGTTCAAGTCCGGAGCGCGTCCGTGCTCGACAAAAAGCAGACGACCACCAGGCTTCAACACGCGACGCATTTCACCGAGTGCGCGATGCACATCCGGGATGCTGCACATCGTCCATGTTGTCACGACCGTATCGATGCTGCCATCAGAAAGCGGGATCGCTTCGGCGCTGCTCTCGACCAGTTCGACAGAAGCAGGCGTCTCTCGCCGCGCCTCGCGCGCCATGGTGAGCAGCTTCGGGGACGGATCGAGACCGATGATCCGGTCCACTGCTGTGGCATAGAACGGCAGGTTGAGCCCCGAGCCGATGCCAATCTCAAGCACGCGGCCCGCTGCGGCCGGGATCACACGGCTGCGATACGCCGCGAGATTGCGCTGACGCATCGCGAGGTGGAGGAGAAACGGAAGAATTCGATCGTTATAGAAGCCCATCCTTGCTCGCCTCGTAGCGCGACTCCTTTCGTTCAGACCAACGTCAACTCGACCCGATGTCCGTTCGTTCCGATACTCATCCCACGCTGGAAAGCATCGGAAATGTTTCCAGCAGCCAAAAGGAGAAAGTCGAAAGGCGTCCAGTGATCATCGCGACGCCCATCAGAATCATCGCGGCGCCGGCGAGTGACTTCAGCACTCGACCCATTCCGCCGATGGATTTGAGCCGTGCCAGCAAGCCGTCGGTGAAGATCGCTGCAAGCACGAAGGGCACGCCGAGCCCGAGCGAATAAACGCCAAGAAGAGCAACGCCGTTTGAGATCGACGCCGAGGTCGCGCTCACGGTCAGGATCGCGCCCAGGATCGGGCCGATGCAGGGCGTCCAGCCGAACGCAAAGGCCATGCCCAGCAGATAGGCGCCGGCCGGCTGTCCGCCGGGCAGTGAGGCACTGAAACGCAAATCGCGCTCCATCCACGAAGGACGCAAAAAGCCCAGGCTGAACAAACCGAAACCGATGACGATGACGCCGCCGACCAGGTTCAGTTCCTGGCGATAGGAGAGCAGCAACCGGCCAAGCGCCGTCGCGCTTGCTCCGAGCAGCACGAAGATCGTGGAGAAGCCCAAGACGAAGCAGAGGCTCAATCCGACTGCCAGTATCCGAAACGGCACGATGCCATCCCCGGACCGGTTGGCGATCGACCGGCCCGCGACATAGGAGACATAGCCGGGCACGAGCGGCAGCACGCATGGCGACAGGAACGAAATAATCCCTGCGGCGAATGCGGCCACGATGCCGATGCTTGAAACATCCATCATGAATTCAACGGCAATTTCCGCTCATCCTCGTGAGGCCCTGGCGTCGCGGATCAGCCCCTGCATCGTTTTCAGATCGGTCGCCCCGCGCAGAATCTTTTCGCCGATGACGAAGCCCGGGGTCCCGTCAATGCGCAGCACCTGCGCGAGGGCGAGATTCCTTTCGATCGCGGCCGCGATCGCAGGATCGTTCATGTCGGATTTCATCCGCTCGACGTCGACGCCGACTTTCCCGGCGGCCTCGATCACGCGGCTCGTATCGACCGTGCCGCGGCCCTGCATAAGTTCTCGGTGAAACGCGAGATATTTGCCCTGCTTGTGAACGGCGAGCGCCGCTTTTGCGGCGTAAGAGGAATTCGGCCCAAGGATGGGAAACTCTTTGTAAACGACGCGTAGTTGTGGATCGGCCGATTCCGCTTCGCTCATCACCGGAGCGACCTTGCGGCAATACGGGCAGTTATAGTCGAAAAACTCGACCAGCGTGACGTCTCCGCCCGGGTTTCCGCCGACCGGACTACCTGCGTCGCGGAATATTTCGTCGGCCCGCGACTTGAGCACCGACGTGGCTTCGCCCTCCGCGGCAGCGCGTTGACGCTGCTCGAAGCGCCGAGCCGCCTCCATGATGACCTCGGGATTGTTGAGGATGTAGTCGCGCACACGCTGTTCGAATTCGTCCTTTGGCAAGGCGGTGGTACCATCCGGCGCCGAACGCTCCAGCCGAAATGCCGGATCGACGGCAAACCATGTCGCGGCTGCGGCGACCACAAGCAGCGGCACAAGAATCCATCCGAGAAGCTTTCGAGTTTTTCGCGGCTCGCTCATTGGCTAACCTCCAAGGGAAACGGTCACGCGGATCCGGGCACGCTACTCGGACCCGAGCTTGATCCAATTTTCACCGCCATCGCCACTCGCAATGACGCCCTGAGCCCGCGTCCGGGAATGGAACGTCACGGCATAGAGCTTTTGCGGGTCGCGCGGATCGGCCGCAAAATGCAGCAGGTACTCATCACCGAAGCCCTTGCCGAGGACTTTCCAGGCAATGTTCTTCTCGGCGGCGCGGACGAGGCCCGTGCCGATCATGAAGGCATAAACCGCGCCGTCGCGGGTGACCTGCACCATTGTCGTCGGTTTATCCGACAGCGGCTTCCAGCTTCGCCCGCCATCGGTGCTCTGCTGCAATCCACCTTGGGTGCCTGCGTAAATCGTGTTCGCATCGACACTCGACGCCGCAAGACTGATGATGCCGTTCGGCGCCGGCCCGATGCGCTCCCAGGTTTGTCCGCCGTCCGCGCTCCGCTGCAATGAATCGTACACGCCGTAAATCACGCTTGGATCGGCTTTGCTGGCATCCATCTGGTGAAAGTCGACCGCGCCGCCGATTCCATCGGATAATTTTTTCCAGGAACGGCCGCCGTCTCTCGAGACGATGAAACCGAGATTTCCGCCGCCGGCCGGATGACCGCTCGCGAACAGGACGGTTGCGTCGGTCGGATGCGCCGTGAACCCCATATAGTCGCGCACGTCCGAGATCTGCTGCGCCTTTCCATCGGCCCCGGTCACGAAGAGCCCGTGATGGGTTGCGAGATAGATGCGGGCGGGATCGGCGGAATCGACGGCGATGCCGTGGAAATGGGTGCGCTTGGCGAGCGCGGCAACCGTCGTATTGGCTTGCGAGAATGAATGGCTGGGAAACAGTGCGCCGATGGCGGCGAAGATGCCGATAACCAGAGCAGCAAGGGTTGCGAGTGCCTTCATGTCATTTCCTCGATTGCTTTGAATTGGGTCGCATGACGTGGAACGCCGTCGCGTGCCGATCATTGTCGCAATGACTCGCATCATCATGATCCGAACAGCCCCTTCACGCGGTCCCACATGCTGCGTTCGCCGTAGCTGTGCGGCTTGTGGTCATCGTTGACCAGCGCATTGATGAACAAGACGAGGTTGGTGGGATCGAACTTCAGCCCGTGGAAGTTGGCGCGCCAGCGGCCGTCCTTGTCGATCACGTGGGTGACGATGCCGTGGATCTGGTACCCGTTCTCGATTTTCTGGAACTTGTGGCCGAATTGTTCGGCGAGCTTGCGCGTTGCGTCCTCCGGCTGGTTTGGTGCCGTCGTCAGGAAAAGCCAGTTTGCCGCGTCAAGCCCGTGAAGGCCGCCATAGGCGCGCAAGACATCCGGCGTATCGTTCTTCGGATCGGTCGTGATGGTGACGAAGCGCACCACCTCCTTCATCGGAGACTGATTGATCATGGCCTGCACCTCGGCGATCCGGTCGGCGTGCAGCGGACAGACATCGGGACAGCCGGCGTAGATAAAATGCAGGACGACGACCTTACCGCGAAGAGCGGCAAGATCAACGACGCGACCATCGGCATCTTGCAGTTCGAAATCGGGAGCGGGCTTGTCGATCGGCTGGAAATATTTCTCCCGGCTGCCGAGCATGGCCTCAAGGTCCTTCAGCGAGTGCGACGA
>CAYJNT010000203.1:0-6526 GCA_964370945.1 uncultured Hyphomicrobiales bacterium | reverse complement strand
TGTCGAAGCGCGGATCGAGCGAGCGGATCGCAGGGTCCGGATAGCGCAGGCTCGGCGTCCAGTCGTTGCTGGCGGTCATGACGGTTCTCTCCCAGGGAATTTTTTAATGTGACGGTTTTCTTGATCGGCTTGTGACCGCCGGCAAGGCGAAGGGGGCTCTTCGAGGAAAAATCTACCAGAAGGCAGGGCGGGGCGGAAATAGACCGTTTTTGATCTAGCTCAAAATCAGAAAAGATTGCTGGTGCATTTACGCTAGCGAAGGGTTGTAGAGCGGATTCAACGCGACTCTATCGGGAATGGGGACGACGCCATGGCAAAATCGATAGCGATCAAGCGCGCAGGCGCAGGCAAAGCGGGCGCATCGAAAAAGACCGCCACCGCTCTGGAAGCTTGGCGTACCGAGGACTGGGTCGCGAGCATTCTCGGCTTTGCCGTGATCGCCGTCATTCTGGCGCTGTTCGCGTTCAAGGCCGCGGATCTGCGCAACGCCGTCTCGAGTTTCCGCTGGACCACCGACGCGCAGATCGCGTCCTCGACGCCGGGCTGGAATGCCGCGCTCGATACCATCATCGCGGATGCCAATGCCAAGCGGCTGCAGAATGTCGCAACGCTCGGTACCAACCTGAAGACGGCACTCGCGGGGACCGACCGCAAGGCGATTGAAACCGAAGCCGGCAAGCTCGCGGCGCTCGGCTCCCGCACCGTCGCAGGCGCGCTCGGCAGAGACATCCGCGGGCATGCGGCGGCGACCGCGCAAGCCAAGGTTTTCGCGCCTGAGAATCTGAGCAAGGTTCTTTATATCGGCATCGGCTTTTTCATCGTGGCCGCGGCCGGCATTGCGCTCCTGGGGCGGCCGGTGCTGCCGTTCCTGATCGGCTTTCCCGTTGTATTCGGCCTCGCTTTCATCGCGCGGCTCCTGGCCGGCAACGGATTGTTCGTCAACTTCGGCATCGAATACGTCATCTTCGCGCTCTTTCTCGGCCTGCTCATCAGCAACACAATTGGCGTTCCCGAGTGGCTCAAGCCCGCAGTGCAGACCGAGTTCTTCATCAAGATCGGTCTCGTCATCCTCGGCGCCAGCCTCCTGTTCCTGGAAGTGTTGCAGGCCGGCGCGCTTGGAATCCTGCAGGCGGTGCTGGTGGTGTTCGTGGTCTGGTATGCGTGCTTCTGGCTCTGCCGGCAATTGCGCGTGGACGATGAATTCGCCGCCATGCTCTCGACCGCGGTGTCGATCTGCGGCGTGTCGGCGGCAATCGCCGCCTGCGGCGCGATCCAGGGCGACAAGAAGAAATTGTCCTATGTCACTTCGCTGGTGCTGATCGTAGCGGTGCCGATGATGATCGTCATGCCGTGGATCGCGAAATCCACCGACATGAACGAACTCGTGGCCGGCGCCTGGCTCGGCGGTACATTGGACACCTCTGCTTCGGTGGTCGCGGCCGGCGCGCTGATCAGCGACGCCGCCATGAAAACCGGCGTGATCGTAAAATTCTCGCAGAACGCGCTGATCGGCGTCGCGGCCTTCATGCTGGCGATCTGGTGGGCGATGAAGGACCGCAAAAAGGGCGAGCGCCCGAGCGCGGGCGTGATCTGGGAGCGCTTTCCGAAATTCGTGATCGGCTTTGTCGTCGCCTCCGCCATCTTCTCGTTCGTGCTGCCGGCCGATCTCGTCGCCGGCACGCGCTCGGCGCTCGGCGAAATCCGCACCTGGTGGTTCGCGCTCGCCTTCGTGTGCATCGGGCTCGAAACCAAGGTGGTGGAACTTGCCACGGCCGAGCAGGGGCGTCCTGCCATCGCCTTCCTCGGCGCGCAGGCGATCAACGTGTTCTGGACGCTGCTCCTCGCCTGGCTCATTTTCGGCGGCGTCCTCTTCGCGCAGCCGGGGATCAATTAATAGGAGAACGGACGTTTCTCCGGATCGCCAGAGAACGCAAAACTGGAATCGCGATCCCGGCGTGATAGAAAGCGCCGATGGGAAAAATCGCGGGTCATCGTTCGAAAGCGGTATGGCGAGTCATCGGCCGATCTTTGGCCGGAGCGCTCGCGGTACTCTCATCCGGACCGGCGCAGGCGGCGTCCGGCCTCGATGGCGGATCGATGTCATGGCCGTGGGCGCTGCCATTCGCGGGCCTGCTGCTGACGATCGCGCTCGCGCCGTTGCTATTTCCAAAGTTCTGGCACGCGCATTACGGCAAGATCGCAGCCTTGTGGTCGCTGCTCGCGCTCGCTCCGATTGCCGCGCTCTATGGCGTGTCGGTGGCTGCGGCGGCGCTGGTTCACGCGCTGCTCGGAGAATATCTCAGCTTCATCGTGCTGCTGTTCGCGCTCTATACGGCGGCCGGCGGCATTCTTGTGACCGGAACTCCACGCGCGACGCCTGCGAGCAACACCGCGATCCTGTCGCTCGGCACCGTGATGGCCAGCCTTGTCGGGACCACCGGCGCCGCCATCATCCTGATCAGGCCGCTGATCCGGGCCAACGAGCGGCGCCGGCACCGGGCGCATATCGTCGTCTTCTTCATTATTCTCGTCGCCAATATCGGCGGCGCGTTGACGCCGCTCGGCGATCCGCCGCTGTTCGTGGGTTTTCTGCGCGGCGTCGATTTCTCCTGGCCGGTGCGGCACCTGTGGTTGCAGACCGCGATCGTCGCTGTGCTGTTGCTGGCTGCTTTCTTCGTCCTGGACTGGCTCTTGTTCCGGCAGGACCGGGACAAAGACCCCGTCGCGACGCCTGATGCGACACCATTGCGCGTTCGCGGCACGATCAACTTCGCCCTCATTGCCCTGATCATCGCCGGCATCCTGCTCTCGGCTTTATGGAAGCCCGGCATCAACGTCACGATTTTCGGCACGGCGATCGAGCTGCAGAATCTCGCCCGCGACATCGCGCTTGTGATCGTCGCCCTGGCGTCGCTGTGGCTGACGCACGACGAGCATCGCGCGGCCAACGGATTTACCTGGGAGCCGATCCGCGAGGTGGCGAAGCTGTTCGCGGCCATCTTCGTCACCATCATCCCGGTCCTGGCGATATTGGAAGCGGGACGCAACGGGCAGTTCGCCTTCCTGCTCGCGGCCGTCACCGCCAATGACGGTCAGCCGCACGAAGCCGCCTATTTCTGGCTGACCGGCATCTTGTCGGCGTTTCTCGACAACGCGCCGACCTATCTCGTGTTCTTCGAGCTTGCAGGCGGCGACGCGCACCGGCTCATGGGCCCGCTGGCCGGCACGCTCGCCGCGATCTCCATGGGCGCGGTCTATATGGGCGCGCTCACCTATATCGGCAACGCGCCCAACTTCATGGTCTATGCGATCGCCGAGGAGCGCGGGATCAGGATGCCGAGCTTCTTCGGCTACCTGTTCTGGGCCTCGCTGATATTGGTGCCGCTGTTCCTGCTGCTCACCTGGCTGCCGATCGCGCCGATTCTGAGATTCATCTAGAGCGCAATCCGGCGAAGTGGAAACCGGTTCGCCGCAAGATTGCGCGACAAGTAAGGAATCTAGAGTCTGATCCGATTCAATTGAATTGGATCAGACTCTAGACGCGGTCGTGATTGTTGCCGGAGGCGCATCCACGCGCTTTTTGTGTCCGGTGTCCGCGTGCCAGCCAAGCACCGCCAGCATGACGAAAAAGCCGATGACATAGGCAACCGCGATGTACCAGCCGTGGCGCAGCCAGAGCCCGACGGACTTCGCCTCCGGATACATATTGCTGAGCGCGACGCCCGCGGACGAGCCGAACCAGACCATCGAGCCGCCGAAGCCGACCGCATAGGCCAGGAAACCCCAGTCGTAGCCGCCCTGTTTCAAGGCGAGCGCGGTCAACGGGATATTGTCGAACACCGCCGACACGAAGCCGAGGCCGAGGGCGGTCTGCCAGGCGGCGGCCGGCAGCTTCTCGACCGGCATCATCGAGGCGGACGTCACGAGCGCGAGCAGGAAGATCGTGCCCTTGAACGTTTCCGGCATCACCTTCCAGTCGGGCCGCCGTGACAGCGCGGTGACGAAGATCGCGGCCCAAACCGCAAGACCGATCACCGGGATTGCATCCAGCAGCGCCGGGAATTTCACGTTGGCGATCACGTTGGCGAGGATCGCCGCGGCCAGGATGATGGTGACGATCGCGACGCGCGTCCATTCGATTTTCAGGCCGCGCGGCGGCTGCTTGAGGATCGGAGAATAGCGGTGCTGCTGCATGGCCGCCGGGATTCCGAAGACCGCGAGCGCGGCGAAGGACGCGACATAGGCGTCCAGCACGATCAGCGGACTGATGCCGTCGATCCACATCATCGTGGTGGTCGTGTCGCCGACCACGCTGCCGGCCCCGCCGGCGTTCGACGCGGCGACGATCGCGGCGAGATAGCCGATATGGACCTTGCCGCGGAAGACATGCTTCGCCATGGTTCCGCCGATCAGCGCGGCCGCGATGTTGTCGAGGAAGCTCGACAGCACGAATACGACAACGAGCAAGGCCAACGCGCCTTTCCAGTCGTCGGGCAAGAACGCCGGCATCTCGTCGGGAATCCGGCTCTGTTCGAAATGGCGCGACAGCAGCGCAAAGCCCATCAGCAGAAGGAAAAGATTGGCGAGGATGACCCACTCATGCTGCAGGTGCAGGCCGAGCCCGGCGAGCCCGATCCCGTATTTGAAGCCGGTGAAGGCGAGCTTGTAGAGCGTGATGACCGCAAGCCCGGTCAATGCGACCTGCAAGGTGTAGTGGTGAAAGAGCGCGACGCCGAGCAGCGTCAGCGCGAAAAGGATGAAATCGACCGGGATGCCCAGGAGATAGAGCGGCTCAACCGGTGAAGCGCCCGGAGCG
This sequence comes from uncultured Hyphomicrobiales bacterium, assembly GCA_964370945.1. Taxonomy (GTDB): domain Bacteria; phylum Pseudomonadota; class Alphaproteobacteria; order Rhizobiales; family Xanthobacteraceae; genus Pseudorhodoplanes. Next base: position 1,710 of record CAYJNT010000203.1, on the reverse strand, counting down.
ACGCCGGTCTGCGCGAGGGCAGGCGAAACGAGTGCGCCAAGGACAATTCCGCCAAGGACAAGTCCGCTAAGCCCAATCGCAAGAATGGCGCCGAGGATGAGACAGCGGACGCTGGGCGCCGCGCCTTGGCGCCGGCACACGGCCAAGCCTTTCTTGTCCGCAAGACCCGCCCAACCGAGATACTGCATCGCTTCCCCCGCCCCGTGTTCTTGAAGCGCCGCAGCCGCATGGCCAGCAGCAGCGCCGCCCGTTATCGATGTTGCTTCTTAGCGTGTCTTTCCAAGCGGGGCCAAGAGACAAAACAAGAGACAAAACAAGAGACGAAATAAGAGACAAAACAAGAGACAAAAGCCGTATTCGCCATTTTGAGATTTCGGGATGCCAAGCCGCGCCGCCGGATCGCGGCCCAGCCGGTTGCGGCAATCGGTCGCTTGCCGTGCCGGTATTTCTTTCGGGGCCGTCGCTGGAAGCGCCACTCTTCCGGCCGCCACACCGGTCATTGTCGCTTGGACAAAGTCTGTCGAACGCATATCGTTCTCAAAACCCACAGACGAAAATGTTCCGCGAAGGACAGGATGGCGGACGACCTTATTTCCGAGGACCTTCGGGTTTTCATCCTCAAGTATTTTGATTCGATAGCTCAGCTCGAGGCCCTCCTCTTGCTGCGGGAAAATCCGTCCGAGACATGGACGGCGGAGGCGATCGCGAAGCGCCTCTATATCGAGCCGCGCCAGGCGGCGGCGATATTGCCACGGCTCTGCGAGGACGGGCTCCTCGGCTGTCAGGACGAGGTGTATTATTTCGAGTGCAACGACGCCGGCAAAAAATCGATGATCGACAGGCTCGCCGGCCTCTATGCGCGCCACATCGTTCCGGTCACCAACATCATCCATTCCAAGCCGTCCCGCATTCAGGAATTTGCCGACGCTTTCCGGATCAAGAAGGATCGATGAGATGGGCTCGCTGATCTACGGTTTGTGCGCGCTGACGGCGCTGACCTGCACGGTCCTGCTGCTGCAGGCGTATCGTCGCAGTCATTACCGCCTGCTGCTGTGGAGCGCGCTCTGCTTCGCCGGGCTGACGCTCAACAACCTGCTTCTGATCCTCGACAAGATCGCGTTTCCGCAGGTCGATCTTCTGCCCTGGCGCGCGGCGGTGTCGTTCGTGGCGATGGCGGTGCTGCTGTATGGCCTGATCTGGGAGGCCGAGTGATGCAGATCGCGGTCACGATGATGCAAGGCGCGGTTGCGATGGCGTCGCTCGTCGCTTCGCTGTTTTTCCTGCGGTTCTGGCGGCAAACGAAGGATTCGTTCTTTTTGCTGTTCGGCATCGCGTTCGGCCTCGATGCCATCACACGCGTGGTGATCGGCATCAGCGCCACCACCGACGAGACCGAACCATTTTTTTACCTCGCGAGGCTGGTGTCGTTTTCACTCATCATCGTGGCAATTCTGCTTAAAAACAGGCCGCGGTCTCGAAGCTAGAGCCGGCGAAGTGGAAACCGGTTCGCCGCAAGATTGCGGGACAAGTAACGGAATCTAGAGCCGCCGCGCCACAGTTCTTGCGGCGCAAAGCCCCATTTTGCCGGGCCGCGTGGAACCCGATCTCGCCTCGTTCATTGATCCAGCCAACAACACGCCATGAAGGGAGAAACACATGGGCTGGTTCACCACCGACGTTCACACCATGGACGACCTGTTCCTGCACACG
>CAYJNT010000202.1:3545-6545 GCA_964370945.1 uncultured Hyphomicrobiales bacterium | reverse complement strand
CGCAACAAGGTCACCTCGATGGAAAAGCGCAATGTGATGAAATCGGGCGTGCTCTGGAACGAGGTGGTGACGCAGGTGCATGCGCGCGAATTCAAGGACGTGCAGCTCGAGCACATGCTGGCGGATGCCGGCGGCATGCAGCTCGTGCGCAATCCAAAGCAGTTCGACGTGATCGTCACCGACAACCTGTTCGGCGATATGCTCTCCGACGTCGCCGCTATGCTGACCGGCTCGCTCGGCATGCTGGCGTCGGCGTCGCTCGGCGAGGTCAATCCGAAAACCCGCAAGCGCCAGGCTCTCTATGAGCCGGTGCATGGTTCGGCGCCCGATATCGCGGGCAAGGGCCTCGCCAATCCGATCGCGATGATCGCCTCGTTCGGAATGGCGCTGCGCTATTCGTTCAACATGGGCAAGGAAGCCGACATGGTCGAAGCCGCGATCGCGTCCGCGCTCGACAAAGGCTTGCGCACCGCCGACATCGCGCCCGAGGGAACGAAAAGCGTCGGCACCGCGGAAATGGGCCAGGCGATCATCGGTGAGATGGAAACGCTCGCCGCCGCGGCGTAAGCCGAACGGACTTCAGGAATAAAAAAACGCGCGGCTCTCACCGCGCGTTTTTTTGATTCTGCAATGGGCTACCAGAAGCGCGGGTTATACGGCACGTCGTAGTAGTTGTTGAACGGCTGACGCTCGTAACCCTTGCCCGGTCCCAGCACCGTGTCGATCGCCGAGTAGCCAGGCGGGATCGCGTAATCCGAATATTTGCGCTCGCCCGGCTTCACTTCGGTGCCGGCGTCGAGGAACGAACGCCGCTGCAGGATGATGCGCGTGCGGCGCCGGCCGAATTCATCGATGTAATAGAACACGGTCGAATCGCCGCGCTGATATTGCCGCGACTGCGCGAGCGCGGATGGGGTCGTTCCCAGGAGCGCAAACACGGCTCCTGCGGCAACGGCCGCGGAAATGATCCAAAAACGCATCATCGATCCTCGAACGGGGTCTCTCTCAACGCACTGTAGGCGGCTTTCGTTCGCCCCAACAAGGCTTTTATTCCGTTTCGGGCCGCCCGGATCGTCCAAAAGCCTGTTGCGTCGCAGATTGACCACTTCTCGGGACGTATTACGCTGTTTGAATATGTAGCTTTCGACCACGTGACATGGCGAACGACCAGCATCGGCACTTGAGCGCGTTGCTTCCGCGACTGGTGGCGTTCGCCCGCACCATTCTCGGCGATGCCGATTTCGCGCGCGATCTCGTGCAGGAAGCGGCGACTCGGGCGCTGGCCGCCCAACGGGTGCCGGACGACCCGCCGGCCTATCGCGCCTGGATGTTCCGCATCGTGCGCAATGCCGCCCTCGACGAATTGCGCCAAAATCGCACCTTCGTTCCCGTCGACGAAATCTTGCCTGATCTCTGGGGTTTCGACGACGCCTGCATTGCGAAAATTACCGTCGAACAGGGCCTGACTTCGCTTGCGCCCGCGCATCGCGAGATTATCGCCTTGATCGATATAGCAGGTTTCAGTTACTCCGAGGCCGCCGAATGTCTTGATGTGCCGGTGGGCACCATTATGAGCCGGATTGCCCGCGCCCGGCAGCTTCTGCTCGGGGCGATCGAGGCGAGCACGGTGCGGCCTTTGAAATCGAACCAAAGTCACCGGTCATGAACGACGAAGAACGAGATGTGCTGCGGATCAACGCTCTGGTCGACGGTGAATTGTCGCCGGCCGAACGCGCGCAGATCGCGGCGCGGATGGCGGCCGATCGCAATCTCGCGCGCTCCCACGCCACGCTGGCGCGGCTCAAGGCCAGCGTGATGGAAGTCGCCGAGGACGCGCGTTGGACCCTCGCGATCCCGAAGGCGGCCGCACGGCCGCGGCAACGTCTCGCCGTCAGGCTGACGGCCGCCGCCGCCCTTGCGTTCGCCGTTACAAGCGCGGCCTGGACGCTCATGCAGCCGTCTCGACAGGACGCCGTTCGCGAGCAGAAGGAACTCGCGATCACGCTGGCGGCCTTTCCGGCGCGCCCGGTGATCCCGGATCTTGCATCGGCTGGCCTGATCCTGCGCGGCGTCGATCTGCGCCGGTCTGCGAACGGCCCGATGCTGGTCGCAACCTATGCCGGTCCGCGCGGTTGCCGTCTCGAATTGCACGTGCAGAGCGGCGACCTGGCGGCTGAACCCTTCGGCGGCAGTAGCCGGCGTCGCTGGAGGGCGGGCGAACTGTCCTATGAACTCCTGGCCTTCGGGATGCCGGAAACCCGCTTCGCTATGATCGTCGGCGCGGCCGAGCGGCAAACCCGGATCGACGCAAATCCCGACGCCATCGAACGGCAATTGCGCGAGGCCCGCGTCGCGGCCCCGCCCTGCGTCGGCTGACCGTGGAATAAATCGCAGGCCTGATCCGTTTCTTCTTCTCCGGTTTTGCGGCGGGGGCCGCGGGACTGCGGATGCCGCCGCGAGCGGCACAAGGGAGGAAGCAATGGCAGAAAAAATCGAACGCTCGATCGGCGAGCTTTATGCCGACGATCCGGAGCGCGCCGATGCGGTGGTGTTCGGGCGCAAGACCGGCGTCGACCGGCGCGGTTTCCTGGGCGGCGCAGGACTGGCGGCGATGGGCGCCGCGGTCGGCGGTACGATCCCGTTTTCACAGAACATGCCGGCGGGATTGATCCCCGCGGCGCTGGCGCAAGCTCAACCATCGACTCCGCCCGCGGCTGCTCCTGCGCCTGCCGCGAAGGGGCCGAAATATCTGGAATTCCCCGGCAAGGACGCAAAGCTCGTCGTGCTCGGCGACCGGCCGCTGGTGGCGGAAACGCCGGCCGAATTGCTCGACGACGTCACGACGCCGATCGGGAAATTCTACATCCGCAATAACGGACAGATTCCGGAAGAAAACAAAACGCCGGACAAGTGGGAAATCGCGATCGACGGCGAGGTCAACAAGCCGTTCAAGATCACGCTCGGCGAACTGAAATCGAAATACAAGCCGCAGACCATGCG
>CAYJNT010000202.1:0-3445 GCA_964370945.1 uncultured Hyphomicrobiales bacterium | reverse complement strand
GCGCAAAGCGGCCAGCCGGGACGCGCGAGGTGGCGTTGCGCGGCGCCGCCTGGGCCGGCGACAACATCGTCGAGGCGGTCGATATCTCGATCGATTACGGCTCGAGCTGGAAGCCGGCCAAGATCACGCCGCTGCGCAATCGCTATGACTGGCAGCGCTGGACAGCGTCGGTGAAATTGCCGAGCGACGGCTATTACGAGGTCTGGGTTCGCGCGACCGACAATCGCGGCAACCGCCAGCCGCACATCACCGGCAACTGGAATCCGCAAGGCTATGGCGGCAACGCCATGCACCGGATCGCGGTGCTGGTCGGCTGACGTGATGGAGGTTGTGAATAAAGCTGAAGCCGCCGCGCGAAAATCGCGGCGGCTTTCGCTTGCGGTCACCGCGCTTTTGCTCTGCGTTGCTGCGGCATCCGCCCAAACCACGCAATTCACCCCGCGCGACGAGGCGCCGGAGAATTTCCCGGCCGGCGCCGGGCGCGACGAGACCTTCTATGCCTGCACCGCCTGTCACAACTTCAAGCTCGTCGCCGCGCAGGGAATGTCACGCCGGCAATGGGACGATTCACTGAACTGGATGACGGAACAGCAAGGCATGCCGGCGCTCGAGGGGAACGACCGCAAGATCGTGCTTGATTATCTGGAGGCCGCGTTTCCGCCGCGCGCGCCGGCATCCGGCGGCTGGCAGAATCCATTCCTGAACCGCTGATTAGGGGATGATCCCGAAAAGTGGATACCGGTTTTCGGAAAAGACCATGCCCAATCAAGAATCTATCGGTCGCGGAAGCGCAAGGCCGAGGGCAGCGACCAGCTCGACGGCGACGACGTGCGGCGGCCGGAGCGCGAGCGTGTGTCGACGGTTTGCGACACCGGTGAGGCCGAGCAGCGCGATGCGCGCGCGGCCTGTTCGCGCATGAACGCATCCGCATCGCGTGATTCGAGCGGCGCATCGAGCACCAGGCGATCGAGCAGGCAGGCGAGCCGGTCGGGGCTCGGTTTGGCGCCGCTCGCGTCGCAATACCAGCCGGCGAGAACGACGTCTTCGGACGGGAAGCGGCTGTAATAGGTCAGGCATTGCTTCCAGCGGCCGTCGGTATCCACGCGCACATCGGTCGCGCGTAGCGGGCCGAAGCGCGTCTCGAGATCGTGATTGACGGCGTTGGATACGACACGGCGATTGCGCAAGGGCTTGATATCGGGAATGTCGGGCAGGCCGTCGATGGTGATGTTCACGCGATCCTTCGGCGGCATGATCAGCGCAACGGTCAAGTCCATGTCGCGATCGTAGATCTGGCCGTAATGGCGGGTCTCGACGCGCCCGTGCCAGCTCAGGATCACTTTCGAGCGCACCGGCAACCGTGCGAGTTCCGGCGCGGCGATGCGGAAGGCGGGCTTCGCTTCGATGGTGCGGGCGCGCCAGCCCCAGACGGTGGTGATGGCGATCGCGACCAGCGCGAGCGTGAGCGCGCCGATGAGATAAAAGCCATAGCGGATGACGAGGCCGGCAGCCGAGACAGTCGCCACCACATCCTTCTGGGAGATCGAGACCATCAACCGCTTCCCTGACATTTTTTTGCTTTCGTGCGCCATCAGCGCGCGGCGAGCGAACCACGCAGTTTGAGCGAGGCCGCGTTGCCGCCCGATCCTGGCCGTCTCGGCGTTGCGTACATCAGTGGGTCGCGCTGGCCGCAGAATTTCCGGTTGACCTCGGCGCGCGCAAAAACTTCGGCGACTTTCTGATCGCTGCCGGAAGACAACAGCGTCAGGCGGTCGAGCATGCAGCGCACGGCGCCGCGATCGACGATCGTATCCATGTTGCAGGAGATGCCGGAAATCTGCAGGCGCGGCATATTGAAATTGCGGACAAAGCCGACGCAATGGCCGCCGAAACGCCCGACCGCGAAATCGACGGTCGCCATCTGGCCGAATTTGGTGTCGATCGGCAGCGATACGCGAACGTCGCCTGCCGGACCGAGCGCGCCCGAGCGCGCCGCGATCTCAACTGCGGGATCGGCGAAATACGAAAGTTCCGTTCCCGGGCGGTAGATTTCCAGCATCACATAGCGGAGCGAACGGCCAGGCTCGCCGAACGCGATGATGTCCCTGCGACCGCCGCCGCGCGCATGACGCTGGATGGTGTAGCGGGCCTCTTCCGACAATTCCGGCAGATGGGCTTCGAAGGCGGGGGCGGGCCGTTCGATGGTGAGCCAGTCGGGACGCGGCGCGGGCTCGATGGCCGCGACAACCGGGGCGGACTGAAAAAGTTCGGCCGCCATGACCGCAATTGCGGCAATTCCGCATATATATGCGAACAGCCGGACGGCGGTGGCGCGGATTTCGCTGGTCAGCGTCGATACGGACGGATGCAAGCAAAGGCCCCGACAGGTTGTCTTTGCTAATGTTCTCGCATAGAAGCGCCTCGTTACGGTGTCCGCGCACCGTGGAACCAGGCAATTTTCGGCCGGAGAGTGAATGATGGGTTACAAAGTCGCAGTCGTTGGCGCCACCGGTAACGTGGGCCGCGAAATGCTCGAAATTCTCGCCGAGCGGCGGTTTCCCGCCGACGAGGTGGTCGCCATTGCCTCGCGCCGTTCGATGGGTGTCGAGGTCTCTTATGGTGAAAAGACGCTTAAAGTGAAAGCGATCGAGCATTACGACTTTTCCGACGTCGATATCTGCCTGATGTCGGCGGGCGGCGCCGTGTCGAAGGAATGGTCGCCGAAGATCGCGGCCGCCGGCGCGGTGGTGATCGACAACTCGTCGACCTGGCGCATGGATCCGGACGTGCCGCTGGTAGTGCCGGAAGTGAACGCGGCCGCGGTGGCCGATTTTCGCAAGAAAGGCATCATCGCCAATCCGAATTGCTCGACCGCGCAGCTCGTGGTCGTGCTCAAGCCGCTGCACGACAAGTTCAAGATCAAGCGCGTCGTGGTCTCGACCTATCAATCGGTCTCGGGCGCGGGCAAGGACGGCATGGACGAGCTCGACCGGCAGACCAAGTCGCTCTATTCGCTCGGCGACGTCGAGGTCAAGAAATTCCCGAAGCGGATTGCGTTCAACGTGATCCCGCATATCGACGTGTTCATGGACGACGGCTCCACCAAGGAAGAGTGGAAGATGGTGGTCGAGACCAAGAAAATCCTCGACCCCAAGATCATGCTGCACGCCACCTGCGTGCGCGTGCCGGTTTTTGTCGGCCATTCGGAAGCGGTGAATATCGAATTCGAGAACGAGGTCTCGGTCGACGAGGTGCATGAAATTCTGCGCACCGCGCCGGGCGTGCTGGTGGTCGACAAGCACGAGCCGGGCGGTTACGCCACACCGCTGGAAGCGGCGGGCGAGGACGCGACTTATGTCAGCCGCGTGCGCAGCGATCCGACGGTCGATAACGGCATTGCGCTCTGGTGCGTGTCGGACAATCTGCGCAAGGGCGCCGCGCTCAA
>CAYJNT010000201.1:0-6554 GCA_964370945.1 uncultured Hyphomicrobiales bacterium | reverse complement strand
CTGCTGCCCTCATGCGTCCCGAAAATATAAATTACGAGGATTCTCAACAAGAATCCTCTGCCGCGTTTGTGCGGAAGGCGCCCATTCCAGCAATAGATCCAGCAAGGCCGCGTCATCCGGTTTGTGTTTCTGGCCACCGTGTGGCCAGTTCGTCGCCCAAACGATGCGCTCCGGCGCAGCGGCAATGAGCCGGCGCGCGATCGCGGCAACGTCGGCATAGTCGGGCGCACCGCACTTCGAGGTTTCGTACGGAGCCGATGCCTTGACCCAGACGCGGCCGGTTTCCAAAAGCCGAAACAGCGCGCGCATGCCCGGATGATCTGCGCCGACCGGCTCGAGGAATTTTCCATTGTGGTCGATGACCACGTCGCAAGGGAGCCGGCGAACAAGGGTCTCGTGATCCGCCAGCGTATGGCCGTCGAGTTGCAGTTGCACATGCCAGCCGAAATCCGCGATGAGCTCCGCCACCGGCGCGAGCATGTCCCAGTTCAGGATCGCGCCGGGCAGCATGAAAAAGCGCGCCGCCCGGGCGCCGTTCTCAGTCCAGCTCGCGATGTCGCTCCGCGGCGTATCAGGCGTCACGAGCAGCACGCCGCGCGCATGTTCGCCGAGTTTCGCGAGCGCATCCAATGTACAAGTATTGTCGGTGCCGTAAGCAGTGGGCTGGACGATCACCGCGCGTTCGATACCCAGACGGCGCATCACGATTCGATAGTGATCGACAGTCGCCAGCGGGGGTAGATAGCGGGCACCCGGCGCCGCCGGATAGCGCTCCTGCTCCCCGTAAATGTGAATATGGCAATCGCAGCTGCCGGCTGGAGCGCGCAGGGCTGGTGGGTGGTCGGCGTCCTCATTCATTGCTCACAACCGCACATCCGGCGGATCATGCGCACCGCGCTGTGCGGGCTCGTTAACACCGGCTTCGACGTTCGCGCCGAAACAGCCGCGCGGGCGCGCGACGTCGAGAAATGCGCCAGCATGATCGCATCGACATCGCCGAGCTGTAGCACCGCGTCCGCCAGGAGCCGGTTATGAGTGTCCGCATTGCCGGATTTCAGCGCCGCCATCGCGCTGTCGACAAGCACCGTCTTTATGGACGCATTTTTTTCCCTGGCGCGCGCCTGTTCGGCGAACTCAACCTCCATGCCCGCCACACTCGGACCGAATGTTGCCAGCATGCCGATGCGGCCGCCGAGAGACAAGGCATCCTCGAACATCGCCTCGTTGGGCTTGAGGGTGGGGACAGGAGCCCGCCGCGCGAAGGCCGCGATGGCCTCACCGAATGCGGAGCATGTGTAGAGGATGCCCTGGCAGCCGGCGCTGAGCGCATAGTCGCCGAGCGCGCCGATGCGCGCCGACATGGCCGGCGTCAGATCAGGATCGCGAGCCCGGTCGGGGCTCAACGAATCATCGAGAATATTGACGGTTTCGGCCTCCGGCCAAAGCTCGGCGAACGCCCCTTTGATCGGGTCGACGGCAACCGTCACGGCATGGATGAGAGCAATGCGAGCCATGGCAGTCTCTCGATTGCGCCTAGCCGAGATACCATTGCGGCAGCGTCAAGACGACGGCCGGCACATAGGTGACGAGCCCGAGCACCACGATAAGCGCGATCAGGAACGGAAGCACCTCGCGCACGAACTCCTCCATCCGCAGATTCGCGATGCTCATCATGATGAACATGATCGTGCCGACGGGTGGGGTCAGAAGTCCAATCATCAGGTTCAAGGTGACGATCACACCGAAATGCACCAGATCGACCCCGATATCCGCGACCAGCGGCGCCAGGATGGGGACGACCAGAATAAGGATCACAATCGGTTCGAGAAAGCATCCGAGGACGAGCAACAGGAGGTTGATCATCATCAGGATGATCCAGGGCTGCCGCGAGACCTCGAGGAATGACGCGGCGACGGCCTGCGGGATTCCCTCCCGCGCCAAAATCCAGGCGTAGAGCGACCCGCAGGCGACAATGAACATCAGCCGCGCAGTGTCGCGCCCGACCCGCACGATCACGTTCCACAATTCGAGCCACGACAGGCCGCGCAAGACGAACATCCCGAGCGCGAAGGCGTAAAACGACGCCACTGCCGCCGCCTCGGTGGGGGTGAAGACGCCGGACAGGATGCCGCCGAGAATGATGAGAGGGAGAAGAAGGACCGGAATGGCGCGTAAGAACTCGACGACAACCTCGCCGATCTTCGCGCGTTCGCGCAAGGGATAGCCGCGGCGTCTGGAAATCCAGTAGGACGCTCCCATCAGGAAAAGCCCCATCAGGGCGCCCGGCACGACGCCGGCCAGAAACAGGCTGCCGATCGATACCCCGGCGATGCTGCCATAGACGACGAACGGAATGCTCGGCGGGATGATCGGCCCGACGGTGGCCGCGGATCCGCTGATCGCGGCCGAAAACGCGGCTCCGTATCCGCCCTGCCGCATCATCTCGACCTGCAATCGTCCCAGTCCCGCGGCATCGGCAACCGCGGAGCCGCTGACGCCCGCGAGCAGCATGTTCGATACGACGCTCATATGCGCGAGGCCGCCGCGGATATGGCCGACCAGCACGGTGGAAACGCGCACCAGCCGCGCCATGATCCCGCCGGCATTCATGATCTCGGCGGCGAGAAAGAAAAACGGAATCGCAAGCAGGAGATAATGGTCGGTGCCGGCAACAACGCGTTGCGCGACCACGATCATCGGCATGTCGCCTTTCACAAAAATATAGATGACGGACGTGAACAGCAGTGCGAACGCGATCGGGATGTTCAGAAGCAGGAAGCCGATGAGCCCGAGCAGCAAGAACAGCGTCACAGGCTGTCTCCGGATTTGGCGGCGCTTTGATCGATATGGGCAAAATCGTCGAACACGCGGCGGCCAGCGCGGATTTTGTTCAATCCGTCGATCGCGCATCTGACGACGTAGAAGATGATCAGGGGAACGCAGACCGGCAGGATCGCGAACAGGAATCCCCGCGAAATCTCCATGGCCGGATATTCCACGAACCACATGCGGCGGGTGAGCACGTAGCCTTGCCAGAACAAAAGCGCGAGGACCCCCAGCATGACGAGCGTTCTGACCGCGAACAGCACGGCTTGTCCGCCGGCGGGCGCGAGGCGCGAGAGAATATCAACCGACATGTGGCTGTCGTTGCGCTGGACGACCGCCGCGCCAAGGAGCGTCATCCAGGCAAAGATCAGGCCGGCAAATTCGTCGAGCCAGGCCGAGGGGTCGTTCAAGACAAATCGAAAGACCACCTGCATGAAGACGGCGATCGCGGTGGCGATCACCGACAGGCCCAGCGCCCCATCGGTGATCCACTGCACGCCGGAGGTGAGCCAGGAAGGCAGCGGGTCGGCGGATCGCTGCGGGTTCACTGCTGCGTCTTTTCCAGGCGGTCGAAGAATCCGGCTCCCCATTTCTTCTCGAGCGCGGCGTCGCGGCACACGCTCCTTGCGGCGGCGCGGAACGCGGTGACGTCCGGATCGATGACGGTCATTCCGCCTTTCTTGAGGCTTTCGAGATCCGCGGCCTCGATTTTGTCGATCAGCCCGTTCTGATAATTGCCCGCTTCAACGGCGGCGTCAGTAATTATCTTGCGGTGTTCCGGCTTGAGCGCCTGGAACACGTCCTCGTTGATGACGATGAGCTGGTTCTGGGTGATGTGCCCGGTCCGGATCAGGAATTTCTGCACCTCGTGCAGCTTGCGTTGCCAGATATTCGAGACCGGGTTCTCCTGGCCGTCGACCACGCCGGTCTGCAGCGACGTATAGATTTCGCTCGCCGGGATCGGTGTCGGGCTGCCGCCCATCGCCTTGACCGTCGCAAGATAGATCGCGTCGGGCTGCACGCGGATTTTCAGACCCTTGGCATCGGCCGGCGTTTTCACCGGTGTCTTTGCCGTCGTCAGATGACGGATGCCGAAAATCCATCCCATGTCGAGGATGCGCATGCGGCGCGTCTTGAGCAGTTCCTGCGCCAGCTCCTGTCCGATCTCGCCGCGGACCGTCTTGACCATGCTGTCCTGGCTTTTCCAGAGGAACGGGCAGGAGAGGGCGTCGAGCTTCGCAAGAAAGCGTCCGAGTGACCCCGCGCTGCCTTCGAACATGTGAATCGAGCCGATATGCACGCCTTCCAGAATTTCTTGCTCGCTGCCGAGCTGCGCCGCGGGGAAGATCTGGATTTCGATGTCGCCTTTGGTTCGCTCGGCGACAAGTTCGGCGAATTTCTTCAGGCCGGTCTGTACCGGCATTCCCGGTGCCTGCACATTGCCGAGCTTGAGCACGGTCTTTGCGGCGGTTGGCGCGCCGGAAACGGCGCAGGCGAATAAAGCGGCGATTGCGGCGGTGGTCACCCGATTCATGACGTCTCTCCCTTAGTCTGCCTGCACGCTTGTTTGCGTGTCTGTGCTTGTTATTGTATTTTGGTCTACAAAAATGCAATAAGTCAATCCGGCTTGGGTCACTTTGCGCCCGGGCGTTGGAGGGCCCCAAATGGCGGTCAGTTATTTCGTTCCGAGAGATCTTGAGGCGTTCGCAGCGCGACTGTTCGAGCGCGCCGGGCTGCCGCCAGAGCATGCAGCAATCGTCGCGGACGGCCTCATCGCCGCCAACCTGCGCGGCATCGATTCGCACGGCGTGTCGCGTATTCCGATGTATCTGACGCGGCTGCGCCGGAACGTCGTCAACCCGCGTCCGAATATCGCGGTGCAACGTGTCACGCCGGCGGTCGCGCTGGTCGATGGCGACAACGGCATGGGTTTCTTGGCCGCCCGCCGCGCGATGGACGAGGCGATTGCGCTCGCCAAGGACACCGGGATCGGATTTGTCGGCGTGCGCCGCTCCACGCATTACGGGATGGCGGCGATCTACGTGATGCAGGCGATCGCGAAAGGCCATATCGGTTTCGCCTGGACCAATTCATCGCCCGCGATTCCCGCCTGGGGGGGACGCACCGCCTTCCTTGGCGCGGCGCCCTTCGCCGCCGCGGTGCCCGGCGGGCATACGCCTTATGTGCTGGACATGGCGATGACCGTGATCGCGCGCGGAAAAATCCGGCTCGCCGCCATGCATGGCGAGGAAATCGCCGAGGGTCTCGCGCTCGATGCCGACGGACATCCGACACGCGACGCTAAGAAAGCGTTCGAGGGCGTGTGTCTGCCTTTCGGCGGCGTGAAAGGCGCCGCTTTGTCCATGCTGATGGACCTCATGTGCGGGGTGCTGACCGGTGCGAATTACGCCGGTGCCGTCAAGAGTCTCTATTTCGATCACTCGGAGCCGCAGAATGTCGGCCACGTCTGCATCGCCATTCGCCCCGATCTGTTCATGCCGAAACACGCGTTCGAGCAGCGCATGGACCATTTCGTCGACACGCTGAAAGCGCAGCCGCATGCCGCGGGGGTCGAGGAAATTCTGATGCCCGGAGAGCCGGAAGAGCGCGTCGAGGCCGAGCGGCGGCGCACCGGCATTCCGGTCACGGAGGATGTCGCCAGCCTTTTACGTGCGGAAGCAGACAATTCTGGTATCGTGTTTCCGGATTCATCGTCCGCGTCACAACAACTCTCGGCCTGAACGGTTTCTGCAATATGCCCAGTGCCGTCTCATCGTTGGCCGCGACGATCGCCCTCGACATCGTCGACAGGATTGCCGATGGCCGGTTGCGGCCGGGTGACGCGCTGCGTGAAACGGCGTTGGCCCAGAGTCATCAGGTTTCGCGCTCTCCCGTCCGGGAAGCGCTGCATGCCCTGGCAGGCTTGCGGCTCGCGCTGCAGCAGCCGCATCGCGGCGTGATCATTGCTTCCGTCGTCACGCCGCAAATGATCGAGCGCGCGAAGCGCCGATTCGCGCGGTCCGACGCGGACGAACCCTATCGCAAAATCGCAGCCGACCGGCTGTCAGGCCGCCTGGCGGCCGAGCTCAGCGAAGCGGAGCTTGGCCGGCGCTACAAGCTCGACCGCACCGATACGAGGCGGATCATCGCGCGGATGGCGGAGGAGGGATGGATCGAGCGGCAGCCCGGTTATGGCTGGCGTTTTCTCCCTGTGCTCACGACCGCACAGGATTTCTCATCGAGCTATCGCTTCCGGCTGACGATCGAGCCCGCGGGACTGCTCGAGCCGACCTTCAAGATCAACGCGCACGAGTTCTCCCGCTTTCGCGCGGAGCAAACGGCGCTGGTCGAGGGCCGGATTTATACGACGAGCTCCATCGAATTGTTTCGCTTCGGCTCCCGCTTTCACGAGATGCTCGCGCGCTGTTCGGGGAATCCGTTTTTCCTGGACGCGTTGCAGCGGATCAATCGGTTGCGGCGTCTGATCGAATACCGCGCGATGGTCGAGACCTCTCACTTCATCGGTCAGGCGCGCGAGCACTTGAAGATCATGGACCTGATCGAGGGGGGCGATCGCGAGGGGGCGGCCGTTTTCCTCGCGCGCCATCTCGAAACCGCACGCGTGGTGAAGCTCGACGTCCTGACGTCGGGCAAAGACGACCGGCGCGGCAAGGCCACGACCGCGAAACTGCATTTCTGACGAAAGCTGGCAGACCCGCCGTCGCTGC
>CAYJNT010000200.1:0-6589 GCA_964370945.1 uncultured Hyphomicrobiales bacterium | reverse complement strand
GGGATGCTCATGAAAATATATCGATAGTAAACCGGTGTCAAGAACAAAATTAGAATACTGCCGCAAATAATAACTACCGTCATGCCCGGCGCGCAGTCTAGCGTGCGCAGACTGCGTAAACTTGTCTGCGTTGCCGGGCATCCACGTCTTCCTGTCTTTTCGTAGTGACCAAAGACGTGGATGGCCGGGACAAGCCCGGCCATGACAGTAATGAGAGTTCGCGCAAATCTGGATCGCGGCCCAAAATGACAATGGCGTTATAATGCCGCCAACCGGAGAAGAGCTGCATGCACGCGATGGTGCTGCATCGGGTTGGAAGCGCGCTGGTGCCGCAAGAGCGGCCGACGCCCGCTCCCCGCGCGCATGAAATCCTGGTGCGCGTCGAAGCCTGCGCGGTCTGCCGCACCGACCTGCATGTGATCGACGGCGATCTGCCGAGCCCCAAGCTGCCGCTCGTCCCCGGCCATGAAATCGTCGGCCGTATCGAGACACTGGGTGATGATGTGCGCGGCTTCTCCGCGGGCCAGCGTGTCGGCATTCCATGGCTCGGCCATACCTGCGGGCATTGCGCCTATTGCGCGTCGGCGCGGGAGAATCTTTGCGACAGCCCGCAATTCACCGGCTACACGCGCGACGGCGGCTTCGCGACGCATGTGGTTGCCGATGCGGATTTCACCTTCGCCCTCGATGGCTTTGCCGATCCGGTTGCGGCGGCGCCGCTGATGTGCGCCGGCCTGATCGGCTGGCGATCGCTGGTCGCGGCCGGCGCGGGCGACCAGCCTCCGCTCCTTCGGAGCTCCGGCTCGCCGCACGGTGGTCGCGCCGAAGCGATAGCGAAGGCGGAAGCGATCGGCCTCTATGGCTTCGGCGCCGCCGCGCACATCATCGCGCAGGTCTGCACATGGCAGGGACGGAAGGTTTACGCTTTCAGTCGCCCCGGCGATCAGGCGGCGCAGCAGCATGCCCGTTCGCTCGGCGCGGTATGGGCCGGCGGATCGGACGACGCGCCACCGGAATTGCTGGACGCCGCGATTATCTTCGCGCCGGTCGGGAGCCTCGTGCCGGCGGCGCTGAAGAACGTCAAAAAAGGCGGACGCGTCGTTTGCGGCGGCATTCACATGAGCGACATCCCGTCCTTTCCCTATCGCTTGCTCTGGGAAGAACGACAGATCGTTTCGGTCGCCAACCTGACGCGGCGGGACGGGCGAGACTTTCTCGCGGTTGCTGCGAAGGCGCCGATCGTGACGCATACCGTGCGCTACGATCTCAGCAAAGCGAATGAAGCGATCTCGGATTTGCGCGAGGGAAACCTGGTCGGCGCGGCCGTTCTGGTGCCGTGATGGCCACGGAACTCGCCGTCGCGGCCATTCCGCATCAGGCCGGAATGTAGATCCACGACAGCAACAGCAGCGCAAGAAGCGCCGATTCGATGAACATCCACAGACGGTCAGAGGTCATGACGTCCCTCCACAAGGGCGCGCCTGATTGTAACGATAGCACTCAGGTCGATCTGTGAGCTAGGTCGCGCCGGCAGCCAAAAAGGTTCAAAGCCCGCCGCGGCATTGCAATGGCGCCGGGGATGCGGGAACCGGATGACGCAGGTGGCAAAGCAAAAACGGCTGAGTTCGCCGACAGGATGTGTTGCCGGAGCCTACCGAAAATTCAAACTGAAAAATCGACGGCGAAAGGATGAAAGGTCAGTTGCTCGCCGGGTCGAACGTCGCCCACGTCGCGGGGGATTTCAGCAAAGCCGTCGGCGGCCACGAGCGATGACAATCGATGCGACCCGCGCGGCAGCGACGCGAGATAGCAATGACCGGTTGTGTCGGTGCCCTCGATCACGACCGGTACAAACTCGGTCCGGCCCGGCACGTGACGGATGCGATCGGCTGCAAAAGCCGGTATGCCGCGCAAGCGCTTCCGCGACGCCCCCGCGAGAGCCAGCAGCAACGGCCTGACAAGCAATACGGTCGTAACCAGTGCAGACAGCGGATTTCCCGGCAGGCACAGAATGTGCGTGCCGCCGATGCGTCCCACCCCGATCGGCTTGCCGGGACGCAAGGCAAGCTTGAGCGGTTCGCAAGTGCCTCCCGCCGCTCGAATGGCGGGAGCAATGTGGTCGGCGTCGCTGCCGCAAATGCCGCCCGTCGTGATCAGCAGATCGCAGCCGGCCGCAACCCGCCGAATCCGCTCCGACACATCCTTCAGGCTGTCGCGGACAATGCCGCAATCCTTCAACTCCACATCCGGCAAATCCAGCAAGCCTGACAGGAGCGGCCTGTTGGTATCGATAATGGTGTGACCTTCGGGCGTTTGCCCGGTTTCGACGAGCTCGTTGCCGGTTGAGAGCAAACCGACGCGCACCTTCGGCTTGACCGCAATCTCGACAATGCCGGCCGCCAGCAACAGCGCGACATGCCGCGCATCGATCCGCGTGCCGGCGCTGACAAGCTGCTGCCCGACGGCAACATCCTCGCCGGCCCGGCGAATATTGTCGCCCGACGCCACCGGTGTGTCGATGACGACGTCCCGGCCGTGCCGGCTTGTCTGTTCGTGCGGCACCACGGCGGCGACCCCGGAGGGGAGAGGCGCGCCGGTCAGAAGCTGCACAGCCTGTCCCGGGGACAATGCCGCCATCGGGCCGCTGCCGGCGGCGATCCGTTCCGTCAACCGCAGCCGCACAGCCCGCCCGGACAGGTCGTTGGCGTGGACGCCGTATCCGTCCATCGCCGAATTGTCGAAGCGTGGTAGCGGCGCGGCGCTCGCGATGGCCGCAGACAAAATCCGTCCTCGCGCCTGTGTCACCGGTACGACGACGGTCCGCGATATCGGCGCAACATCCGCGAGGATCGTGGCGAGTGCCTGATCGACCGGGATCAGGTGCTGCCGGGCGGGCCGATCGCAATCGGTGGAGACGGGCGGGCGGACGGCGGCTTTCATGGCTGCCTCGCCTGCGCAACCTCGAATGCGCCGGGACGCGGCACCGTCATGGCGATCACGCGCATCCGGCCGGATGCGGCGCCAGCATCCAGATCAGGGAGCGGCGCAGCAATTCGAGGCCCGGCTCCGGCGTGCGCGCCATCTGCCCGATCGCCGTCACCCATTCCTCGTCGCTCGCAGTATCCGCGAACATGCGCACGGCCATGCTGGCGAGTTCACCCGGTGTCAGGTCCTGCCGGGCGGCGGCTTCGCGAACCTGTTTTGTCAGAGCAATATCCTGCAACGACATCAGCGTCTCGGTCGCAACCGCTGCATCGTCGAAGCGCGCTATCAGATCGCCGAGCAGCATCGAACCCTCCTCAATTGACGCGGTGTTCTTGCGCGCCGGGCATGTCCAGGCCGGTGATGACCGAACGCGACACAAGGCGCGCGATATATTGCGCGGTCGCGCGGCGGCGGACATTGTCGGTCAGATAATCCGCGATGCGGTCGGCGACGATTTCGAACGGGAGCTCCCGGCCCTCGATCCGGCGATCGAGGCGGATGATATGAAAGCCGTAGCGGGTCGCGACCGGCGCGCTGGTCAGCGCGCCCGGCGCGAGCGCCGCGAGCGCCTGCTCGAATTCAGGGGTCGTCTGTCCGCTCGAAATCTGGCCGAGATGTCCGCCCTGCGCGCGCGACGGACAAGCCGAGTGGGTACGGACAAGATCAGAAAAGAGCTCCGGCTTTTCCTGCAATTGCGCGATCATTGCGACGGCGGTCTCGCGCGCGCGCGCATAGGCCTGCGGGTCACTTGTCGTCGCCGGAAGCAGAATATGCGCGGCCTCATAGATGTCAGCCGAGCGGAACCGCCTTCGATTTTGCTCGTAATAGCGCCGGCAGGTTTCGGTGTCGGGAGCCGGCGTCACGACCTGCCGATCGATCAGCGCGCGGATCGCGGCTTCGTCCTCGGTCTCACGCCGGCCCTCGCCGTCGTCAAGCGGAACAGCCTTCACGCCAAGCCGTCTTGCTTCCTGCAGCAGCAATTCGCGAACCACGAGGGATTGCGCCGCGGCGCCCCACGCCTTGATCGGCGATCCGGATGGATGATTCTGGATTTCCCGCGCAATACGATCGCGCGGGATGGCGACGCCGTTGACGGCGACCTCGACACGTTTCTTGGGCAGAATGGCATCGCGAACCGAACAATTCATGGCGCTCACTCCGCCGGTACCGGGCGCACGCGCGGCGACGGCGATTTCGCCTGCGTCACCTGCCATTCCTGCGGCGCGCGAACGGTGCCGCGCGCTTGCCGCTGCGGACGCGACGTGCGGACGACCTGATAGCCGCGCCGCCCGAGATACCAGACCGGCGCGCTCCAGACATGCACGAGCCGCGTGAACGGGAAGACCAGGAAGATAGTCATCCCCAGGAACAGGTGCAGCTTGAACAGCGGATGGACATCCGCGATCAGGGCGGAGACGCCCGGCTGCAGCGTGAGGATGCCCTGCGCCCAAGTCATGAACTTCACCATCTCGTTGCCATCAAGGTGACCGAGCGAGACCGAGATGGTCGCAAGTCCGATGACGAGCTGCGCATAGAGCAAGAGGAGGATCGCGATATCGCCGAACGACGACGTCTTGCGGATGCGCGAATCGAACAGCCGGCGATGCACCAAGAGCGTGATGCCGACGAAGCACATGACGCCGGCGACGCCGCCGACCACGATCGCCATCCATTGCTTGAAGGTGTGCGAGATCCCGACAAAGTCGAAAATCCAGATCGGCGTCAGCAAGCCCGCGAAATGGCCAAGGAAGATGACGAGGATACCGACGTGGAACAGGTTCGATCCCCACATCAATTGCTTCCGGCGCAGCAGCTGGCTCGATCCCGTTTTCCAGGTGTATTGCTCGCGATCGAACCGCACCACGCTGCCGAGAATGAAAATCGTCAGGCAAAGATAGGGGTACCAGCCGAAGACGGCGTGATTGATGGCTTCGCGCATTGGTCCTCTCCTTAATGCGGCAAGACGGGGCGTTGAGCGCCGGCGGCCAGTCCGGGCGCCGGGCGGCGGCCGGCGCGGATGCGCGCGATCAACCCGTCCTTGCAATTGTCGGCCGCGCCGGGGCCGAACTGCACCGGCTCGTCTTCCCACGCGGCGTCGAGCGCTGCGAGATCGTCGGGATCGGGATCCGGTTCGGCGAGCACGGCCGCGATGTCCTCACCTTTCGGCTTCTCGTCCGCGAGCGCAACCAGCGCACGGAACACCGATTCATAGGACGAGCTGCGCTTGCGCAGACGTTCGGCGAGCGCGGCCAAGACATGCACCGGCTGCCCGAGAAGCTCGAACGCTTCCGCGCGCGGCTGGTTGGCCAGAAATTCGAGGAACAGCGGCACGAAATCCGGCAATTCGGACGCGCCGATCTCAAGACCTTTTTCGGCATAGAGATTCTGCAGGTCGATCATCGCCTGCCCGCGATCGCGGCTTTCACCGTGAACGTGCTCGAACAGATGCAGCGAGAGCGACCGCGTGCGGTCGAACAACAGCGTATAGCGCTCCTGCAGGTCGTAGAGATCGCCGGCCGCGATCTCGTCGATCAGTGTGAACAGCGCGCGCTGCACCGCCGGCGGCACGAGCTTTTCGGCATCGAGCGCCGATTTCATGTCTGCGGCCGCTTGCTGCAATTCCACGGTCGGATAGTTGAGCAGGACCGAGAGCACCTTGAACGTCCAAGTCGTCCCGCAAGTCATCACGCGACCTCCATCGGGGTCTTGATCGGATCCTTGGCGCGCTTGGGCGTGCCGAACAGGTTGGTTTCGCTCGTTCCACCCGAACAGCCGTTGCCGAACGAGAAGCCGCAGGAGCCGCGCAGGTCGTAGGCGTCCTCGCCGAGCTCGCGATGCGCGGTCGGGATCACGAAACGATCCTCGTAATTCGCGATCGCCATCACCTGGTACATCTCCTCGATGGCGCGCCCGGACAGGCCGACGCGCTTAGCGATATTCTCGTCGATGACGCCGTCGATGGTCTTGGCGCGCATGTAGGCGCGCATCGCCAGCATGCGCTCGAGCCCGAGCGCGACCGGCTCTTCCCTGCCCGCGGTCAGAAGGTTGGCGAGATATTGCAGCGGGATGCGCAGCGACCGCACATCCGGCATTTCGCCGTCATGGCCGATCTTGCCGGCCGAGGCCGCCGACTGGATCGGCGAGAGCGGCGGCACGTACCAGACCATCGGCAGCGTGCGGTATTCCGGATGCAGCGGGAACGCGACCTTCCACTCCATCGCCATTTTCCAGATCGGCGAGCGCCGTGCGCCTTCCAGCCACGCCTCCGGGATGCCGTCGGCGCGCGCCTGTTCGATCACCTTCGGATTGTGGGGATCGAGGAAGACCGAGAGCTGCGCCTCGTACAGATCCTGCTCGTTCGGAACGCTGGCCGCCTCCTCGATGCGATCGGCATCATAAAGAACGACGCCGAGATAGCGGATGCGCCCGACGCAGGTTTCGGCGCAGACGGTCGGCTGGCCCGCTTCGATGCGCGGGAAGCAGAACACGCATTTCTCGGATTTGCCGCTCTGCCAGTTGTAATAGATCTTCTTGTACGGGCAGCCCGACACGCACATGCGCCAGCCGCGGCACTTGTCCTGGTCGATCAGGACGATGCCGTCCT
>CAYJNT010000199.1:4267-6599 GCA_964370945.1 uncultured Hyphomicrobiales bacterium | reverse complement strand
CCGGCACGCCCGTCTTCGCCTACACGGCGATGCTGGGCAACGGCGTCACCGCGACCCTGTCGCTCGAAGACTACTCCGAGCGTCGTACCGCCGTCGTCGATCTCGCGACCGGAGCACCCTTCACGATCGGTGCTGCTAACGCGTCCGACAACCACGGCAACGAGGTGCCCGACATCGTCGGTAACCTGCGCGTCGACCAGGCTTGGGGCTCTGCCCAGGTCTCCGGCGCTCTGCATCTCAACCAGGCGAACTATTACCTCACTCCTGCTGCTCCGGGCGGCCAGCAAGGCCATCCGGATGAGAAGTGGGGCTGGGCCGTCGGCGCCGGCATCCTGTTGAAGATGCCGTGGGATCCGAAGGACACGTTCGCCGTGTCGGCGACCTACGCCGAAGGTGCGACCGTTTATGTGTGGAACGCGGGTGGCGCGTTCGGTGCCCGCGGTGCGGGTGCGAACCTGACTCAGGTCGGCGGTGTTGCCGCTGGCTGGCTGGATGACGCGTACTTCACTACCGGAGGCCAGCTTGAGCTTCCGAAGGCGTGGAACGTGAATGCCGGCTTCCAGCATTACTGGACCAACTCGCTGCGGTCCTCGATCTGGGGGTCTTACTCGGAGTACGAAGCCGACAGCACGTCGGTTGACACCTTGATCTGCGGCGCTGTCTTCGGTCCGGGTTGCGCCGACTGGGCTGCTTGGCAGGTTGGCTCGCGCACGATCTGGAACCCGGTGACGAACCTCGATATCGGCCTCGAAGTCATGTACACGAAGGTCGATACGGCGTTCGCCGGAGCCGTGACCGGCGTCAACATTGCGACTACCAATGTGGTCGACCCGACGAAGGTCGTGAGCGACCAGGACATCTGGTCGGGCATCCTGCGCATTCAGCGTAACTTCTGGCCGTGATCGATCGTTCGATCATCGCTTGAGATCAAGACCCTCGGCGGGAAACCGCCGGGGGTTTTTTCTACTCGACCGTCGGTGCAGGTTGCATTCCTTCGCCATTGTTCCGCCCGGGAACATGCCGGTGCAGAAACATCCAGGATAACAACGTGTGGCCGGGCACCCTGAGCGTCCAGCGTAAGTTCTGGCCGTGATCCGCTGGGCCGAGCGCGCCGCGCGGCGAGGCATTGCGTGGTCCTCATGGCAAGTCGCATCGCGCGGGTTTGGGCGACGTTTGATGGAGAGCCGTAGCGGCGACGATACATCAGCGCATGTAGATAAAAATTTACCTTGACAAGAACGGTTCTCTCCGACATATGGCGAAATTCGAACGTCGCGTTTCGCGTCCGGAGACGAGGTAGGATCGCTGTATTTCGCTGCGATGCCGGACGTCCCGCGCGCTTGGCGAGATCGAGACCGCCGCCGCGCTTTTTTGCGGCGGAAAGAGGGCCGCTTTTTTTATTATCGTCGCCAGCGGTGCTTTTGCGGCACCTCAGGCGTACATCTGTGGCGGATGCGGTTTAGGACGCGCCCGTCGCATTGATCTGCGAAGGCTGCGATGCGCGCAACGACATCGCCCTCGAGCTGCGGCGCGTGTCCTTCGCCCTTGATTTCGATCGCCGACAATGCGGGCCGCCGCGCCTTCATCGCGGCGACGGTTTCGGGCGAGAGCAAATCCGAATGCTCGCCGCGGATCACCATCACCGGTACGTCGGCAAGCGCGTCGAACTGCGCCCAGAGCGCGGGCAGGGGCCGTTCGAGATCGGACTCGGCGAGCGTCCGCGACAAGGCTGGATCGTAGGGCGCGACCAGCTTGCCGTCCTTGACCCACCAGTTGCGCTTCGCCCATGCGAGCCAATCCTCCGCCGTCAACCGCGTGAATTGGGTGCTGAACAGGCGGCGCAAAATTTCCGCGCCTTCCTCGATGGTGCGGGGCTGCGGCAGCTTGCCGACGTATCCCTTGATCCGCATGACGCCCTTGTTCTCGATCACCGGGCCGATGTCGTTGAGCACGGCGCCGGCGATGGCGCCGGGGCGGATGGCGGCGAGCAGCATGGTCAGAATGCCGCCGCGCGAGGTCCCGACGAAGATTGCGGGCTCCGCCTCGAGCGCGGTCAGGACCGCCAGGACGTCGCCGAGCTCGACCGGCAGGCTGTAATTCGCGGGATTGGAATCGTGTTCGGAATGGCCGCGGCCGCGCAGGTCCATGACCAGCACCTGGCGCAACCTGCCCAAAGCCGCCGCGAGTGCCTCGAAGTCGCTGCCGTTGCGTGACAGGCCGGGCAGGCACACGACCGGGCGTTTGCCGTCCTTCTGCGCGCCGTAAATCCGGACATGCAGCCGCAGGCCATCGGGCGCGGAGACGAAAAGGCTGTGGCTATTGGACTTCATGC
>CAYJNT010000199.1:0-4167 GCA_964370945.1 uncultured Hyphomicrobiales bacterium | reverse complement strand
TCTCAATCCTGTTGAGGCAATTAAAGCGGCGCTTTAACGGCTTTAATTGCTGCTCGAACCGCGCCGCAGGTCGGCTTCAATCATCAGGCCGCGCGACCCCCCGAAGCGAACGCGGTAAACCTGCATGTTCTCAAGGATGCGCTGGACGTAATTACGGGTCTCGGAGAACGGAATCCGCTCGACCCAGTCGATCGGATCAACCTTCGCATCGCGCGGATCGCCATTGCGTTCGATCCACTCGCGCACCCGGCCGCGTCCCGCATTGTAGGAGGCGAAGGTCAGGATATAGGACCCGCGATAAGTCTCGAGCGCGTCGCCGAGTTCGGCGGCGCCGAGCTGCACGTTGTAGACGGGGTCGCTGAGCAGGCGCTTCTTGTCGAAGGCGACGCCGATCCGCTTGGCGATGTGCTTGCCGGCCGCCGGCGTGACCTGCATCAACCCGAGCGCGTTGGCGCTCGAGACCGCGCGCGGATTGAACGCGCTTTCCTGCCGCGCGATCGAATAGGCGACGGCCGGGTCGACCTGCGGGCCGGCCGGCGTGTAGCGCGGAAGGCCGACGATCGGAAAGGCATGCTTTTCGAACGGCAAGCCGCGCGCCATCGCGCCCTTGCCGATCAGGAGCAGCGTGCGGGCGTCCTGATTGCGGGCGGCGACCTCGGCCAGCATCGCGAGCGCGCCGGGATCGGTCGGCCGGTCGGCGAGGTCGGCGGCGACCGAGACCACAAGGTCGCGCTCGTCGATGGCATAAAGGATTTCGGCGGCGCGCACGATCTCGAGCGGGGTGCGCGCAGGCGGCGGGGCGGGCGGCAACGATATGTCGCCGGCGCCGACTTTCGCGCGCGCCAATTGTCCGTAATAGGCGGCGGGATATTGCGCACCGCGTGCGTAATGCGCGCGCGCTTCGTCGTGGCGGCCGAGCGCTTCCGCCGTGCGGCCCTGCCAATAGGCAGCGCGGGCGAGCGAGGTCGGATGCGTATCGACCTGCGGGATCTGCGCGAAATACTGGTTGGCCGCGCCGGGGTCCTTGGCGTAGCGGAGCGCGATCCAGCCGGCGGTGAAAAGCCGGTCGACCTTGGAGTTTGTCCTGGTCGGGACGGCGCCCTCGCGCGCGACGCGATACGCGGCCCGCACCTCACCGATGTCGAGCAGCTTGCGCGCCAGCAGGCGGCGCTCGACCCACCATTCCTCAGTGTCGAGGATCACCGCCGGATCGACGGGAGCGGCGAGCATGATCTGCGTGGCTTCGGCGAATTTCTCGTTCCGCCGCAGCCACTGGATGCGGCTGAGCATGTAGCCGGCGTCGCGGCGCGCGTCCTCCGGCACGGCATCGAGCAGCGCCTTGGCTTTCGCGGATTTGTCGATGACGGCCTTGCGCGCTTTGGCGATCGCGACCTGCGCGCCGCCAAGCCTGTTCGCCGCGCGCATGCCGGCATCGGTATCCTCCGCATAGAGGCGGCGATCCATCCGTGCCTTGTGATCGCCGCCGTTGAGCAGCGGCCCGAAGCTGTCCAGAACCTGCGTTTCAACGTCGGCTCCGAGCGCGTCGTTGCGCCAGGCCTCGCGCACATATTGCGCAGCCTGCGCGCGGTCGCCTTGCGCGATCGCGGCGCGCGCGAGCGCGAGGCGCCCCTTGGCCGTAATCGGCTTCGTTCTGGCGAAAAAACTGCGCACCGTATTTTCGCTCAGGCGATCCTGCCAGAGCGCGGCCTCGGCCTTGCGCCGGAACATGGCGGTGTGCGGCCAGCCGGGATTGGCGGCGATGAAGGCGGCGTAGCGATCGAAATTGAACTCGTCGTCCTCCGCGCGCAGGACCGCCCACTCGATCAATTTGCGCGCGACCGGATCGGCGACCCCGCGGCCGACATCGAACGCTTCGGTCATCTTGCCCTTCTTGACGAGATCGATTGCCTTGCGCACGGCGGCGAAATCATCCGCGCCGGTCGAGGCGGTGGGCGCGACGGCAAGCGGCACTGTGGATTTGGCGGGCGCGGGCTTCGCCACGATCGGGGCCGTCGCCGTCGGCCTGGTAGCGGCCGGGACAGCCTTGGAGCTCGCCGCCACCGGTCGGGGCCTCGGCAACGGAACCGGACCAGCCGTCTTGGGCGCAGCCTCGGCGGCAGCGCAAAGGAGGAGTGCGGCAGAAGCAAGCGCCGCCTGGCGATATCTTTTCAAGCTCGACGGCCCTTCCTCGCCCGCATGCGGCTCCCCCGAATCGGGACCGCCGGTGCTCATTTTGCAGCCCAGTGTGGTGGTTCAGAAGGTCCCATGGTGTTGCGGCGAGTCCGTCGGGACCTTCTGAACCAAAACCACACTGGAATCATAAAGTTACTAGTGTCCCTTTGAAATCCGAAGTTCGCGAAGGTGAATGCAGCACAATAAGGCGAACTTCGGATTTCGGGACACCAGTGGTTGATTATCTTGAGGAACCGCTAACGCGGCCCCATCACGCAACCCACCATGTAGCCACTGGGCGCATTTTTGCCTTTAGAAAGCGGCGGGATTGCGGGAGCTAACCATCGGCTCCGGTGATGCCAAGCCGCACGAACATTCACTTTCATCCCCTCTGGCGAACCGGTAGTTTGCCCGCTGGATAGTCATTAGCTCAGGGTTCCAAGTCATGACGGCCATGTCGCGCTTTCGCGGATCGTTCACGGCGCTTGTCACGCCCTTCAAGAACGGTGAGCTCGACGAAAAAGGCTTCCGCGATCTGATCGAGTGGCAGATCGCCGAGGGCACCAAGGGCTTTGTTCCGGTCGGCACCACCGGGGAGAGCCCGACTTTGTCCCATGACGAGCACAAGAAAGTGGTCGAATGGTGCGTCGACCAGGCGCGCGGCCGCGTGCCGGTGATCGCGGGCGCCGGGTCCAACGCAACCAGCGAAGCGGTCGAACTCGCGCAGCATGCCGAGAAGGCGGGCGCCGATGCCGTGCTCTCCGTCACGCCCTACTACAACAAGCCGACCCAGGAAGGCATGTACGCGCATTTCAAGGCGGTGAACGACGCGATCGGGATTCCGATCTTCATCTACAATATTCCGCCGCGCTCGGTCGTCGACATGTCGGTCGATACCATGAAGCGCTTGTTCGAATTGAAGAACATCGTCGGCGTGAAGGACGCGACCGGCAATCTCGCGCGCGTGTCGACGCAGCGCGATGCCATGGGGCCGGACTTCATCCAGCTCTCGGGCGAGGATATGACCGCGCTCGCCTACAATGCCTGCGGCGGCAACGGCTGCATCTCGGTGGTCTCGAATGTCGCGCCCGGCCTTTGCGCGAAGCTGCAGGAAACGACACTCGCGAACGATTATCCGGAAGCCATGAAGGTCCAGGATCGCCTGATCCCGCTGCATGCCGCGATCTTCCTTGAGCCCGGTCTGTCCGGCGCGAAATGCGGCCTGACGCTGCTTGGCCGCGGCAACGAAGAAGTCCGGCTGCCGCTTTTGCCGGTGACGGCGCCGACCAAGGCGACGATCCGCAAAGCCATGGTGCATGCCGGGCTGCTGAACTAAAGCGCTTTCCCGCGGAGTGGATTCATGAAAGCGCTCTATTTCTCTCGTTTGTCGCATTTCCGGACGGCGAACCGGTTCCCACTTCGCCTGGAAATGCTCTAGATGGCGGCCAAGCCGGCAAAGAAAACGGACAAGCCTGTCAGAAAGATCGCCGCCGACAATCGCAAGGCGCGGTTCAATTACGAAATCGGCGAGGTGTTCGAAGCGGGTGTCGCGCTGACCGGCAGCGAGGTGAAATCGCTGCGCGCCGGCAAGGCGACGATCGGCGAATCCTACGCCGATGCCCGCGACGGCGAGATCTGGCTCATCAATTCCAACATTCCGGAATACCGCCAGGCCAATCGCCTGAACCACACGCCGAAGCGGCCACGCAAATTGCTGTTGCACAAGCGCCAGATCAACAAGCTGATCGGCGCGGTCGAGCGCGAAGGCATGACGCTCGTTCCGCTGAAGGTCTATTTCAACGACCGCGGCCGCGCCAAGGTTGAGATCGCGCTCGCGCGCGGCAAGAAACTGCATGACAAGCGCGAGGCCGACAAAAAGCGCACCTGGAATCGCGAGCGCGCCCGCCTGATGCGGGAAAAGGGCTAGTGTCCCGATTCCGAAGTTCGCTTCATTCCGCGGCACCCTGGTAAGCGAACTTCGGAATCGAAGGACAC
>CAYJNT010000198.1:3795-6613 GCA_964370945.1 uncultured Hyphomicrobiales bacterium | reverse complement strand
TCATCACCCGCCTCCGGTCTGGGCGTAGCCCTTGATCACTTCGTCTTTCAGCTTCTGCCAGATGTCGCGGTGCAGCGCGTGAAAGGCGGGGTCGAGCTTCACCTCGGCAATGTCGCGCGGGCGCGGCAGGTTCACGTTCCAGTCGCCGATAATGCGCGCGGCCGGCCCCGCCGACATGATCACCACGCGGTCGGAGAGCGCGATCGCCTCCTCGAGATCGTGCGTGACGAACATCACGGCCTTCTTGTCGGCGCTCCACAGATCGAGCAGCAGATTGCCCATGATCTGGCGGGTCTGCGCGTCGAGCGGGCCGAACGGCTCGTCCATCAGCAGGATTTTCGGATCGCGAATGAGCACCTGCGCGAGACCGACACGCTTTCGCTGTCCGCCCGAGAGCATGTGCGGATAGCGCAAACCGAAAGACCCCAGACCGACGCGCGTGAGCCAATCCTGCGCGCGCTGGCGCGCCGGCGATGACGCGACGCCGGCGGTTTCGAGCCCGATCGCGATATTATCGATCGCCGTTTTCCACGGAAACAAGGCCTCGGCCTGAAACAGGTAGCCCGCCTGCCGGTTCAACCCCGACAGCGCGTGACCGAAGATCGACGCCTTGCCGGATGAAGGTGCCAGCAGGCCGGCGGCGACATTGAGCAATGTCGATTTTCCGCAGCCGGTCGGCCCCACGATGGAGACGAACTCGCCGTCGGCGACCGAGAGCGAGGCGCGCTCGACGGCGGTATAGACATGATCGCCCGCCATGCGGAATGTGATTGCGACATCATCGAGCGCGACCGCGGGCCCGCGCCCGCGTGCTGCCACATCGATCGCGATGGCCTCTCCTGCCCCGGTCATTGCCGTCCCTGCGCGTTATTTTTTCGGACCGTAGCGGGCTTGCGGCGCGGATCAAAGCCCCTTGATGAGGCCGGCGTCGATCAGGAGGCGGTTGAAGCGGCGTGCCTCGGCGCCGTCCTTGCAATCGTAGAACACGCCGCCACAGCGCGCCATGATTGCCTTCTGCTCGGCGAAGGACGCATCAAGCGGCAGGCCGGCAGCTTCCAGCACGGCGAGCGGCAGATAGGGCGCATCGAGCTTGTCGAGCGCGGAGGACAAATCCTTCGGCCGGTAATTGACCGCATCGATGGCGTAATACGTGGTGAAATAGCGTTGATCGCGCTGCGCGATGCTGCGCGTGACCTCGACGATGCTTTTTCCCGGCTCGATCATCTTGGAGGAGATGTAAGGCTGGTGATCGCCGAACCGGACGATCAGGAACGGCTCTTTCGGGAATTTGCGCTGCAGCCGTTCAACGAAATCCGCGTAATCCTGCGCGCTCATTTTCTGCCGGCGCATATATTCATCGATCTCGGCGCCGTTGCCGGGATCGCGCCACCCGGGCGTCAGATCCGCGCGATACGGCGAGTCCCAGGGGAAATGATTGGCGACGGTGTAGACGAACAGGAAGAGCGGCTGCTCGCCGCGCTCGCGCTCCATCACGCGCAGCGCCTGATCGTAAAAGAAATGATCGGGCTCGACGTCGCCCGCGCGCATCTCCTTGGAATCGATCATGCGGCCGATGCCGGCCGAATGCTGATAGGCTCGCGCCGAGAGGAACGATCCCGGCGCGGGATAAAGGCTGAAAGTCTTGTAGCCGCAGCGCCGCAATGTTTGCGGCAACCCGCGCTGGACGCGGTTCGCTGCGATGCGCGTGACGTAGAATTGCAAGCGTCCGAACGAGCGCGCCGACAATCCCGAGAGCACGTTATATTCGGTGTACCAGGTCGGCCCGCCGGTGCCTTCCACCAGGAACGAGCGCGTCTTGCCGTCGAAGGAGCGGAACTGATCCTTGTAGCCGGGGGGCACCTGCATGCCCGGCACGGTCGAGACATCGAAGCTCGATTCGTCGAGCACCATGATGATGTGCGGCGGCTTCGTCGGAGCATGATGCGGAAAAGTGTGAAGCGGTTTTCCGGCGACATCATGCTCCGACTTATTAGAACCGATCACATTGTGATCGGTTGCCGCGCAGCTTCCACCGGGCAGCGTTTTCAGTTTTTCCGGCAGCGCGACGTCGGCTTCGATCCAGCCGAGCGTCGAAAGCTGCGACAGCGAGGTGAAGCCGGCGCGAACGAAACTCGAGACGTGATTGATGCCCTGGAACGGCTCCCAGGGCTGTTCCGGAACCTTGAGGGACATCACGCCCATCAGCGCCAGGCATGCGGTGCCGCCAAGCGCGGCATGGGCACGACGCACACGGAACGGGTCGGTCCGCCAGACCAGGATCGCGAGCGGAATTGCCGCGATCAGTCCGCCGATCACGGTCAGACGAAAATTGGGAAAGGTTTTCAAGAGAAAACGCACCGTGCCGGAATCAACGATCAGCACGTCAAGGAAGGTCACCGTCATCCAGGTGACCTCGAACTTGAACAGCGACAGCGCGATCAGCCCCAGAACCATGGCGAGCGACAGAACCGCCGACATCAGCGGCCGCCGCAGGATCGACAGGAAGAACAGGTTGAGCCCGATCCAGGTCAGGCCCGCCAGCGAGAGATGGAAAAACTCGTGCTCGGTCGCGAACAGCGTTCCAAGCGCCACGAGATGAATGAGCGCGGCGGCGCCGAGGCGGATGCGTTGGGAACGGTCGAGGGCGGAGAGTGCCGCGAAGCGGCCGGACGTGCGAGGTAAACTCGTAATCGACATGGACAACGGGCGCCCTGCCCGGTTTCTGTGGACAACGGGCGTTGTCATCAAACTGTAATACGGCCGTCATGACAAGAAGTTCCGCACGCGACAAAGCGCGCTCGGAGCGCAATCCGGCGAA
>CAYJNT010000198.1:0-3695 GCA_964370945.1 uncultured Hyphomicrobiales bacterium | reverse complement strand
ACTTCCCGGGCGCTGGACGTCCAGGATATCCAGCACGGGACATTCCGGGGCCGTGGTGCCCGTGCATTGGGCGACCGTTTTCGCCAGCAGGCGCTCGAGCTTCCGAAGATCGCCGATCCTGGCGCGGATGTCGTCGAGATGATGGGCGGCAAGTTCCCGGACTTCGCGGCAGGAGGCTTTTTCGGGTCCGCCCAGCCGCAGCAGCGCGCGGACCTCGTCCAGCGAGAAACCCAGCTCGCGCGAACGCCGCACGAAGGCGAGGATGCGCCGCTCCATCGGACCATAGATGCGCCGCCCGCTTTCGGTCCGCGAAGGCTTGGGCAGCACCTTGATCTTCTCGTAATAGCGGATGGTCTCGATATTCACGCCGGTGAGCTGCGACAGCTTGCCGATCGTCAGGCCTTCCGCTCGCGAAGCCGTGATCGAACCCATGGGGAGCGCCCTTGATCCTGTAGTCACTACAGGATGTAGCCTGACCGCATGATGGTCAAGGACGACATTGTCGCGCAATCCCGGCGGGCGCCGACGCTTCTGGCGACAGGCGGCTTGCTTGGCGCCCTCGCGGCGTCTTCGTGCTGCATCCTGCCGCTCGCGCTGTTCAGCCTCGGCGTCAGCGGAGCGTGGATCGGCAATTTCACGCAGCTCGCGCCGTATCAGCCCTACTTCATCGCCGCGACGCTTGGGTTCCTCGGGACCGGCTATTGGCTCGTGTACCGCTCCTCGCGGCTTGCCTGCGCCGGCGACGCGGCGTGCGCCCGCCCCCAGTCGAACCGGTTGATCATGACCACGCTCGTCGTCGCGACGATCCTGGTGATCGCCGCGCTCGGCTTCAACGTCCTTGCGCCGCTGTTTCTCAACCCATGAACGGAGGAATGCCGATGAACAAGCTACTCCCCTCCGCTGCATTCGCTCTTTGTCTTCTCGTATCCTCGACCGCATTTGCGGCCGAGAAAACCATCACGCTGGCCGTCAAGAACATGTATTGCGCGGCGTGTCCCCGTATCGTGAAGGCCAGCCTCGAAGCCGTGCCTGGCGTCGCCAAGGTCGCTGTCTCCTACAAGGACCAGACGGCAATCGTGACTTACGACGACGGCAAGGTCGATGTGAAGGCACTGATCGCTGCGACCACGAACGCGGGCTATCCGTCCGCGCCGAAGAGCTAGCCAAATGCTCGATGACCGCACCTTGATTACAACCGGCAGCGTCGGCGCAATCATCGCCGGGATCTGTTGCGCGACTCCGTTGCTCGCCGTCGTGTTTGGTGTACTCGGCCTGACGGCGTGGCTCGCCACCGCCGACTACGTCGCAATTGCAGCCCTCTTGATCTGTCTCGCGCTGGTCGGCATCGGCCTCTATCGCCGCCGTGCGACGGCGCAGGCATGTTGCAATCCGGCCGTTCCCAACAAGGCGATAAATCATGAATGACTGTTGCACCCCCAAGAATGGAAGCAAGGCTTTCGACCTCGCCGTGATCGGCGCAGGATCGGCCGGCTTCTCGGCAGCGATCACGGCGGCGGAGCAAGGCGCGCAGGTCGCGCTGATCGGCCACGGCACGATCGGCGGAACCTGCGTCAATATCGGCTGCGTGCCGTCGAAGACGCTGATCCGCGCCGCCGAGACGCTGCATCAGGCCGGCGCCGCCGGACGCTTCGCCGGTATCCGCGCCAAGGCGAAGGCCGAGGATTGGCGCGCGACGATCCGCCAGAAGGATGAGCTGGTGTCGGGGTTGCGCCAGTCCAAATATGCCGACCTGCTGCCCGCCTACAACAACATCTCTTACATCGAAGGTCGCGCACAACTCACGCAAGGCGGTGTCGCGGTCAATGGCGATGGGCTCAAGACTGAGCGGTTCATCATCGCCACCGGCGCACGCCCCGCCGTGCCTGCGATTGCGGGCATCGAAGCCGTGAAGTACCTGACCAGCACGTCCGCGCTCGCGCTCGATGCGCTGCCGAAATCGCTGCTCGTTGTCGGCGGCGGATACATCGGCGCCGAGCTCGCGCAGATGTTCGCGCGCATGGGCGTCAACGTCAGCATCGTTTGCCGCAGCCAATTGCTGCCGGCGGCGGAGCCTGAAATCGCCGAGGCCCTTTCGAGGTATTTCCAGGACGAGAACATCCGGCTGACCTGTGGCATCGCCTATCAGCGGATCGAGCAGACGGATACCGGAATCTCCCTCATTGTGAAAAAGGACGGCCGCGAGGAGACGCTGACGGCCGAACAGCTTTTGATCGCGACGGGCCGCTCGCCCAATGTCGAAGGCCTTGGCCTTGCGGAGGCCGGCGTCGCGCAGGCTTCGAACGGCGGGATCGAAGTGGACGACCGGATGCGCACGACGCGCCCAGGCATCTACGCCGCCGGCGACGTGACCGGACGTGACCAGTTCGTTTATATGGCGGCCTATGGCGCGAAGCTCGCGGCGCGCAATGCGCTCAACGGCGACAGCCTGCGCTATGACAATGCGGCCATGCCCGCGATCGTATTCACCGACCCGCAGGTGGCGAGCGTCGGCCTGACCGAGGCGGCTGCGCGTACCGCCGGACATGACGTGCGGGTTTCAGTGCTGCCGTTGACCGCCGTGCCGCGCGCACTTGCAGCGCGAGACACGCGCGGTCTTATCAAGCTGGTGGCGGACGGAAAAACCCGCGAGCTCATCGGCGCACATATTCTCGCGCCTGAAGGGGCCGATAGCATCCAGACGGCGGTGCTCGCGATCCGGCAGGGCCTCACGATCGACGATCTCGCCGAAACGATTTTCCCGTATCTGACGACGGTCGAGGGACTGAAGCTCGCGGCGCTGGCGTTCGACAAGGACGTCGCGAAGCTCTCGTGCTGCGCAGGATAGACGGATGAGGCGAATGCTTGTTCTTGGCAAGCCACTGTCGGCGTACGTCCTGCTGCTCGTCGGCTTGATCCTTGTGATTGAGCCGCTGCTGCCTTGGTACCATTTTTCGCCGTTCTGGTTTTCGCTCGGCGTTGTGAGCCTGCTCGTTGCTTTGAATGACTTGCTGCGAAAGCCGTAGATGGCCCCGTCCGGAGGCAACGTGTCGAACATGCCTGCGCAACCTGCGAAAGAAGATTGGGTCAGCGATGTTCAAGGCTATGGACTGCTGTGGGGGCTTCCCATTGTCGCCATCGTCTCAGCGCTGTTGGTCGATGTGCCAACCCGAATGGTCATTTGGATTGTCGCTTTGGCTGGGATGGGGACGGCCTGCATTTTGAATGCCCGGCGATGTGGGCGCACGCATTGCCGATTCACAGGCCCGTACTATCTGGCCATGATCATTCCGGTGCTCGCGCTTGGCTCGGGGATTATTTCGGCGGGCCTATACGGATGGCTTGCCTTGGCCGCGCTCATCATTTTCGGCAGCAAACTCATCTGGTGGGCGACGGAGCGTGCTTGGGGCAAATTTTCATAGCCGGCACCCGCTCAATTCCCCGGCGCGGCCTCGAGCTCTTTCGCCCGGGCCTTGGTCATGTCGAACAGGCAGGAGGCGGCGAGGACACGCGCGATCGAGCCTTCGCTCAAGCCGTAATAGTCGCAATTGGCGTCGCGGTATTGCAGCCAGAGCCGCTGCGCCTTGCGCAATTGCTCGCGCTGCTCACGCGGCCCCTCCTTCAGCGTCTCGCGATAGGCTTCGTTGAGCCGCTTGTCCCATTTCGCGGTGGCGTCCGCGAGGCATTTCACCATCTCG
>CAYJNT010000197.1:0-6666 GCA_964370945.1 uncultured Hyphomicrobiales bacterium | reverse complement strand
GGGACGAGCCCGGCCATGACGAAGCATCAAAACGAGCAGGCCCCATCAAGACTTCGCCGGCACGAGCTGTGTCAGGCCGAACAGGCCGTAGATCACCGCGTCGACATCCGCGGGATAGAACGGCTTCTTCAGGAAGGCATCGGCGCCGGCATCCAGCGCTTCCGTGGCGACACTTTCCTCGGTCGCTGACGTCATGATTACGACGCGCACTTTTTTATTTGTGCTCTTGAGCGCCTTCAATGTTTCGACGCCATTGAGGCCCGGCATATTGTAATCGAGGAAGACGATATCAGCGGTATCTCTGGCGATGACATTGAGTGCGGCTTGACCTTCGGACACGTCCGCGAGCTGCAGCGGGAAATTGCTGGCGGCCAGAATCTTCTTCACGATCGAACGCATGGTCGGTGAATCGTCGACCACTAATACGCGGCTCGGCAGTCGCGACTGCACGCAGCCATCGACCATGACTCGTGCGGCCTTCGCATCACGCGGCTTCGCGGCCATGGCGTCGGCGCACGCCGCAGTCGCTTTTTGATCCTGAGACAGAAGAACGACAAAGGCCGGCTTTTCGGCTTCGCGCGCGGCCTTCGCGATCATCGCGCGGTCGGGTTCGGATAATGCACCATCGACCAGAACGAGATCGATCGGACGGCGTCCCGCGAGCAACGCCGACGCTTCCTGTGCGCAATCCGCTTCGACCAGTTCCAATGGCAAGGATGCAAGCGCCGCGCCTTCACGCAGCAGCTCGAAATCGTCCCCCTTTGCGCATACGGCCAGCATGCGCAGCGCCATGAGTTCTGTGCTCATGTCCGTGTCCCCCACGCACGTCATAGCCGCGCGGACAGGACTTTCCAATCGATCCGACGGTGTTGTGGATAGATCCCGCCACGGGTCGTTATGGGAGTGCCGCCGGGCGTTATGGCTATCGAACGATCGCGGCGCGGGCCCATTCATGGCGGGCCTATGCCGCAACGCACCAGTGTCCCGAATCCGAAATTCGCTTTACGTCGTAGCACCTTCCGAAGGGAACTTAGCTCGGAACGCCGCTTAAAGTTTCAAGAAATTTGACTGGTTCGCCCTGCGCCGGCGTCACCAGCGCATTCTCCCACATCACCTTGCGGCCGCGCAGGATGGTGCCGACCGGCCAGCCGGTGACTTGCTTGCCGTGATACGGCGTCCATCCCGCCTTCGAAGCCACCCATTGATCGGTGATGGTTTCGCGCCGCTTGAGATCGACGATGGTGAGATCGGCGTCATAGCCGGCTGCGATCCGGCCCTTGTTGGCGATGCCAAACAGCCGCGCCGGGCCGGCGCTGGTCAGATCAACAAAGCGAAGGAGCGACAGCTTTCCGGCATTCACATGGTCGAGCATCAGCGGCACCAGCGTCTGCACCCCGGTCATGCCGGACGGGCTCGCGGGATAGGCCTTCGCTTTCTCCTCGCGCGTATGCGGCGCGTGGTCGGAGCCGAGAATATCGATGATGCCCTGCTGCACACCGCGCCAGATCGCCGCCTTGTGCGTCGCGTCGCGCACTGGCGGATTCATCTGCGCCAGCGTGCCGAGCTGTTCGTAGCAGTCCGGCGCTTCGAGCGTGAGATGATGTGGTGTCGCTTCGGCGGAAGCGACGTCCTTGCAAGTTTCAAGAAAGTCGATTTCCTGCGCGGTCGTGACGTGCAGCACATGCACGCGCTTGCCGGTTTCACGTGCGACGCGGACAAGACGGTCGGTCGCAATCAGCGCCGCCGCCTCATCGCGCCAAACCGGATGCGAACGCGGATCGCCCAGGATGCGAGTCCCCTTTCGCTCATTTAGGCGATGTTCGTCTTCGGCATGGAATGACGCCCGGCGGCGGATCGCCTTGAGAACCTCGCGCAAGCCTTTCTCGTCTTCCAGCAGCAGCGAGCCCGTGGACGAGCCCATGAAGACTTTCACGCCGGCGCAGCCCGGAAGCCGCTCGAGCTCGGGCAGATCCTTCACATTGTCGCGCGTGCCGCCGATGAAAAAGGCGAAGTCGCAATGCATGCGGTGCCGGCCGCGCTTCACTTTATCAGCCATGGCTCCCGCGGTTATGGTCAGCGGGTCGGTATTGGGCATCTCGAACACGGCCGTGACCCCGCCCATGACCGCGCTGCGCGAGCCCGATTCCAGGTCTTCCTTGTGGGTATTGCCGGGCTCGCGAAAATGCACCTGCGTGTCGATCACGCCCGGAAGGATATGCAGGCCCCGGCAATCGACCACCTCGCCCGCCGAAGCGCGGGAGAGATCGCCAATGGCGGCGATCCGGCCGTCCGATACCCCCAAATCGCGTGCGATCTCGCCGTCCTGATTGACGACCGTTCCGCCTTTGAAGATGACATCGTAGGTTTCGGACATATCTGTGCTGCAATCCGTCAGATCGCGCTTGCGGCCTTGAGCGCGGTGCGTCTGCGCCTTACGTTCCGGCGCGGCATCTGGCAAGGGCTATTGCTTTGAAGGACTATGCATGAAGGCGGCTTTGCTTTCCGATCGCGGAATCATCAAGGTTTCGGGCGAGCCCGCGCGCGGCTTTCTCAACGGCCTCCTGACCTCCGATATCGGCCAGGTCGCGCCGGGCGCGGCGCGCTATGCGGCACTCCTCACCCCACAGGGCAAGATCATCGCCGATTTCATCGTGACCGAGGCGGCGGCCGAGGACGGCGGCGGCTTTTTCCTCGATTGCCCGCGAGCCCTGATCCGCACGCTTCTGGACCGGCTCAATCTCTACAAATTACGCGCCAAGATCGCGATCGAGGATTTCTCGGAAGGCCTTGGCATTTTGGCGGTCTGGGACGGTCAGGGTACGACCGACAACGGCCTCGCCTATCCCGATCCGCGCCTGCCCGCGCTCGGCCTGCGCGTGATCATGCCTGCGCATCTTGCGGGCGACGTCGCCAAGGAGCTCGGCGCAACGCTCGTCGGTGAAAACGCCTATGAAGCGCATCGCGTCGCGCTCGGCGTGCCGCGCGGCGGGCTCGACTTCATTTACAACGACGCCTTTCCGCACGATGCCGACATGGATCAACTCGGCGGCGTCGATTTCAACAAAGGCTGTTATGTCGGCCAGGAGGTGGTGTCGCGCGTCGAGCATCGCGGCACCGCGCGCACACGCGTCGTGCCGGTGCGTTACGACCAGCATGCGCCTGATGTCGGCATTCCGGTGACGCTGGAAGGGAAATCCGTCGGCGTGATGGGCTCGTCGGCCGGCGGCAAGGGATTGGCGCTGTTGCGCCTCGATCGTATCGACAGCGCCGGCGCACCGCTGACCGCCGGTGGAATCCCGCTTCGACTTGCACATGCCGACTGGATCCGTTTCGACATGCCCACCGGTGCGAAGGCGGCGTCATGAGCCGCGCCATCAAGCATGCCGACGGACTTCTTCGTTGTCCGTGGCCGAAAGAGGATATTCCGCTCTACGTCGCCTATCACGACATCGAATGGGGCGTGCCGGAATATGACGACCGCGCGCTTTATGAAAAGCTGGTGCTCGACGGATTTCAGGCCGGCCTCTCCTGGATCACAATTTTGCGCAAACGCGACAATTTCCGCAAAGCCTTCGACAATTTCGAGCCGGAAAAGATCGCGCGCTACACGCCGAAGAAAGTCGCGGCGCTGATGCAGGATGCCGGCATCGTGCGCAACCGCGCGAAGATCGAGGGCACGATTCTGTCCGCGCGCAGCTGGATCGAGATCCAGGAAAAAGGCGACGGTTTCTCGAATTTGCTCTGGGGCCATCTCGACGGCCGGCCGAAGGTCAACATGTTCAAGACCGTGAAGTCGGTTCCGGCGGAGACGCCGCTGTCGAAAGCGATGTCGAAAGACCTCGCATCGCGCGGATTCAAGTTCGTCGGCCCGACCATCGTTTACGCCTTCATGCAGGCGGTCGGCATGGTCAACGATCATCTCGTGAGTTGCCACCGCCATGCCGAATGTCAGGCACTGGCGAAACGCCGCCGCTGACATGTCTCCGAAAAAAGCCAAGTCGCCGTCTCCCGCGCGAAAATCCGCGGCGCCGCGCGCCTGGCAGCGCATGTTGTCAGGCCGCCGCCTCGATCTGCTCGATCCCTCGCCCCTTGACGTGGAAATCGAAGACATCGCGCACGGGCTCGCGCGCGTCGCGCGCTGGAACGGCCAGACCAAGGGCGCGCATATTTTCTCGGTTGCGCAGCACACCTTGCTGGTGGAGGTGATGGCACGCCAGAGAACGCCGAGCCTCGACAAAAGTCTGCGGCTCGCGCTGTTCCTGCACGATGCCGCCGAATACGTGATCGGCGACATGATCTCGCCGTTCAAGGCGGTGATCGGCGATTCCTACAAGGCGACCGAACAGCGCCTGCGCGACGCCATCCATCTGCGCTTCGGCCTGCCGGTCGATCTGCCGCCGTCGACCGCGCGCCTGATCAAGGCCGCCGACCGCGACGCCGCCTATCTCGAGGCCACCCGCCTCGCCGGCTTTGAGCCCGCCGAAGCGCGGAGCTTTTTCGGCCCGCCGCCGTCGCTCTCGCCCGCACTGGAGCGTGACTATCTGACGCCCTGGCCGGCGGAAAAGGCCGAGGCGCGCTATCTGGAGCGGTTCCTGAAACTCGCCGGCAGCTGACGCTTTCGTCCGTCGCAATCAGTGCTTATATCTTGCACATGATTCATGTCTGCTCTCTGGCACGGCTGCACGATACCGTTACCGACACCGGCGCCCGCCACATTGTCACCCTGATCAAGGATGTGTCGCTGGTCCGCCGGCCCGAATGCATCCCGGAACCCAACCACCTCCTGCTCGACATGGACGATATCTCCATGCCGATCGACGGCTATGTGCTGCCGGGCGAGGAGCATGTGGAAAAGCTCGTCGACTTCGTCACCGGCTGGGACCGCACGGCGCCGCTGGTGGTGCATTGCTATGCCGGCATCAGCCGCTCGACTGCCGGCGCCTTCATCGCGGCCTGCGCGCTCAATCCGAAGCGCGATGAGCGCATGATCGCCCGCCTGATCCGCGACGCCTCGCCGACCGCGATGCCGAACCTGCGCCTGGTGGCGCTCGCCGACGGCCTCCTCGGCCGCAAGGGCCGCATGATCGACGCGGTCGATGCACTCGGCCCCGGCGTCAGCGCGTACGAGGGCATACCGTTCAGGCTCGATCTCGAGTGACATGGACATCACGCCGATCGAGATCGGACTGACCACCGCGATCGTCGCGGTGAAGGAGGACGAACCTCGCGTGCTCGTTGCCGAAGGCGAGAAGCGGGACAATCCCGCAGGTCTTCCCTCGGGACCGTTCGATCCGCTCACGCACCGCACGTTGGAAATGGGCCTGCGCGCCTGGGTGCAGGCGCAGACCGCGCTCAATGTCGCCTACGTCGAGCAGCTTTACACCTTCGGCGACCGCGGCCGCCACGCGCGCGTCGGCGACACCGACCCGCATGTGGTGTCGATCGGCTATCTTGCGCTCACGCGCATGCCGGACAGCACCGCCCGCCTGCGCGCCGCCGGCTTTGAGCCGTGGTACCGTTTTTTTCCGTGGGAGGACTGGCGCGAAGGCCGGCCGGAAATCCTCGACGAAAAAATCCTGCCGCCGCTGAAAGCCTGGGCGCGCGCGCAGCGCGACGACAATTCGCGCGCCGAACGGCTGCGGCTGTGCTTCGGCGTCGAGGGCGTCGCCTGGGACGAAGAGAAGGTGCTCGAACGCTACGAGCTTCTTTACGACGCAGGTCTGATCGAAGAAGCCTGGCGCGACGGCCGCGTCGCCAAGGCGCCCGCGCCGCTCGGCCAATCCATGCGGTTCGATCACCGGCGCATTCTCGCAACCGCCATCGCGCGGTTGCGCGCCAAACTGAAATACCGCCCTGTGGTCTTCGAGTTGATGCCGGAAGAATTCACGCTCACCGAATTGCAGCGCACGGTGGAAGCGATTTCAGGCCGGCACCTCCACAAACAGAATTTCCGCCGTCTGGTGGAAACCGCCGCGCTTGTGGAGCCGACCGGCGAAATGTCGACCGCGACCGGCGGACGCCCTGCCGCCCTTTACCGCTTTCGCCGCGAAGTCATGCGCGAACGGCATGCGCCGGGCCTGCGACTCGGTGTGCGCAGCTGATAAGCTTGCGCAAACAAACGGGGGCGCAATGGATTCAGAGACAAGACGATACGGCGTCGTGCCGACGGATGTATTGCTGTCGCATAGCGGCCTCGACTTCCTGCAGGGTGTGATTGACGGACGCCTGCCGGCGCCGCCGATGGCGGAGACACTCGGCTTTCAGCTCGTGGCGGTGGAGAAAGGCCGCGCCATCTTCGAGGGCATTCCGCAACCCCGGCATTACAATCCGATCGGCGTGGTGCATGGCGGCTTCGCCATGACGCTGCTTGATTCAGCACTCGGCTGCAGCGTGCACACCACGCTCGACAAAGGCGACGCCTACACCACGCTCGAGATCAAGGTGAATATGGTGCGGCCATTGACCAAGGACACAGGGCTGGTGCGCGCGGAGGGACGCATCCTGCATCGCGGACGCACACTCGCTACCGCGGAAGGCGAGATCAAGGATGCCAGCGGCAAGCTTTATGCGCACGCCACGACGACGTGCATGATCTTCCCGGCGAAAAGCTGACTGTCATGTATGGACGGCCCCCTCTCGGCAAGGGCTTTTTGGCATTCAGCAAAT
>CAYJNT010000196.1:1835-6666 GCA_964370945.1 uncultured Hyphomicrobiales bacterium | reverse complement strand
GCCGTGGCGCGCGGCGACCTCTCGCGCAAGATCACCGTGGACGTCAAAGGCGAAATTCTTGAGCTCAAGAACACCATCAACACGATGGTGGACCAGCTCAATGCGTTCGCCTCGGAGGTGACGCGCGTCGCGCGCGAAGTCGGTACCGAGGGCAAGCTCGGCGGACAGGCGCAGGTGCCCGGCGTCGCCGGCACCTGGAAGGATCTGACCGACACCGTCAACGTCATGGCGGCGAACCTGACCGAACAAGTGCGCGGCATCGTTAAGGTCGTGACCGCGGTCGCGGACGGCGACCTCAAGCAGAACTTGACGGTGAAATCGAAGGGCGAAGTGGCCGCGCTCGCCGAAACCATCAACAACATGACCGATACGCTCGCAACCTTCGCCGATCAGGTGACGTCGGTCGCGCGCGAAGTTGGCGTCGAGGGCCGCCTCGGCGGCCAGGCCGAAGTGCCGGGCGCCGCGGGCACCTGGAAAGATCTCACCGGCAACGTGAACCTGCTGGCTGCGAACCTGACCACCCAGGTTCGCGCGATCGCCGAGGTTGCGACCGCAGTGACCAAGGGCGACTTGACCCGATCGATCCAGGTCGATGCACGCGGCGAAGTCGCAGAGCTTAAAGACAACATCAACACCATGATCGACAATTTGCGGCTCACCACCGACCGCAATACCGAGCAGGATTGGCTGAAAACCAACCTCGCGAAATTCACCAACATGCTGCAGGGCCAACGGGATCTCTCGACCGTGGGCCGCCTCCTCCTGTCCGGCCTGACGCAACTCGTCAACGCGCAGCTCGGCGTCATCTACCAGATGGCGGACCAGGAAGAAGGCACACTGCAATTACTCTCAGCTTATGCCGACGACGCCGATGTCGGTTACACGCCCGCGCTGCGGCTCGGCCAAGGCCTGATCGGGCAATGCGCGGTCGACAAGCAGCGGCTTTTGATCACCGACATGCCGACGCATGCCGTTCCGATCGGCTCCTCCCTCTTCAAGGTGGTGCCGAAGAACGTCATCGTGCTGCCGGTGCTGTTCGAAAATCAAGTCAAGGCGGTGATCGAGCTTGCCTCGATCTCGTCCTTCACCCCACTGCAGATCCAGTTCCTGGAGCAGCTCACGACCAGCATCGGCATTGTGCTCAACTCCATCGAAGCGACGATGCAAACCGAGGCGCTGCTCAAACAGTCGCAGAATCTTGCCGGCGAGTTGCAGACGCAGCAGCGCGAATTGCAGCAGACCAACGACCAGCTCGAACAGAAGGCGCAGCAGCTTGCGGAACGAAACGTCGAAGTGGAGCGCAAGAACCAGGAAATCGAGCAGGCCCGCCGGGCGCTCGAGGAAAAGGCCACCGAACTCGCGTTGACCTCGAAATACAAGTCTGAGTTCCTCGCCAACATGTCGCATGAGCTTCGCACGCCGCTCAATTCGATTCTGATCCTCGGCCAGCAGTTGACCGATAACCCCGACGGCAACTTGACCGCCAAGCAGGTCGAATTCGCACGCACCATCCATGGCGCGGGCACCGACCTCCTCAACCTGATCAGCGACATTCTCGACCTGTCGAAGATCGAGTCCGGCACGGTTACCGTCGAAGCCGAGGAGGTATTCGTCACAAACCTCGTCGACATGATCGGGCGGCCGTTCCGGCACGAGGCCGAGACGCGCAATCTTGCTTTCGATGTCGAGGTCGACCCAACCATCGGACGCAGCATCACGACCGATACCAAGCGCCTGCAGCAGGTGCTCAAGAACCTGCTCTCGAACGCGTTCAAGTTCACCGAAACCGGCGGCGTGCGGCTCAACGTGTCGGCAGCCTATGGCGGCTGGAGCGCCGATCATCCGATCTTGAGTTCCGCGCCGGTGGTCGTCGCCTTCGAAGTCTCAGACACCGGTATCGGCATTCCGCTCGAAAAGCAGAAGATCATCTTCGAGGCGTTCCAGCAGGCCGATGCTTCAACAAGCCGCAAATACGGCGGAACCGGTTTGGGTCTCGCCATCAGCCGCGAGCTTGCCGGGCTTCTTGGCGGCGAAATCCATCTGCGCTCGACGCCCGGTCAGGGTTCGACCTTCACGCTCTATCTGCCGCTGCGCTATGTCGGCCCCACCGTCGCGACGCGCTATGCGAGCACACCAGAGCATCAGACCCGGGCGCTCGAAGTGCTGCCCGTCGCCGACCGGCAGATCGAGCAGATCCCTGATGACCGGCTCGAAATCGAAGCGGGTGATTCGATTCTGCTGATCGTCGAGGATGATCCGCATTATGCGCGGATCATTATGGACCTAGCGCGCGACAAAGGGTTCAGGGTTCTGATCGCGATGCGTGGCGCGGATGCGCTCGAACTCGCTCAGCAATTCCAGCCAAGCGCGGTGTCGCTCGACGTATTTCTGCCGGACATGCTGGGCTGGACGGTGCTTAGCCAGCTCAAGCAGAACCCGCTGACCCGGCATATTCCGGTCCAGGTCATCACGCTCGACGAGGACCGCCAGCACGCGCTCGCGCGCGGCGCCTTCTCCTTTGTCACCAAGCCGACGACCACAGAGGGTGTCGAGGCGGCGCTCGCCCGCATCAAGCAATACGCGCAACCGCGACGCAAACGGCTACTTGTCGTCGAGGATAATCCCGCTGAACGCATGAGCATCACCGAATTGCTTGGCCACGACGATATTGAGATCGCAACCGTCGAGACCGGATCGGAGGCACTCAGAACCCTGCGCGAGAAATCCTGGGATTGCGTGGTACTCGATCTGAAATTGCCGGATATGTCCGGCTTCGAGGTGCTCGAACGCATACGTGAGGATACCGAACTCGCCGAATTGCCGGTCGTCGTCTTCACCGGACGCGAATTGTCAGCGGAAGAAGACGCAACGCTCCACACTATGGCGCGTTCGATCGTGGTCAAAGGCGTGGAATCGCCGGAACGGCTGCTGGACGAGACCGCTTTGTTCCTGCATCGCATCGTTACAGACCTGCCGCCTGAAAAGCAGCGAATGCTGGAACGGCTCAATTCCTCCGACGAGGACCTTGTCGGCCGGACGGCGCTTCTCGTGGACGACGACGCCCGCAATATCTTTGCACTGTCGAGCGTGCTCGAGCGTCGCGGCATGAAGGTGCTGACCGCCACCACAGGACGCGAAGCGATCGAGCTCGTGGAATCGACGCCCGACGTCGCGATCGTGCTGATGGATATCATGATGCCGGAAATGGACGGCTATCAGACCATCGGCGCGATCCGGGAGCGGCCGAGCTACCGCCGCCTGCCGATCGTGGCGCTGACCGCCAAGGCGATGAAAGGTGACCGCGAGAAATGCCTCGATGCCGGCGCGTCCGACTATCTCGCGAAGCCGGTCAATACCGAGCAGCTCCTGTCGGCGCTGCGCATGTGGCTGCACCGGTAACGTGCCATGATCGATTCAGAAAAGGTCAACATCCTTCTCGTCGACGATCAGCCCGGCAAGCTTCTGACCTATGAGGCTATTCTGTCTGGCCTCGGCGAGAATCTTCTCAAAGCGACGTCCGGGCGCGAGGCGCTCGAGCATCTCCTCAAATCCGATATCGCTGTCATCCTGGTTGATGTTTGCATGCCGGATCTCGACGGTTTCCAGCTCGCGGCGATGATCCGCGAACATCCACGT
Organism: uncultured Hyphomicrobiales bacterium; assembly: GCA_964370945.1. Taxonomy (GTDB): domain Bacteria; phylum Pseudomonadota; class Alphaproteobacteria; order Rhizobiales; family Xanthobacteraceae; genus Pseudorhodoplanes. The sequence goes on along the minus strand of CAYJNT010000196.1, from coordinate 3,030 downwards.
TACCAGAAGATTGCGATGATTTTCATTTCCGCCATCCATTTGTCGGAACTCGACCGGCTGCGCGGCTATGAGATGGGCGCAGTGGATTACGTGCCGGTCCCGGTCGTGCCGGAACTGCTGCGCGCGAAAGTGCGTGTTTTCGCTGACCTCTACCGCAAGACACGCGACCTCGAAAACCTCAATGCCGAACTCGAAAAGCGTGTCGCCGAGCGCACGGCCGAACTCGAAGCCTCAACCGCGCAGCTTCTGCAAAGCGAACAGCGCCGTTCGCTTGCGCTCGCCGCCGGCAAGATGGGCGGCTGGGACTGGGACCGCGTTAATAACCTGTATTTCTGGGATCAAGGCCAGCGGCGAATTTTCGGCGTTGGCACGGATTTCGTCGTCACGGCCGAGAATATCCGCGCCCTCATCTATCCGGACGATCTCGCGGTGCTCGACCAGGCCTGGGACGGATTGCTGACGACCGGCACGCCGTTGCAAATGGAATATCGCGTACGGCGGCCGAATGGCGATGTCCGCTGGTGCCTGACGAGCGCGGCCGCGACGCATGATGCGGCCGGCGCGCTGGTGCGAGTTAGCGGCGTCACAATCGACATCACCGATCGCAAGGCAGCCGAGGAACGCCAGACGCTGCTCTCGCGCGAGGTCGATCACCGCGCCAAGAATGCGCTTGCCCTCGTGCAATCGATCGTGCGGCTGACACGTCACACAAACCCGGCTGATTATTCGCGCGCGATCGAAGGCCGCATCAACGCTCTCTCCCGCGTCCACACTGTGTTGTCGCAATCGCGCTGGCAGGGCGCAGATCTCGGCGGGCTTCTGCGCGAAGAGCTCGCCCCTTTCCGTACCAGCGAGGACGGCAGGATCGACATGCAGGGGCCTGAGCTTTCGCTCGAGCCGGCGCGCGCGCAAACTCTGGCGCTCGCGCTACACGAACTGACGACCAATGCGGCGAAATATGGCGCTTTGTCCGGTCCGGCCGGGCGGCTGCGCGTGCACTGGGCGGTAGCGGGCGATCACCTCAATCTCGAATGGCATGAAGAGAACGGATCTGTGGTCGCCAAACCCGACAAGAATGGCTTCGGTACCAAGATCATCGTTTCGAGCATCGAAGGCCAGCTCGGCGGCCGCGTCAAACACAATTGGCGGACGGATGGCGTCAGCTGCGTAATCAGCATTCCGCTCGTTCGGACAT
>CAYJNT010000196.1:0-1735 GCA_964370945.1 uncultured Hyphomicrobiales bacterium | reverse complement strand
TGACAGGAACTAGGCCGGTTTTCCCTCGCCCTGCCGCCATGCCCGGAACGCGAAGCGCGCGGCACGCCGTGCGAAACCGATCCAGATCAGGAGACTCAGGATCGCGCTGACACCAGCAATCAGCAATCGTTTCATGCCTTCGGCCTTCCCGTATTTTTGTGCTGCCGCTCCGCTTCCTCGGCCTGCTTGTCCCACAGCTCCGCCATTCGCAGCAGCGCGGCCTTGTCCATCCCACTCATTTTTTCGGCAATCCGTCGGCAATCATCTGCGTAGGTTCGATATGTCTTGGCGTCTTTCATTCCATCCTCAGCGTGCCCTCGCGCAAAAGGTTAACGGGAAAATGGAACTTCGGGTTCGCCGATCCACGTTTTTGTGAAAGACGGAACGAAATCGGACACCGTGCATTGGGTCCGTGGGACGACGGGGGACTGTTAGCCTATGGCCTCATCAGAAGAGTATCGTCGCCACGCCGCCGAATGTTTGTCGCTTGCCAGGATCGCTGAGAGTGCCGACGACAGGAGCCGCCTGCTGCAGATGGCGGAAGCGTGGCGCGAACTCGCCGAGCGGCTGGAGCGCAAGGCTGATGACGCCGAGGTTCGATCACGTCGCGCTCGCTGAACAGCGTTTCAGACCTTGTGCGGCCGCAGAATCTCCATCTCGCAGACCGGACAATAGAATGCGTGGTCGCGGACCTTCCGTGCGATCGGGTTCACGCGCTCACCGCGATAATCCATGCGGGCACCGCAATCCGGGCAATACATGGAAGGAAGCCGGCTGAGCGGATGCTCCGGCTGGAGCGGCGGAGTCTCGAAATCAATCATGGGCACAGCCCCTGTGCGGCATGCCCCCTCGCTTCGATGCAAAAGCTTCGATGCAAATGCGAAAGCCCCGGCCCGAGGCCGGGGCTTTCATTTCAGCTTATTTTCGTCAGCGACAACGGCGCACGGTCTTCACCGAACCGTCGCTGCGATAGATCTTGGTCGTACGGCAACTGCCGGCATAGGCGTAATCGTCATCATAGCTGCGAACGCCGTAGCTATAGCTGCGGTAACGCGGATGATCGTAGCCACGATAATGATGCCGCTCACCGATGCCGACCGAAACGCCGGGAGCATCGAGATAGATGCCCTGCGCCACGGCCGGAGTCGCAAACGCCACGCCCGCAAGCGCGATCAAAGCAAGTCCAGCCTTAAACATCGTGTTCTCCATTCTTTTTGTTGGAGTAAGAAAAACGCGCAGCCACGCTGTGTCGTTCCACAAAAGCGGATTGTGTTTCCTGAACGCGCATTCACGCGCGCTGATTCGAATTGCGTGCCGCATCAGAGAAATCTCGCGGAACGAAATCATAAGTGTCGGCAACGCGGCGGAACCAAAAGCGCATGGCTGCGTTTGGCAAACCCAGGAGGAACGCGATGAAATCTTCTGTCAACGCCACCACGCTGCTTGCCGTCGCAATGATTGCGGGATCGCTGCAACAGGCAGATGCCGGGCTCGGCGCTTACTCATCGCCGCAGCGGACGCGTTGTGAGAATCAGGCCTCGGCCAAGATCGCGATATGGCAATGGTTCGCACGCCAGGATTTCGTGAATCGTTGCATCGCCGCGACCGGCAGCAGCACCAGCGGAAAAGGCAAAGGAAAAAGCAGGAAGGTCGGCGTGCGCTAGGGCGCGAGTTCGCGGCGCTAGAGTCTGATCCGATTCAATTGAATCGGATCAGACTCTAGATTCCTTTATTT
>CAYJNT010000195.1:0-6713 GCA_964370945.1 uncultured Hyphomicrobiales bacterium | reverse complement strand
ATTGTCGATCGCAGATTAAAGGGTTATGGAATGTCGCGGGCAATGGGGCGCTTAAGCCCGCAGTCTTGTGCCGTCCGGATCGAACAGCGCCTGCTGTAACCGACGCGCTGCATAATTTGCGCCAATGATTTCAATGGAAAAGCCTTCCTCTTTGTCGGCGAATTCTGAGAAGACATAGCCCATGGCGATCGACTGCTTCGCGGTCGGTGAATAGCCGCCGGACGTCACCCAGCCGGCCACTTTGCCGTCATACAAGATCGGCTCGTCGCCCGAAGCGTCGGCGCCGTTCGCGTCAACTGCGAATTTGGTCAAGGTCATTGCCGGCGTCTCGTTGGAAAGCCGTGCGATCGCATCGCGACCAATGAAGGTATTCTTCTGCATCGCGATCAGGCGGTCCATGCCGGCTTCCTGCGGCGTGTAAATCGGACGGTATTCGCGGGCCCAGGATCCGTAACCTTTTTCCATCCGCATGGCATTGAGGGCGCGCGCGCCGAACAGGCCGATGCCATGCGGCTTGCCAGCGGAGAGAAGGGCGTCGAACAGTGCACGCTGATATTCCGGTTTCACCCAAAGTTCGTAACCGAGATCGCCGGTGAAGCTGATCCGCGCCACGAGAGCCGGGACGAGGCCGGCCTCCATCTGCCGGATCGAGAGGAACGGGAAGGCGGCGGTCGATAGATCATCGGCCACAAGGGAGGCGAGGACGTCGCGGGATTTGGGACCTGCCACCGTCAATCCGACGAGCTCCGTGCCGAACGTTTTGATCGCAACACCGCTCGGCGGCATGTGCCGCTCGAACCAGCGCATGTGGTAATGCTCGGCGACGCCGGCGCCGATCAGGAAGAAGCGGTTGTCCGCAAGCTTCGCGACGGTGAAGTCGCCGATGATCTTGCCTTGCTCATTGAGCATCGGATTGAGCGCAATGCGTCCGGCCTTCGGCATGCGCCCGGCCAGAACGTGCGACAGAAAAGTTTCCGCTCCACTGCCTGTCACTTCGTATTTGGCATAGGTCGATATCTCCATCAGACCGACATTGTCGCGTACGTTCTCGACCTCGGCGAGTATCGGCGCGAAAGCGTTGGTGCGCTCGAAGCCCCAATTTTCCATTGGATCGGTGCCCGAAGGGGCAAACCATGTCGCGTATTCGAGGCCGTAAGACGCGCCAAAGACCGCGCCTCTTGCGGCCAGATTGTCGTAGATCGGTGTCGTCTTGAGTTTGCGCGCGGCGGGTAACTCCTCGTTCGGAAAGCGCACGCGCCAACGGCGGGAATAATTCTCCCGCACCTTGGCGTTGGTATAAGCCATGGTGGTCCAGTCGCCGTAGCGCGCGACATCCATGCCCCAGATGTCGGCGCCGGGATCGCCATCGACCATCCAGTTTGAGAGCGAAAGACCGACGCCGCCGCCTTGGCTCAGGCCCGCCATCACCCCGCACGCGACCCAGTAATTCCTCAGTCCGCGCACCGGGCCGACCAGCGGATTGCCATCCGGTGTGAAAGTGAACGGGCCGTTGATCACTTTCTTGATGCCCGCGCGTCCGAGCGCGGGGTAATGCGAGAAACCGACTTCGAGCGATGGCGCGATCCGCTCGAGATCGTTCGGCAAAAGTTCATGCCCGAAAGTCCACGGCGTTTGACGTTCCGACCACGGTACGCCGGCGCGCTCGTAGGTGCCGATCAGCATCCCGCCTTTGCCTTCCTGGCGCATATAGATCTCGCCATCGAAATCGATGACGTGCAGTTGTTCCTTGGGAGAGGCCAGCACCTCAGGGATATCTTCGGTGATGATGTAATGGTGCTCCATAGCCATGACCGGGAGCTCCAGCCCGGCCATGCGGCCGACTTCGCGCGCCCACAGGCCCCCGGCGTTGATCACGTGCTCCGTGTGGATGGTGCCTTTTTCGGTGACGACGTCCCAGCTTCCATCCGGCCGCGGGTTGGTTTCGACCACGCGGTTGAAACGCACCACCTCCGCGCCTGCGATACGCGCCGACTTCGCAAAAGCATTGGTGACGCCGGTCGGGTCCACATGGCCTTCTAGGCTGTTATAGAGCGCGCCGACGAAATGAGACTTATCCATCAGCGGGAACAACTTCGCCGCTTCGTCAACGGAGATCATCTCCATATCGAGGCCGAGATAGCGGGCGCGCGAGCGCATCATCTTGAGAAAATCATGCCGTTCCGGCGACCCGGCGAGCATGATGCCGCCGGTCATATGGATGCTGCAGGATTGCCCCGAGATGGCTTCGATCTCCTTGTATAGATTGATCGAATAGGCCTGCAGCTTGGCGACGTTCGGGTCGCCGTTGACCGTGTGCATTCCGCCGGCGGCATGCCATGTCGAGCCCGACGTCAGCTCGGAGCGCTCGATCAGCATCACGTCTGTCCAACCGCGCTTGGTTAGGTGATAGAGCACACTGGCGCCGACGACACCGCCTCCAATGACTACAGCCCTCGCATGGGTTCGCATAACCACTCCAATTCCTGACGAGTGTCACAAAACCTGTTCGAGGAAGGCGCGCGTCCGCTCTTCCTTGGCGCGCGCGAAGAATTCGGCCGGAGGCCCATGCTCGACGATCACTCCGCCGTCAGTGAAATAGATGTGATCCGCGACCTCGCGCGCGAAACCCATCTCGTGGGTAACAAGAACGCAGGTCATTCCCTCGGTCGCGAGTTCACGGATAGTCAGCAACACTTCCTTCTTCGTCTCCGGATCAAGCGCGGCGGTAACCTCATCGAACAACATGACTTTCGGATTCATGGCGAGCGACCGCGCGATGGCGACACGCTGTTGCTGCCCGCCAGAGAGCTCGCCCGGATAGACATCGGCCTTTTCCGAGAGCTTCACCTTGGCAAGTAACCGGCGGGCGCGCGCCTCGACTTCGACTTTATCTTCCTTGAGCACCTGCACCGGCGCCATCATGATGTTCTGAAGCGCCGTCTTGTGCGGAAACAGGTTGTATTGCTGAAACACGACGCCGACGCGCCGGCGCAACGCCAGCTTGTCGAGCGCTGGATCGTGGACCGCTATGCCGTCGACGGTGATTTGCCCTTTGTCGATGGTCGCCAATGCGTTGATGCATCGAAGCAACGTGGACTTGCCGGACCCGGAGGGCCCGATGATGCAAATGGTTTCGCCGCGCTTGACCGTGAGCGAGACGTCCTTGAGCACGACAAGCGCGCCAAAGCGCTTCTCCACATTCTCAATGACGACGATGGGTGGGGCGGCATTCATGCATTCACCGCGAAACGACGCTCGAGCATCAGCGTGAGACGCGCGATCGGGTAGCAATAGGCAAAAAACATCAACAGCAGCATGAAGTAGAGCGGTAGATAGAGGTCCGTGCGGGCTTCGGCGACCAACGCGCCTCGCGTGAGCGTCATCGCGTCCTGAATCCCCACAACCGAAATCAGTGTCGTCGCCATCGTCAGAATGGCATAGAGATTCATCCAGGGCGGTATCATGCGCGTGACCGCCTGCGGAATGATGATCTGCCACAGAATTTGCATGCGCGAAAATGCAAGGCTTTCGGCTGATTCCCATTGGCCGGTGGGGATCGACCGTATGCCACCGCGAACAATCTCGGCGACGTTCGCCATCACCGGCAGCGACAGGCCGATGATGGCTTTAAGCCAGGCAGGCAGGGGGAACGCCACCGTGCCGATGCGCAGTTCAAATGGCAAAAGGAACATCGCGAAGAAAAGCAGGACCAGCCAGGGCGCATTGCGGAAAAATTGCGTCAAAGTCCACGCCGTTTTGCGCACGGAGGGGTGAAGGGAAATCTGACCAAGGCCAAGCAAGACGCCAAGCGCAGTGCCAAGCGTCATCGAACCAACGCTGACCAGCAGGTTGAAAAGAAAGCCCGAGCTGATCAGCGGCATCCACTTCCAGACGGTTTCAACAATGCCGGGGCGCACTGGTGAATCGGATGCTTGCGCCGCGACGGACAGAACAGACATCCCGATCAGTAATACCAGCCATGTCCAGGAGCCGAAGAACCGTACGGCGTCGGCCGGGCCCCATTCGCACGCCACCGGCATCCGGCGTGGTAACAAGACGGGCAGGTCGGTTGTTCCGCTCATCGTCTTCATGCGCTGTATCCCGGAATTCGGAGCGCGCGTTCCCAGCGGTGCATAACAAAGACAAGAACGGCGACAATGAGGACGTAAGTAAACAGAAGGACCCACATCATCTCGCGAACATTGAGAACCTCGGACCAGATCTGGGCCGCGGCATAGAGCAATTCCGGCACGCCGATGGCGTAGGCGAGTGTCGTCGTCTTGACGAGATTGACCAGATTGTTGCCGAGGGCCGGAAGGCAGACGCGAAAGGCGAGAGGCATGATGATATACAGGTAGGCTTTCACACGTGTGTAGCCGAGCGCTTCCGCGGCTTCGATCGTCGATCTTGGAACCGCTTCAATGCCTGAGCGAAAGATCTCAACATTGAACGCGCCGGCGAACAACGAGAACGAAATAATTGCCCAGCCGACATTGTCGATCAGAGGTACTTTGCCTCCGTGCCGATCCGTCACCATCGGAAGAAGCGTGCTGACAGCGAAGTAGAAAAACGCGAGCTGCACGAGCGGTGGCGTGTTGCGAAAGAACTGCACAAAGCCCTGAACCGCAGCGCGGGCGATCGGCGAACGCGCACCCTGTACCAGCGCCCCAATCAGCCCGACAAGAATGCTTAAGATGATGCAGGCGGCCGAAAGCCAGATCGTGGTGAACAATCCTGTCAGGAAGCGGCTTCGGTCGACGCTGTCGTAAAAAATGGTGACATTCACACCATGGGCATCTGCCAACCAGCGAAAAAATTCAGCAAGCGACTGCATCAGTCCGCCTCATACAGCCGTACGTGAAAGCGCGAGGCCGCCCCTAAGAAGCAGGCCTCGCGCTTAGTCCGTATCGCTCAGCTACCGCGCAGTTTCTTGTTCTGCTCGATGAGATACGGGCTCGACTTGATGCCCCACTTCTTCTCAAGCGCGAGCAGTTTCCCGGATTTGTGCCATTCTACGGACATCTCTTTGATCAGCTTTCCGAAGGGTGCGTCCAGGTCCGTGAGCCGGACACCAACAGCCCAGAGCTGGGGGTCTTCAGAGACGAGCGGCATCTCATAACCAGCCCATTTCTGATCGCCGCTCGCGAGCGTCGAGACAATCAGCGTGTCGTCAAACAGAAAGGCGATACAGTTTCCGCCGATCAGTGCATTAAGCGCGTCCGGAACGGCTGGAAAAACAACAAGCTCGGGCTGATAAAGTTGAGTGACGCGCCGATTGTAATAGGCACCCTGCACTCCGCAGACCTTGCGGCCTTTGAGGTCTTCCCATTTTTTCAGATTGACAGATTTCGGCGCCAGCACGTTGGTCGCGCCGGCGTAATAATTCGGCTCGATCATGCCGACGACCTTGCGGCGCGCTTCGGTGTCACCCATCGTTGCGATCACCAGATCGATCCGTCCCTGATTAAGGAACTCCATGCGGTTCGCGGCGGTGACCGGAATCATTTCTGCTTTGACGCCGAGTTTCTTGGCGACCTCGTGGACGAGATCGATTTCCATGCCGACGATCTTGCCGGACGGGTCGAGGTAGCCCCACGGCTTGTAGTCGTTCTTCACGCCCACAACGATGGTACCGCGCTGCTTGATCTGCGCGATGGTATCTGGGGTCTGAGCGGTGGCCGCGGCGACGCCCCCAAAGAGGCCAAGCGCGGCCATTATGCCTGTCAGAATAGATTTCATGTTTTGCTCCTCCCGGCGGTTACCTGCATCCATCATCGGAGGAATTGGACGCAGGATTTGGTCTATTACGACACAAAATTGCCTAATCTGGACGTGGATCAGCTGTGGCTTCGATGACTGAGCGCTTCCGGCTTGGGCACCAGAATGGGCCGCCGATCCGCGCGCGGCGAGCGGCCAAAGCGGGTCTTGTAGGCGCGCGAGAAGTGACTGGCGCTGATAAATCCGGATGCCACCGCCACTTCCAGGACCGACAATGTGCTTTGGATCAGAAGAACGCGCGCCCGTCTGAGCCTCAACTCCATGTAGTGATCGGCGATTGATCGGCCGAGATGCGCTTTGAACAAGCGTTCGAGTTGCCGAACGGAAACGGCGGCGAGCTCGGCCAGCTCTTGCCGGGAAACCGGATTTTCCAGATTCTCATCCATCGTTTCCAGCACGCGCACGAGCTTTGGATCGCCAACCGCAAGCCGTTCACGCACCGGCATCCGTTGGGGGCCGTCGCCCGACCGGACATGAGTGTGCAGGAACCATTCGGCGACGTCGCTGGCGAGCTCATGCCCATGATCTTCCTCGATCAGGGCATGCATCATGTCGAGCGCGGCGGTTCCGCCCGAGCAGGACAAGCGACCGCGATCGATCTCGAACAAGCTGCGCCTGAGGTCGTGATGCGGAAATTCCTCGATGAATACCGGGATGTGTTCCCAATGGATCGTGCAGCGATAACCTTCGAGCAGTCCGGCACGCGCGACAATAAGCGGTCCGCCGGATACGCCGGCAATACGCGTGCCGTTGCGCGCGACCTGGCGCAGCCATGCCAGTGTCGGGCTATGCGCAAATTCCGATGGATTGCCGCCGGCACAGACGATGAGCAGATCGAAATCGACGATGTCTCCGACCGCGTTTTCGGGCACGATCTGAACGCCATTCGACGCACGGACCGGCTCTCCGTCGGTCGAAATATGCCGCCACTCATA
>CAYJNT010000194.1:0-6813 GCA_964370945.1 uncultured Hyphomicrobiales bacterium | reverse complement strand
ACCTGCCGCTCGACCATTTTCTTTTTGATCTCGGCGATCGCCTTGGCGGGATTGAGCCCCTTCGGGCAGGCCTTCGTGCAATTGAGGATTGTGTGGCAGCGATAGAGCCGGAACGGATCCTCGAGATCGTCGAGCCGCTCGCCGGTCGCCTCATCGCGTGAATCCACGATCCAGCGCTGCGCCTGCAGGAGCGCGGCGGGACCGAGATAGCGGTCCGAATTCCACCAATAGCTCGGGCACGATGTCGAGCAGCAGGCGCACAGGATGCATTCGTACAGGCCGTCGAGTTTCTCGCGATCCTTCGGCCCCTGCTTCCATTCCTTTTGCGGCATTGGGGTCGTGGTCTTCAGCCAGGGCTCGATCGAGGCATATTGCGCGTAGAAGTTCGTCAGGTCCGGAACGAGGTCCTTCACCACCGGCATATGCGGCAGCGGATAGATGCGGACGGCTTCGGTCTTCACCTCGGCCATGGTGCGAGTGCAGGCGAGCGTGTTGACGCCGTCGATATTCATCGCGCAGGAGCCGCACACGCCTTCGCGGCAGGAGCGGCGGAAGGTCAGCGTCGGATCGATGTAGGATTTGATCCAGATCAGCGCGTCGAGCAGCATCGGGCCGCTCTCCTCGAGATCGACATAATAAGTGTCGACCTGCGGATTTTTTTCATCGTCCGGGTTCCACCGGTAGATGCGGAATTCACGCTCGCGCTTGGCGCCCGGATGGTGCGGCCAAACCTTGCCTTCCTTGATTTTCGAATTTTTCGGGAGCGTGAATTCGACCATGCTTGATCCTTAGCTTGCCGCTTCTTGCTTCGGCATCACAGAGCAGACGATACGGCAGGCGATCCACCGCACGAGATAGCAGACGACCGTGACGACCATCAGCGCGGCGGCGCTGCCGGCGAGATAGGTCGCATAGCGGGCGTTGCTGAAGGTGAGATAGCCGGTGCTCATGGCCGCATCGAGCGCGTCGGCAACATAAGGAAGGTCGCTGATCGGCGTTGATCCCGCCTGCGCGCCGTGCAGCGCGACGATGACAACATGAATGATCCCGATGATCAGCCCGGTGACGACAGCGGTCGCAAAGTTGCGGCTCAACAGGCCGAACAAAACGGCAAAAACTGCAAAAAGCGCATTGATGAAAATAAGCGTGTTCATGCTCAATCTCCGTCCATATCCATGGATGGGTCGGCGGCGCCGCGGCGCGGGTTCAGCCATGTCATGCATAAAGCGGACCAGCGGAGATTGGTTCATCAGTAAACGCGCGCTTTCGGCTCGATATAGGCGATGTCGTTTGTCAGCGTGTAGGCGTGCACCGGGCGATAATCGATCGTGACCTTGCCGGTCGCAGGGTCGAGCCAGGCCAGCGTATGCTTCATCCAGTTCTTGTCGTCGCGATCCGGATAATCCTCGCGCGCATGCGAGCCGCGGCTTTCGGTGCGGTTCCGCGCAGAATCGAGGGTGACCACGGCCTGCGCGAGCAGGTTGTCGAGCTCCATGGTCTCGATCAGATCCGAATTCCATGTCAGCGAACGATCGGTGACATGGATGTCGGGCATGCCGTCGTAAACGCCGTGAATGAGCTTGTGGCCTTCGTCCAGCGTCTCGGCGGTGCGGAAGACCGTGCAATTGCTCTGCATCACCTTTTGCATGGTGAGCCGCAATTGCGCGGTCGGTGTGCCCCCCGAGGCATGGCGGAAATGATCGAGCCGCGACAGCGACAGGTCGGCGGAATCCGCCGGCAATTCCGGTTGCTTGCCGCCGCGCTCGATCGTTTCGGTGCAGCGGATCGCGGCAGCGCGGCCGAACACCACGAGATCGATCAGCGAATTCGAGCCGAGCCGGTTGGCGCCGTGCACGGAGACGCAAGCCGCTTCGCCGATCGCCATCAGGCCGGGAACGACGCTGTCCGGATCGCCGTTTTTCTTGGTCAGGACCTCGCCGTGGAAATTGGTGGCGATGCCGCCCATGTTGTAATGCGCAGTCGGCAGCACCGGGATCGGCTCCCTGGTGACATCGACGCCCGCGAAAATGCGGGAGGATTCGGAGATGCCCGGCAGCCGTTCCGCCAGCACTTTCGGATCGAGGTGATCGAGATGCAGGTAGATGTGATCCTTGTTCTTGCCGACGCCGCGGCCTTCGCGGATCTCGATGGTCATCGAGCGCGAGACCACGTCGCGCGAGGCGAGGTCTTTCGCCGACGGCGCGTAGCGCTCCATGAAGCGTTCGCCCTCGGAATTGACGAGATATCCGCCTTCGCCGCGCGCCCCCTCGGTGATGAGACACCCGGCGCCATAGATGCCGGTCGGATGGAACTGCACGAATTCCATGTCCTGCAGCGGCAGGACTGCGCGCAGCACCATGGCATTGCCGTCACCGGTGCAGGTATGCGCGGAAGTCGCGGAGAAATAGACGCGGCCATAGCCGCCGGTCGCCAGGATCGTGGTCTGCGCACGGAACCGGTGGATCGATCCGTCATCGAGCTTGATTGCGACCACGCCGCGGCAGCGACCCTCGTCGTCCATGATCAGGTCGATGGCGAAAAACTCGATGAAGAATTCGGCCCCATGACGCAGCGATTGCGAATAGAGCGTGTGCAGCATGGCGTGGCCGGTGCGGTCGGCGGCCGCGCAGGTGCGCTGCGCGATGCCTTTGCCGTAATTCGTGGTCATGCCGCCGAAGGGACGCTGATAGATCTTTCCGTCCTCGGTGCGCGAGAACGGCACGCCCCAGTGTTCCAGCTCGTAGACAGCATCGGGCGCGTTACGCACCAGATATTCGATCGCGTCCTGATCGCCGAGCCAGTCGGCGCCCTTGACGGTGTCGTACATGTGGAAGCGCCAGTCGTCCTCGCCCATATTGCCGAGCGCGGCGGCGATGCCGCCTTGCGCGGCGACCGTGTGCGAGCGCGTCGGAAACACCTTGGTGATGCAGGCGGTCTTCAGTCCCGCTTCCGAGCACCCGACCACCGCGCGCAGGCCCGAGCCGCCGGCGCCGACTACCACGACGTCGTAGGTGTGATCCTCGATCGGATAGGCCTTGCCGTTGACCCTCGGCGCCCCGGTTCCATTTTTTCCGTTCGCGGCCATCATCAGACTCCGAAGGAGATTTGCAGAATGGCGTAGACGCACGCCAGCGCGACCGTAATGCAGAAGAAGGTGTTGCCCGTCAGCAGCAGGATTTTCTGGGATTCCTCATGCACGTAATCCTCGATGATCACCTGCATGCCGAGCCACATGTGATAGACGGTGGTGCCGATGAACAGCAGCATGATGATCGCGATCAGCGGCGAGCCGAGAATTTGCAAGGCGGCGGCATGATTGCGGCCAAGGAGCGCCACCACGATGAACACGAAAGCGATGGTCAGCGGGATGAGCGCGACCGACGTGAGGCGCTGGCGCCAGAAATGCATGGTGCCGGAATGCGCCGACCCGAGATAGCGCACGCGCGAGAGCGGCGTGCGGAAGACGTCCTTGCCGCTCATCGCACGCCTCCAAGCGCCAGATAGCCGACGACCCAGATCAGGATCGTGAGACCGATCGATCCGATGAGGCCCGCGAGCGTGAGCCATTCGCGCTCGACCGGGCCGAAGCCGCGGCCGGTGTCCCAGATCAGATGGCGGATGCCGCCGAGCATGTGATGGATCAGTGTCCAGGTGAACCCGAACAGCACCAGCCGTCCGATCAGACTCTCCATGAACCACTGGAATTTGCCGTAAGCAGTCGGGCCCGAGGCGGCGGCGATCAGCCACCAGGCCAGTATCAGCATGCCGAAATAGAGCCCGGCGCCGGTGACGCGATGGACGATGGACATCATCATCGTCAGCATCGGGCGGTAAATCTGTAGGTGCGGCGACAGTGGCCGCGCGGGAACCTTGGTCTCAGCCATGATGCACTCCGGCTCGCGCCGTGATGCCCCCGGCGTCATGCGACGGATTGGTGTATTTCCAAGCTTCGTCAATAACGAAATATCATCATTGAATGATGGCCTACAACCTCTATTTGGCGTAGTTTACCTTCGTCAAAATTGAAGGCTTGGTATGCGTTTTGACCTCACGGACCTTTCGCTGTTTCGGCATATCGTCGAAGCTGGCAGCATAACGCATAACGCATGGCGCAGCGCGGGCGCACCTGGCGCTGGGCGCCGCCTCGACCCGCATCCGTAACATGGAGGATACGCTCGGGGCCGCGCTCCTGACACGCGGCCGCCAGGGGGTACGTCCGACCCAGGCCGGCCGGACCCTGCTGCAGCATGCCCGCACCATACTCGCACAAGCCGAAATCCTGCGCGAAGACCTTGGCGTCTATGCCGACGGACTGACCGGGCAGGTGCGGGTGTTGTCGAACACCAACGCGCTGACCGAGTTCCTCCCCGATACGCTCTCCTCGTTTCTCGCCACCCACCGCCATGTCAGCATCGATCTGGAAGAGCGGCTCTCCGACGAGATCGTCGATCTGATCGCCGACGGCGTCGCCGATATCGGGATCATCGCCGGCACCGTCGATGCCGGACGGCTGACCACCTATCCGTTCCGCTCCGACCGCTTCGTGCTCGTGGTCGCGCGCAATCATCCGCTCGCCGAGCAATCCAAGATTGGATTTGTCGACGTGCTCGATTACGATTTCGTCGGGCTCGATCGCGCCAGCGCCCTGCAACGCTTTCTCGCCGGCAAGGCGAGCCGCATCGGACGGCCGCTGCGGCTGCGCGTGCAGCTGCGCAGCTTCGACGCAGTGTGCCGCTTGGTGGAAGCCAATGTCGGCGTCGGCATCGTGCCGGAGACGACGGCGCAGCGCGCCGCGAAATCGTCCGCGATCAAAGTGGTCGAACTCGCCGATGCCTGGGCGCCGCGCGATCTGACCATCTGCGTACGCGACTTCGATGCGCTGCCGCCTTATGCGCAGCAGCTCGTCAATCACATGCGCGCCGCGCCGACGAATGACGTGGCGGCTTAACGGGGAATAAGCACCCAGTAATCGAGATCGAGGATGACGGCGGGATCGTCGGCCTCGCCGGACTTGTCGGGGAAATCGCCGCACGGCTTGTCCTTGGTCGCGACCGTGCGCAGCCGAATGGCGCCGACATCGCTGCGCTTCGGAAGCTCGGCTTTTGCAAGCACTTCCGACCACGCAAACACGGTGTTGCCGGCGAACAGCGGCGCGACATGCCGCCCGCCGTTGATTCCGGCGACATGAAAGGCATTGCCGAGGCCATTGAACGACAACGCGCGCGCGAGCGAAATGACATGCCCGCCATAGATCAGGCGGCGGCCGAACCGGCCCTGGCCTTCGGTGAATTGGTTGAAATGCACGCGCGCGGTGTTTTGATAAAGCCGCGTCGCGGTCTGGTGCTCGGCTTCCTCCACCGTCATGCCGTCGTTGTGGTCGATTTTCTCGCCCACGGAATAGTCGGCGTAGCGATAGCGCGAGCCGGCAAGCGCATTGTCGTAAGCGTCGGTCTTGATCGGCGGACAGGCGTCGCCGAGGAGATTGGTTTCAAGAACGGTCGGCAGCCGCGGCACATGATCGGCGGGCGAGGGCGCAGCCTCGTCGCGCTTCCGCACCATCACCCAGCGGACATATTCAAGCACCAGCGTGCCGTCCTGCTTGAAGCCGGCGGAGCGCACGAACACGATGCCGGTCTTGCGGCTGGAGTTTTCCTTCAACCCGATGACTTCCGAGGTCGCGGTCAGCGTGTCGCCGGGATAGACCGGCGCCAGAAACCTGCAATTGGCGTAGCCGAGATTGGCGACGGCATTGAGCGAAATGTCGGGCACCGTCTTGCCGAACACGACATGGAAGACGAGGAGATCGTCGACCGGCGCGCGCGGATAGCCGATTGCCGCGGCGAAGGCATCGGACGACTGCACCGCAAAGCGCGCGCCGAACAGCCCGTTATAGATCGCGACATCGCCGGTCGTGACCGTGCGCGGCGTCGCATGCCGGATGGTCTGGCCGAGACGGAAGTCCTCGAAGAAATGGCCCTGATTGGTCTTGGTCATCGCAATGCCCGGCGTCGTTTAAGGCTGCATCATATATGCAGGAACCGTATCCATCGCGCCGACATTTTGCGCAAGCCGCGCCCGTCTCTTTGTCATCGCAGAAAGTCCCGGCGGCGCATGGCTGCCCGGCACGCCGGGAAGCCGCCTTGCCAAGCCCGCCCGCGCCGTCTAGCAATCCGCGCGATATTTCGACTTCGGTAGCGAGGCGTTTCATGGCGGCCCACAAGCTCCTTCTTCTTCCCGGCGACGGCATCGGCCCCGAGGTCATGGCCGAGGTCAAAAAGCTGATCGCTTTCTTCAATGACAAGGGATTGGCCCGTTTCGAAACCGAAGAGGGCCTGGTCGGTGGCTGCTGCTTTGACGCGCACAAGGTGGCGATTACCGACGAGACCATGGCCAAGGCGCAGGCCGCGGACGCGATCCTGTTCGGGGCGGTCGGCGGGCCGAAATGGGACGGCGTGGCTTATGACGTGCGGCCGGAAGCTGGCTTGCTTCGCCTGCGCAAGGATCTCGCGCTTTACGCCAATCTTCGCCCGGCGGTGACCTATCCGGCTTTGGCCGACGCGTCCTCGCTCAAGCGCGAACTGGTCGAGGGTCTCGACATCATGATTTTGCGTGAGCTCACCGGTGGCGTCTATTTCGGCGAGCCGAAGACCATCACCGATCTCGGCAACGGACAAAAACGCGCGATCGACACGCAGGTCTACGACACCTACGAGATCGAACGCATTTCCCGCGTGGCCTTCGAGCTTGCGCGCAAGCGCCGCAACAAGGTCACCTCGATGGAAAAGCGCAATGTGATGAAATCGGGCGTGCTCT
>CAYJNT010000193.1:0-6829 GCA_964370945.1 uncultured Hyphomicrobiales bacterium | reverse complement strand
ACACTAGTCCTCTTTCTTCTCCTCGATCGTGATCGTCAGGAGCTTCGCGCCTTCCGCGACCTGCGCGCCAACCTTGGCCGCGATCTCCGCGACGATGCCGTCGCCGGGCGCGACCAGCGCGTGCTCCATCTTCATCGCTTCCACGACGGCGACGCGCTGGCCCTTGTGGACGGATGCGCCCTTCTCGACCAGGAGTGCCAGAACCTTGCCGTGCATCGGCGCGCGCACGGTACCGTCGCCGCCCTGATGTTCCGCGTCGATATTCTCGAAATTCGCAAGACGAACGGCGGTCTGGCGGCCCTTGCGCAGGACGAAAACGCCCTCGTCCCCTTCGATCACGCGCGCGGCCGGATCGGCCGCGCTGCCGTCCATCTGCACCAACGGCCCGCTCGTTCCGTAAGCGACGCGGACATGCGCATTCTTTCCGTCGGCAACGACCGGCATCGCGATGTCGCGCCGTCCGGAGAGCTGGAAACCGTCGGCGGCGTCCCAAGGTGACGCGGGCATGTCGGGATCGCGGCGCGCGGCGACGCGCATTTCCTCGCGCTTGAGGAGATGCGTAACCCCGGAGGCGATCACCGCCGGGTCCGGTTTCTGCGGCACCGCGCCCATCGCGTCGAGATTGCGGTCGATGAAGCCGGTGTCGAAATCGCCGGCACGGAAATCCCAGGCGCGGCACAGGCCCGCGAGAAACGCGAGATTGGTGCGCGGTCCCGCGACCAATGTGCGGTCGAGCGTGTCGGCAAGGCGATCGAGCGCCTTCTCGCGCGTTGGCGCGTGCGCGATCACCTTGGCGATCATCGGATCGTAGTAAGGCGAGACCTCGCCGCCGGCCTCGACCCCGGTGTCGATGCGGATGCCGTCGCCGTGATGGAATTCCAGCGCCGCGAGTTTTCCGGTGGACGGCAAGAACCCGTGCTCGGGATCTTCGGCATAGAGACGCGCTTCCACCGCGTGTCCAAGCAGCGGCACCTTGTCCTGGGTCAACGGCAATTCCTCGCCGGCGGCGACGCGAAACTGCCATTCCACGAGGTCCTGTCCGGTCACGCTTTCCGTCACCGGATGCTCGACCTGCAGCCGCGTGTTCATTTCCATGAACCAGAAGCCATCGCTCTTCAGGCCATTGGCGCCGTCGGCGATGAATTCGACCGTACCGGCGCCGACATAGCCGACCGCCTTGGCGGCGGCGACGGCGGCGGCGCCCATGCTGGCGCGGATCTCGTCGGTCATGCCCGGCGCCGGCGCTTCCTCGATCACTTTCTGATGCCGCCGCTGCAGCGAGCAGTCGCGCTCGTGGAGATGGATCGCGTTGCCGTGACTGTCGGCAAAAACCTGGATCTCGATATGGCGCGGGGCCGACACATATTTCTCGATCAGCACGCGCTCGTCGCCGAATGACGACGCGGCCTCGCGCATCGCGCTTTCGAGCGCCTCATCGAAATCGGCGTGGCGGTCGACGCGCCGCATGCCCTTGCCGCCGCCGCCCGCCACCGCCTTGATCAGGGCCGGATAGCCGATCTCGTAGGCCTTGCGCTTGAGGAGCTTCGGATCCTGCTGATCGCCGTGATAGCCCGGCACCACCGGCACGCCCGCCTTCTCCATCAGCGCCTTGGCGCGATCTTTCAGGCCCATGGCGCGGATCGCGTCCGGCGGCGGACCGACGAAAACGATGCCGGCCTGCGCGCAGGCCTCCGCGAATTCCGGCTTCTCCGAGAGAAATCCGTAGCCGGGATGAATGCATTGCGCGCGGCTCCTGCGCGCCGCCTCGATCAGCGCGTCGATCACCAGATAGCTTTCGCGCGCGGGAGGGGGGCCGATCCGGTACGCCTCGTCGCAGGACCGCACGTGCAGCGCATTCGCGTCCGCGTCGGAATAGACCGCGATCGTGCGCATGCCCAGACGCTTCGCGGTGCGCGCGATGCGGCAGGCGATCTCTCCGCGATTGGCGATCAGAACGGATGTGAACATGGCGTGCCGGATTGGGACGCGATTGTAGCGTCGCTATAGATGCTTTCCACATCCTCGGCGACTTTTCCAGCGTTGGTCTAACAATCTACTGCGCGCTTGTGGACGGCGCGGCGTTGCCGCTGCGCTGGGCGGCGCGCGGCGTCGGCACCGGAACGGTCGTGCCGCGGCGCGACGCTGCGGCTTTGGGATCGGGGTCGGTTCCGCCCTGCGCCAGGCCGGGTTCGTTGGTCATGATGCTGACAGGCGGGATCGACGCCGCGGAGGGAAATTCGACATTGACCGACGATGCCGCAGGCGGCGTCACGGCCGCATGCGCTGTGGGTATGCTCCCGGTCGCGCCCGGTTGCGCCGGCGTCGAGGCCACCGCAGGCGCCGGCGAACGCGACAACCAGGTCGCGACATGGCGGCCGACAAAGATCTCGAAGGTGCGGTCCTTCAGATTGGCGGCGACGCGATCGGGCCTGTTCAGCAGCGATAGCGCGTCGCACGATGTCGCCGTGCATTGCTCGCGCGCGGCCAGCGCCTGGGCGGCAAAGCCGAAGCGATCGAGCTCGATCGAGCGGCGCAGGTCCGCGACCGCGGGGCCGTACGAGGCGTCGACCGCGGACAGCGCGACACCTTCGCGCAACAGCGACAGCCGCGCCGCCATCAGCGAGACGGCGGCCGCGACCGATTCCGGATTGGCAAAGACCGCCTTCTCGCAGGCTTCGTCGAGCGCGTCCCCGGCCAGGGCGTCGAGACAGGCCAGCGGCGAGCCCGCGGCCATGGTGCGCGCGTCAAGATCGGCAAGCCGCGCCTGATAGGCGCGGCGCTCCTCGGCCATGTCGCGCGTCGTCATGCGATCGAAGTAGTTCCAGGCCAGGAACAACAAGCCAAGCACGGCGGCGAATTGCGCGAGCGAGCCCGCGGTCTTCTGCCAGCCGCCGCGCGTGCCGGCGAGCACGCCGAGAATGGCGATCAAAAGCGCCGCCGCGATGAGCGTCCACCACGGCAGCGCAAAGGTTCCACCTACGAGGTCAAGCCCCGACATCGACAGCCTTTCCGGAATGCGCCTCCACCTGATACCGCAAAGCGGGCGGCATCAGGGCGCAATATGGCGCAGGAACGCGCCGCGGTCCAAGGCCGGCAAGCCGCAAATATTAACGATTGCGACTATCGTGTTTTCAAACCGGCCGTCTTCACGACGCCCGCCCATTTCTCGATGTCTTTTCGCAAATAGGCGTCGAACTCCGCCGGCGTCATGGTCATGGGCACCGCGCCCTGCTTTTGCCACGCCGCCTTGATGTCGGGACGGTTGATGATCTTCCCGATTTCGGCGTTGAGCTTGTCGACAATCGGCTTCGGCGTTTTCGCGGGCGCCATGATGCCGAGCCAGATCGTCGCCTCGTATCCGGGGACGCCGGCTTCCGCGACCGTCGGCACATCGGGCATCAGCGGCGAGCGGGCTTTGCCGGTGGTGCCGAGGATGCGGACCTGCCCGGAGCGCGCATTGTCGGTCATGGTGGTGATGGCGTCGAACATCATCTGCACGTGCCCGCCGATCACGCTCGAGCGCGCCTCTCCCGACGCCTTGTGCGGAACGTGGACGATGTCGGTCGCACTCATGGCTTTGAACAACTCGCCGGCCATGTGATACGGCGTGCCCGGGCCGGACGAGGCGTAATTGAGCGTCCCGGGCTTTGCCTTGGCGAGCGCGATGAATTCCTTCAGGTCCTTCGCCTGCACCGACGGATGGATGACCATCAGCAGATCGGAATAATTCACCGGCGCGACTGCGACGAAATCCTTCATCAGCGCGAACGGCTTGTTGGGCACGAGCGATTCATTCGTCGTGTGCGTGTTCGACATCATCAGCAGCGTGTATCCGTCGGGCTCGGATTTGGCGACCGCATCCGTCCCGATGATCGACCTGGCGCCGGGCCGGTCTTCGACCACGAAATTCTGCTTCAGCGCCTCGCCGAGATGCTGTGCCAGGACCCGCGCGTAAACGTCGGCGGGACCGCCGGCGCCGAACGGCACGATGATTTTCACATTGCGTGCCGGATAATCCTGCGCCAGCGCAGGCGAGAAACCATGCAGAGAAATCGCAAACAAGGCAAAAGCAGCAGCGCGGCGCAACATGGCGGCCATCATCGATCCTCCCCAGGATGTCGTTGCTCGGGATGCTTGTTGTTATTGCCTATTGATAACACCCTTCAGGGGCCTTCAATCCATCCGCAAGTCGGGTCTACCCGACTTGCGCAAATAAACGGCTGATCTCGGGTCAACCCGAGATCAGCAAGCCGGTCTACCCGACTTGCGCATAATAGACACTGATCTCGGGTAAACCCGAGATCAGGATGCCGCTGTGACGGCTTTTAAGTCCCGCCCGCGGAGCGGAAAGCCGGTACCAGGTCGCTCGCCGCTGCAAACACGCCCTTGGCTTCGACCGAGGTCATCGCGACCGTCGTGCGCAGATCGGTGACGCCACCGCTGCTTGCGGCCGCGAGCAAAGCCGCCGCCATTTGCGTTTCGCTCGGCGCTTCCGCGATCACCAGGAAATCGTATTCGCCGAACGTCAGATAATGGCCGATCAACCGGCCGCCGGCCTTGGAGAGCAGACGCGACACGGCGTCGGCACGATCTTCCGGCTTGACGATCATGCCCTTGATCGCCTCGCGGGTGTAACGCCCCTGCGTGATGTAGATCGGCATCGGATATCCTCCTCTATTCTTGTTTCGTCCGCATCGTCCTGTGCGGCGATGAAAGCACCGCGCCAGTGTGGTGGTTCAGAAATTCCCTTCGTCCTCGCCGCGAGTCCGCCAAGGGAATTTCTGAACCAAACCACACTGGAATCTTAGTGTTGCTAGTGTCCGTCGATTCCGAAGTTCGCTTTCGAGGGTGCCGCAGAATAACGCGAACTTCGGAATCGGGACACTAGTGTCGCGGTTCGGAAGTCCGCCCGAGATATCAGCTTGTTCTGAAGCGAACTTCCGAACCAAAGCGACACTAGCACCTCAATGATTCTAGTGTCCCTTTGGACCCGAAGTTCGCAAAAGTGGTTGCTGAACAATCGTGCGAACTTCGGGTCCGGGGCACTAGCCGCACCACAACCACGCCGTATTTCGCTGGAACAAGTTCCGCGCAAGGACGTTTACATCGTTTTTAGCGTTTGCCGCGCACGTCACTCATCGTGCGTGGAGTGGAGGATTACATGCGCGTATTTTTGGGAATGATCTTGGGCGCGGTTCTGACGGTCGCCGTCGCCTATTACTCGGACTCGATGAGAACGTCGTCTGTCGCCTCCGGTCCGTCCGCGACGGAAAACCGGCCCATGGTCAACTGGGACGTGGTCCAGACGAACTGGAACATCGTCGTGGAACGCGCGCAGCAAGGCTGGGCGGACCTGCGTGCCCGCGTCAGTCGCGGTTAGGATTCTGAAACGCCGTTCAGCGGAAGCGGTCGAGCTGGCTTTCCTTGGCGACGCGCTCGAACGCTTCGCCGGTGCTCTTGATGCGATATTGATGCTCGTCGCCTTCCGGCGGCAGCAACTTGACGACCTTGAAGGTGCCGTTGCCATTCACACGGCTGATCGGGCCGGCGATGTAGCGCACGGTCTGGCCGATCGAATATTTGTGAGACTTCAACACAACACTCTCCACTGAACGCGTCGGGTTGCCCCGCTTCGTGCGAGCCGTCCCGGCTGTGATTTTGTTCATGCCTCATTATAGCACTCAATTCCGCCACCGGGGGAAAAATCCGCACCAGGAACCGGACCCGAAAGATATTCTGCATCAATGGTTTACGAGGGTTTCCGGAGCAAATTTGAAGGATTTGGGGCGATCTTTGAAAAGCCTCAAACCGGCATTGGCGCCCGGCTAAAACCGGGCGCCAACCGCTTTTTCGCCCCGGTTGGAGCCTGGCGCGGACGCGCCGGGATCAGGCCCGGCGCGGATGCGCCAATCAGGATTGCCGGCTGGCCTGAATGCGCCGCCAGATGAACAGGATACCGATGGCGCCGATGGTCGCCGCGATCAGCGTGCGGAAGAAGCCGAAGACCGGGATCTGGACGACTTCGGCGAGCTTGGCGCCGACAAAGGCGCCGGCGACGCCGATCAGGATATTGGTGAAAATGCCGTGATCGGAATCCGTCACCTTCTCGGCGATCCAGCCAGCGATCGCACCGATCAGGATCATGGTGAAAAAGCCGACGCTTGGGTTGCCCATGAAGGTCTGCATGTAGCCCATAAAGATCTCCTCAAAAATCAGGCCCGCGATATCTGCGATATTTGACGCTATCATGAAGCCGATGTCACCCTCACCCATCGCTCGCTGGAATTGACATGCGGCTGCAATTCATCGGCTCCGGCGATGCGTTCGGATCGGGCGGGCGTTTCAATACCTGCTTTCATCTCACCGGCGCGCGCACCAATGCATTGATCGATTGCGGTGCGTCGTCGCTGATCGCGCTCAAGCGCGCGGGCATCGACCGCAACGCGATCGAGACCATCCTGGTCACGCATTTCCATGCCGACCATTTCGGCGGGGTTCCGTTTTTCGTGCTGGACGCACAGCTCGTCGCGAAACGCTCAGACCCGCTGCTCATCGCCGGCCCGCCCGGACTGCCCGGCTGGTACGAGCGGCTGTTCGCCGCCACCTTTCCGGGCGAGCGCACGCTGCCCTTTCTCCTGACGTTGCAGGAAGTCGAGATCGGCAAGCCCAACGCCGTCGGCGATCTCGCCGTGACGCCGTTTGTCGTGAAGCACGCCGACAATGCCGGTCCCTGCCTCGCCTACCGGATCGAGGCCGAGGGGCGCACGATCTGCTATTCCGGCGACACCGAATGGACCGACGCGCTGATCGAGGCGGCGCGCGGCGCCGA
>CAYJNT010000192.1:0-6847 GCA_964370945.1 uncultured Hyphomicrobiales bacterium | reverse complement strand
AGCCGCAAATATCATCATTGGTCTGCCTGCGCGCCGATGCGCGGGCAAGACGCAGACGGACTTCATGACGGGGTTTGTCATGGCACGCCATCTCTGTTGCTGAACGGAAAGATGCGCAGGCGATGCGGCGCGGCAATGTGCGACGCATGTACCGGTGAAATGGTCAACCCGCGTTGCATCGGCCTTCCCACTAAGGGAAAGATGCATTTGCAATTGTAGGCCTGTTTTTAGAGATGGCCACAGGCCTCACGCTTATAAAAAATAAGCGGCCATAATAACCAATCTTGCAGCTACCCTATCAACTCTCGAACAATCGGTCCATGCCTTGACATGATGAGCCACCAACGTGACGATTTGGCACGCTCGAACAGGAGCGGAGAAACGCCATGCGCGCGTCGGCCGGCTCCAGCTAGCTCGTCACCAGCCGCGGCGGACAGCCGATCAGCTTTGCTAGCGTGCGCAGCCTGTTCTGCACGCGATCGCCCGCGAGCGCCTTGAATTTTCCGCCCATCCGCAGCACCAGCCGCCCGCGCTCCACCCGCATCGGCGTCGACGGCAGCACGCCCGGCATCGAGGCCGACACCATGTAAGCGACGCGCATGACGGCGCCGAGAATGCGGGCGCGTTCGAGCAGCCGCTTGGGCGCGATTTCAAGAAGCGCGCCGGCGTTTTCGTCGTTCGCCAGGCCGGCGTGGCGGAAGAACACCGACAGCGCGAGGAATGTGCGCCCGGGATGATCGATCGCCACGAAATCGGCGTTGGAGATGATGTTGAGCGACTGCTCGCCGCGATAATCCGGGTGCGCGCGCCAGCCGATATCGGCGAGCAGACACGCGGCATGACGCAACCTCTTCTCATCCGCGGTCTCGGCGATCCTGGAGGACGCCATGAACCTGTCGGTCCATCCGATCAATTCCTGGCCGTGCAACGGCGAGCGCGAACGCAGCACATTGAGGTTTTGCGCGGCCGCGATCAGTGCATCCTGGTCGCGCTCCTTCGGGTCCAGCAGCGAATAGAGCAATCCCTCGCGCACGCCGAGCGCGGAGATCACGATGTCCTTCGGCTTCGCCGCGCGGATCACCTGTTCGAGGACGAGCGCCGCATATCCGAGCAACGGCCGGCGCGCATCGGAGACGACCTCGATATGCGAGATCTTTTCCGGCTTGTGATGATGCACGAGCTGGCAGAATTCGAGCGCTTCTTTCGCCGGGATGCGATAGCCGTGCATGACGCGAAGCGGATAGCCGGTGCGTGCCATGTGCAGATGCGCGAGCGAGCGCCAGGCGCCGCCCACCGCATAAAAGGTGCGGCCCCTTCCCCCGGACAGGACATCCACATCGTAGAGCGCGTCCTCGACGATTTTTTCGGCCTTTCGCATCGATTTTCCGGAAGCGTCCTCCAGCGCGAGACCGCCGAGCGGCACCGTGACGCCGGACTTGATGCGATGGCCATCGACGTCGATCAGTTCCAGCGAGCCGCCGCCAAGGTCGCCGACCAGGCCGTCCGGATCGTGGATACCCGACACGATCCCGAGCGCGGACAATTGCGCCTCGCGTTTTCCCGACAGGACGTCGATTTTGGCGCGGCAGATGCGCTCGGCCTGCGTGATGAAGGCCTTGCCGTTCCTGGCGTCACGGCAGGCGGCGGTGGCGATCCCAAGCACGCGATCGACATGCAGCGTGTCGCAGAGCGCGCGGAACCGCGTCAATGTGGATAACGCCTTCTCGACCGCGTCGGGCGCCAGCAGCCCCTTGGATTGCACCTCCCGGCCGAGACCGGCGAGCACCTTCTCGTTGAAGATCGGCGTCGGGCTGCGCGTCAGCGCCTCATAGACCACAAGGCGCACCGAGTTCGAACCGATGTCGACGACGGCGATCGGCGGGCCGTGGTCGAGACGGCCCTGCGCCAGCGGGAGTTGAATTTTTTGAGTTTGTGGCGGCCGGTCAGGCGCGTCCGCGTCAGCCGCGGTCTTGGCGGCGCGAGAGACGGCGTGGCGGAGACTCTTTAAGAGATTTTCCACGGCCTGACAGACTCGGGTTGGTCATAAAGTACTTCTGGGCGTTGACCGATTCTTCGCCCTTGGCGGGCTTTATGCGGATCGCCGAGCCATCCGGCAAGACCTTCCAGCTCTGCTCGTTGTCGGCAAAATTGACCACCATGATCTGGTCGAGGACCTGCTCGTGCACGGTCTGATTCGTGATCGGGCAGAGAACTTCGACCCGGCGATCGAGGTTACGCGGCATCATGTCCGCCGACGAAATATAAACCGCGGCCTTGGGATGCGGCAGTCCGTTGCCCAATCCAAAGCAGAAGATGCGGCCGTGTTCCAGGAACCGGCCGACAATTGATTTAACGTTGATATTGTCCGACAGGCCGGGAACCTGCGGACGCAGACAGCAAATGCCGCGCACCACGATATCGATCTTCACGCCGGCCTGCGACGCGACGTAGAGCGCGTCGATGATTTCCGGGTCGACCAGCGAATTCATCTTCATCCAGATCGCCGCCTTGCGGCCGGCTTTCGCATGCGCAATCTCGTCTGCGATGTGCGTGAGGATGCGCTTGCGCAGGGTCACCGGCGAGACTGCCATGGTCTCGAGCTCGGCCGGCTCGGCGTAGCCGGTGATGAAATTGAAGATGCGCGCGACATCGCGCGCGATCACGGGATCGGTCGTGAAGTACGACAGGTCGGTATAGATGCGCGCCGTGATAGGATGATAATTGCCGGTCGCGACATGGACGTAGGACGCGAGTGCCCGGCGCTCACGGCGCACGACGAGCGACAATTTGGCGTGCGTCTTCAATTCGACGAAGCCGTAGACGACTTGCGCGCCGGCGCGTTCGAGGTCGCGCGCCCAGCGGATATTGGCTTCCTCGTCGAACCGCGCTTTCAGTTCGACGAGCGCGGTGACGGACTTGCCGGCTTCGGCCGCCTCCACCAGCGCGCGGACGATCGGCGATTCCGACGACGTGCGATAAAGCGTCTGCTTGATCGCGATCACATCCGGATCGCGCGCCGCCTGCTGCAGGAATTGCACGACGACGTCGAAGGATTCGTATGGGTGATGGACGACGAGATCCTTCTGCCGGATCGCGGCGAAGCAATCGCCGCCATGATCGCGGATGCGTTCGGGGAAGCGCGGATTATACGGGGCGTAGAGAAGATCGGGACGGTCGAGCGCCACGAGCTCCTTCAGCTCGAACATCGCGAGCATGCCGTTGACGAGAAAAATCTCGTCGTCGGCGACGGCGAGCGCGCGCTGCACGAAGCGTCGCAGCTCCTCCGGCATCGCTTCCTCGATTTCGAGCCGGATCACCGACCCGCGGCGCCGCCGCTTGAGCACGGTCTCGAACGAGCGCACGAGGTCTTCCGCTTCTTCCTCGATTTCGATTTCAGAGTCACGAATAACCCGGAAGCTGCCCTGCCCGTTCACGTTGTAACCGGGAAACAGGCTGCCGATGAACAGCGCCGTCGCGTGCTCGAGCGTGATCACGCGCACCGAACCGTCGGCGGACTTTGGCATCACGATGAAGCGCTCGATCTTGAGCGGAATGCGGATGAGCGCATTCATCGGCTTGCCGTCGCTGACGCGCGACAATTGCAGCGCGATCGAAAAGCCGAGATTGGGAATGAACGGGAACGGATGCGCGGGATCGATCGCCAGCGGCGTCAGCACCGGAAAGACGTGATGCAGGAAATGGTCCTCAAGCCACGCGCGCTCCTGCCTGGTAACGTCCGATCCATCGATCAGCACGACGCCTTGCGCTTTGAGTTCACCGCGCAGTTCGCGCCACCGCGCCTGCTGGTCGCTCGCAAGCACCGACACCATTTCGCCGACGCGCGGAAGCTGCTCGGCCGGCGTCAATCCGTCGGGGCTGCGCTCGGTGATGCCCTCACGCACCTGACTCTTGAGCGCGGCGACGCGCACCATGAAAAATTCGTCGAGATTGTTGGCCGAGATCGACAGGAAGCGCAGCCGTTCGAGCAGCGGATGGCTTTCGTTCTGAGCTTCCTCGAGCACGCGCCGATTGAAATGCAGCCAGGATATTTCGCGGTTGATGAAACGGTCCGGGCTCGTCGCCATGTCACGCGACGGCGCCGCATCGGCCGGTTCGGCAGACACGGATTCTATTGGTAAAACAATGGCTTCGCTACGATTTGACATGGCGTGATTGTCACCGAATTGTCATGATAGCGGCTTTTCGTGACGCAACAATGACTGCGCCCGCGATCTCCAGTGTGGTCGTTCAGAAATTCCCTTCATTCTCGCTGCGAGTGCGTTAAGGGAATTTCTGAACCAAGACCACACTACGATTATAGTTGCCAGTGTCCTACGATTCCGAAATTCGCTTACGAAGGCGCGGCAAAATGGGGCGAACTTCGGAATCTGGACACTAGCACCGCATCGTTAAGATGTGATTTCAACGCGCTTGATCGCGATAAAGCTCCGCCGCGAGCGCGCGATTGACCGGGCGTTTTTGCCGCATCGCTTCCCGGTCGAGATGATCGACCGCCGACCGCGCGGCGGGAAAGCTGCGCTCCATGCGCGCCACAAGGTACGCGACGAGATTTTCATCGACGGCGAGCTGACGATCCGCGAACAGCTTCACGATCACCGCGCGCAACAGGCGGTCGTCCGGTGCCGACAATGTCACCACAGGGATGGCGCGCAAACGCGACGCGAGATCCGCAAGCCCGGTGGTCCAACCCGCCGGCGCGGTGCGAGCCGTGAGAAGCACATAGGCGCCTTCCTGCTGCGCAAGATTGAGAAGATGAAAGAGCGCCGCTTCGTCGAACGCGCCATCGGAAAAATCTTCCACGACCAGCGCGCCGGTCGCGAGCACGGACGGAAGCTGCGCGATGTCGGCGCCGCGCATCGACAGAAAGCGCGCGCCGGTTTCCTCCGCCCAGATCGCAGCGAGATGACTCTTGCCCGAGCCGTGCGGGCCGACGAGCGCCATCACGCGGTTTGGCCAATCCGGCCAATTGTCGATCAGCGCGAGCGCCGCTTCGTTCGAGGGCCCTTGCAGAAAATCCTCGCGCGCGAAACTTTCGCTGTGAGCGAGCGCGAACGCGAGCTGACGCGGACCCGTGCCGGCCGGCATCGCCTATTCGCCGGTATAGTAAGGACTGGCCATATATTGCCTGATCATGAAACGCGTCAGCACGCCGATCGCCGCCGCGACCGGCACCGCGATCAGAAGACCAGGAAAGCCGAACAAATAACCGAACGCGATCAACGCGAACATCAGCCAGACCGGATGCAATCCAATCGCCTTGCCGACCAGAAATGGCTGCAGCACATTGCCCTCAATCGCCTGACCGGCGACGAACACACTGAGCGACGCCAGAATCCACGTCCATTCCGGATAGAATTGAGCGGTCGCCACCGTTCCAGCCAGGAGAAATCCGCTGAACGCGCCCACATAGGGAACAAAGCTCAGCAGGCCGCATACAAGGCCGATCAGCACGCCGAAATTCAATCCGATGATGCTGAGACTGACGGCATAGAACGTGCCGAGGATCAGACAGCTCAAGGACTGCCCGCGCAGGAAATTCGCAATAACAGCGTCCATTTCACCCAGGAGCGCGCGCACGGTGTCGCGATGCGGGCGCGGCGTCCATTCGTCGATCTTGGCGACCATCCGGTCCCAATCCAGCAGCAGGAAAAACGCAATGATCGGCGCAAGGACGATGAGCGACAGCGCGGACAACAGCGCCCTGCCACCCGCGAGGATCGAGCCGAGCAAAGACGCGAGCCAGCCGGCCGCCTGCCCCGCAAGGCCCGACAACGATTTTTGCGCTTCCGGCAATTTCTCGGCGGCGAGCTGGCCGAGCCAGGTATGGCTCGACTCCTTCATGATCTGCTCGACCTTGTCGATGTATCCCGGCAGCCGCTCCATGAAGGCGGACAATTGTGCGCTCAGCACCGGCACCAGCAGAATGAACGCCAGCGCGATCAGCCCGATCGCAAAAACGAGGATGATGATCGCGGCAACGGTACGATTGATTCCGAACCCTTGCAGACGCTGGACGAGCGGATCAAGGAGATACGCAAGGCCCATCGCCACAATGAAGGGCAGCAGCACGTCGCTGAGCAGCCAGAACAGCGCGATGAAGACCGCGAGCGCGCCGAACCAGAATATGAGCTGCCGTTTCAGCGACACGCCGCTCACAGGCTTCGCGAATTTCGACATCCTGGCCATCCCTTACCGCTCTCCCTCCGCCGAGCCGACATGGCGGATCCATTCGGCGAGATAGAAGGCGATCGACAGGAAGGTCAAGACGGCAACGACAATGATCATCAGCGGCTGCAACGGACCGGGATTGAATTTGAAGGCGAGCGAGAACAGCACCAGGCAGGCGAACACGATTTGGGCACCGGTATTGAGCTTTGACACCATCAGCGGCTTGACCTCCATGGGGCGGCCGATGACCCGGGTGAGAATGACGGCGCCGACGATCATGATGTCGCGCGCCACCACGAAAATGACGAGCCAGCGCGGGATCGCGCCCGCGATTCCGAGCGAGACATAGATCGAAACGATCAGCGCCTTGTCGGCGAGCGGATCGAGATAGGCGCCGAGTTCGCTCGCCATGTTGAAGCGCTTGGCAAGGTAGCCGTCCACCGCGTCGCTGATCCCTGCGAGCACAAAGAGGATGAAAGCGATCATCATTTCGCCGGACGTGATCGCCCAGACGATGATCGGCACGGACAGGATGCGTGCCAGCGTAATCAGATTGGGAATGCTACTCAAAGACGGCCCCGGCAAAGGCGCGCGACCCGAACTGCCGGGCGTGCGGAACCAGTATAACGACGATCAAGCCATTGCGTGCAATGCGATT
>CAYJNT010000191.1:5140-6857 GCA_964370945.1 uncultured Hyphomicrobiales bacterium | reverse complement strand
AGGGCCGGCGGGCGCTTCGGATCCAAACCACGCGAGGGGAAGCTGATTTGGATCGGGGCCGATCGGGAGGGATCGGCCGGGGCAGACTCTTTAACTTTGTCGCGCAATCTTGCGGAAAACCGGTTTCCACTTTTCCGGATTGCGCTCCTGAGATCAGACCGTGTAACGGGCCGGCCGGTTCGTGCTCGGGGCCGTGAAAGCCTGGTCGGGCACCAGCGACGGCGCGGTCAGCGTGACCACTTGCCGGTGGACCCGGCGCTCGTGCGCGCGGCTGGCGAGAATGTAGGTCGGGTCGCGCCACAGCGGCTCGGAATAAGCGTCGCGCAGGTCGCTGCGGGTGATTCCCATATCGGCCAGCATCCGGTCGTCCATCTGGGCCAGCATCGCGGCGTCATGACGGTTTTTCAGCACCTGTCCGACCTTGCGGATGGCGGCGACAACGCCGGCCAGAACCAGAGCGAAGGACGAGGATTGCTGATACGGGGCCCGAAGCACCCCTTGATATGACGTGTTCACGATAACCTCCATTTGCCGACCGGTGCGGGACTTTGGCTCTCCGGAACTCCTTCTCCGGACCTTGGCGCTGCCGCTCGATCAATGCGTGTCGCGAATATGCTCCGGCCCTATTGATAAGTGAAACGAATGTTTCTAATCTCATGCATCAGAGGAACTGATACATCGGCTTTTTCCTCGTAAAGCGGCCTGTCCACACATGGTTAGGCATGCGGAAAGCGGGGGTCTGGAGCGCTCAAATGACCGTCCTGATTGATATCGACCAGTTGCGCACGTTTATCGCGATCGCCGAGACCGGCAGCTTCACCAAGGCCGCCGATATCGTTCACAAGACCCAGTCGGCGGTCTCCATGCAGATGAAGCGGCTGGAGGAGCGGCTGGACAAGCCGATTTTCGCCCGCGACGGGCGCGCCTCGAAGCTGACCGAGGACGGCGAGCGGCTGCTCGAATACGCGCGGCGTATCGTGAAGCTCAATCTCGAGGCGCTGGCCGCCTTTGCCGGGCCCGAGCTCACCGGCAGCGTTCGTCTTGGCGTTCCCGACGACTATGCCGACCGGTATCTGCCGGAAATCATGGCGCGCTATTCGCGCGCTTATCCCGGTGTCGAGCTCACCGTGATCTGCGAGCCCTCGACCGATCTTCTGGAACGGATCGATTTGAATGAGCTCGATCTCGCCATCGTCACCACCTCCGACAATCTCCAGCGCCCGTCGGAGACGTTCCGCCGCGAGCGGCTTCTGTGGGTGACGTCGAGCCGCCACGGCACGCACCAGGAATCCCCGCTCCCGCTCGCGCTCGGCCGGCAGAGCTGCTGCTGGCGCCGCCTCGCGCTCGATGTGCTGGAGAACATCAACCGTCCGCATCGCCTGCTGTTCACGAGCTCGAATGCCGGCGCGGTCGCGGCCGCGGTGCTCGCGGGGCTGGCGATTTCGGTGCTGCCGGAATCGGGATTGCGCCCGGGCATGCGGGTACTGACCCCCGCCGACGGCTTCCCGGAATTGCCCTATTGCCGCATCGGCCTCGTGCGCAATCCGCACGAGACCTCGCCGCTCGCCGATGCGCTCGCCGAGCACATCGTGTCCTCGCTCGACAACCTGTCGGAGGCGGCGCAAGCCGCTGAATAGATTTGCGGCGGAGTCGTTTCTAGGGCTTCTTCGGCGCGCGCAGCACGAGCAGATTGCCGGCGAGCACGGCGACGAGACCG
>CAYJNT010000191.1:0-5040 GCA_964370945.1 uncultured Hyphomicrobiales bacterium | reverse complement strand
CTTCTTCGGCGCGCGCAGCACGAGCAGATTGCCGGCGAGCACGGCGACGAGACCGACGAGCGCGGGAAGCGTCCAGCGATAGTCCTCGAGCGCGGTCGAGACCGCGAGCGCGACCACCGGAAACATCACCGTGGAATAGGCGGCGCGATCCGCGCCGATGCGGCCGAGCAAAGTGAGATAGCAGGCAAACGCCATCACCGAGCCGATCAGCCCGAGATAGGCAAGGCTCACGAGATAGACGGGCGACCAGTCGATCGCGAAGGAAGATCCGCGAAAGGCGGCGAACAGCGCGGTCGCGGCGGCGCCATAGATCATGCCGTAACCGCTCGCGGCGAAGACCGTAATCTTCCGGCGCTGCATGCGGGCCGAGATCATGTTGCCGGTGCAGAAGGATACGGTGCCGGCGATGCACAGCGCCAATCCGATGAGCGCGCCGGTATCGATCGTGGTGCCGGCCAATTGCGGATAGAACATCGCGGCGATGCCGAGAAAGCCGAGCGTGCCGCCGGCCGCGACCCTTTTGTCGATCGGTGCGCCGAGTGCGGCCGCGCCGAGCAGGATGTTGATGACCGACGACAGCGAGAAAATCACCGCGAGCAGGCCGGAGGCGAGATAAAGCCCGCCGTAATAGAACAGCACGAAATTCGTGCTGAACAAGGCGAGCCCGAGCGCAACAAAGCGGGCGTGTTCGGCGAGCGGATAAAGCAGCGTCTCGCCTCGCATCGCTGCGAATGCGAGCATGACCGGCGCGGCCAGCGCAAAGCGCCATACGACCGAGACCTCCGGTGGCACGGTGCCGACCTGGTAATGCAGCGCGATCCAGGAAAATCCCCAGGCGAAAACGATTCCGGCATAGAGCCCGAAATCGAGCGCGGTGAAACGGGCGCGGGCAGTCATGCGCAGATCGCCGCGGGCTTCGCGCCAAGAAGGCGCACGATCTCGCCCGGCGGCAATTCGATCTGCAAACCGCGCCGCCCGCCATTGAAGATCACGGTTTGATGGTTCATCGCCGCGGCCTCGATGAAGACGCGCACGCGCTTCTTCTGCCCGAAGGGCGAAATGCCGCCCACCCGATATCCGGTGATGCGCTCGGCCTCGGCGGGTTTCAGCATCGCGGCGTCCCTGGCTCCGGCGGCGGCGGCGAGCTTTTTCAGCGACACTTCCTTGTCGGACGGCGCGAGCACGCAGACGGCGTCGCTGCCCGCCTTCGCCATCAAGGTTTTGAGCAAACGCGCCGGGTCGACGCCGAGCGCGGCCGCCGCCTGCAGGCCGATGCCGTCGGCGTCGGGGTCGTATTCATATTCGTGCAGCGTGAAAGCAGCTCCCGCTTTCTCAAGCGCCACGGTCGCGGGCGTGCCCTTGGCCATCAGTATGGGTATTCACTGAAGATCGGTTCGACCGATCCGCCCCACGGGCCGTTGTATTTCACCAGCAATTCCTCGGCCGGCGTCGTGCCGCGCGACACGAGATCGTCCAGCGGCTCGAGGTAGAACGTCTCGTCTTGTCCGCCAGGATTGACGCGCGCACGGCGCGACAGCCCATTGCGCGAGAGTTTCAGCGTTTCGGCCGCGAGCGCGAGCAATGTGCGGTTGCGGATGGTCGCGGCGAAACCAAGCTTCGGCACGTCGTCGCGCAATTGCTGGCGCTCGGCGGCGGTCCAGTCCTTGACGATCTGCCAGCAGGCATCGAGCGATTTCTCATCGTAAAGAAGACCGACCCAGAACGCGGGAAGCGCCGGCAGCCTTTGCCGCGAGCCGACATCGGCACCGCGCATTTCGAGATAGCGCTTCAGCCGCACCTCGGGAAAAATCGTCGAGATGTGATTGGCCCAGTCGGACATGGTGGCGTGCTCGCCGGGCTGCGAGGCGAGCTTGCCGGCGAGCAGATCGCGGAACGACTGGCCCGCGACGTCGATATAGGTGTCGCCGCGCTTGATGAAATACATCGGCACGTCGAGCGCATAGTCGACGTAACGCTCGAAGCCCATGCCGTCCTCGAACGCGAAAGGCAACATGCCGGCGCGCTGGTTGTCGGTATCGGTCCAGATTTGCGAGCGGAAGGAGAGAAAGCCGTTCGGCTTGCCTTCGGTGAAGGGGGAATTGGCGAAGAGGGCGGTCGCCACCGGCTGCAGCGCGAGCGACACGCGCAGCTTTTTCACCATGTCGGCTTCGGACGAGAAGTCGAGATTGGTCTGCACCGTGCAGGTCCGGTACATCATGTCGAGGCCGTATGTGCCGACCTTCGGCATGTAATTCGTCATGATGCGATAGCGGCCCTTCGGCATCATCGGAATGTCGGCGCGCGACCAGGTCGGCGTCATGCCGAGGCCGAGAAAGCCGATGCCGAGCGGCTGCGCGATCTCGCGCACCTGCGCGAGGTGAGCCATCAATTCGGTGTGCGTCTGGTGCAGGGTCTCGACTGGGGCGCCCGACAATTCGAATTGCCCGCCCGGCTCGAGCGAAATCGCGCCGCCGCCGGTGACGTCATAGAGGCCGATGATGTTGTCGCCCTCCATGATCGGCTCCCAGCCGAGCAAATGCTGCATGCCTTCGAGCAATTTGCCGATGCCGCGCGGTCCTTGATAGGGCACCGGGCGATTGCCGTTCACGGTGAAGGGAAATTTCTCGTGCTCGGTGCCGATGCGCCATTGCGTCATCGGCTTGCTGCCTTTCTCGAACCACGCGACGAGTTCGTCGCGCCGTTCGATGGGCGTCATGTCGATCTGGTCACGGGCCATGAGGCATTCCGGCAAAAAGGGCCGCGACCTTACACGCGGCCCATGAAGGGGGGCAATGAGCGCGGGGAATTGCTGCCCCGCATGAAAAGACGATTGTAGATGGGGGTATGGTAGGCGAGAGCAAAGCCCCAGGACTTGAAATATCGCCGCCGATCATGATGCGCCCCTCCAAACTGGTTCTCACGCGCCGCCTCGCGGAAACGCTTGTCTTTGCGGCCGCCGGCGGGGCGGCCTTCGGACTCCCAGGCTTGCCGGCCGGATGGCTCTCGGGCGCGATTCTGTTCACCGCCGCAGCCGCGTTGGCCAAGCGTCCTGTGTATGTTCCCCAAATTTTGGCCAGCATCACCTTTGTCGTGCTCGGGATTTCGCTCGGCGCCGCGGCGACGCCCGATGTCGTTGATCGGATCGCGACCTGGCCGGTCTCGATGATCGTGCTTGCGCTCGCGATGAGCTGCTCGACCTGCGCGGTGGCGGTCTATCTCAACCGCGTGCATGGCTGGGATTCCATGTCGTCGCTGTTTGCGGCCGCGCCCGGCGCGCTGTCGCAGGCTTTGGCGCTCGCGGCCGATACCTCCGCCGATCTTCGCTCGGTCGCGATCGTGCAATCGGTCCGCGTCCTCGTCCTGGCGGTGGTGTTGCCGCTTGTGATCGCCGGACTCGGCATGGCGGGCGCGCCGCCCGCGCCTTTGCCGTTGCCGCCCTTGCGTGAAAGCCTCGGCGAACTCGCTTTGCTGGTGATGGTATCGACGGCGGCTGCGCTGATCGCCTATCGCGTGCGGCTGCCGGGCGGCTTGATCATCGGGGCGATGCTGACCTCGGGCATGCTGCACGGTACCGGCGTCGTGCGCTTCAACCTGCCGCCGGCGATCATCATCGCCTCATTCGTGGCGCTCGGTGCGCTGATCGGCTCGCGCTTTCTCGGCACCGATCTCATCCGCCTGCGGCAGCTTTTCACCGCCTCTTTCGGCGCGTTGCTCGTCGGGATGACGGTGGCCGGGGCGTTCGCGGCAGCGACCGCCTGGGCTCTGTCATTGAATTTTGCGGACGTTCTGGTCGCCTACGCGCCGGGCGGGCTCGAAGCGATGACCATTCTCGCCTTTGCGCTCAATCTCGATCCGGCCTTTGTCGGCGCGCATCATCTTTGGCGCTTCTTGTACGTGTCGGTGATGATGCCGGTGGCGGTCGCTTATCTCGCGCGCCTGCGGCAGGTGTCGGAAGATAAAGCGGAGTAGGGCGGCTTATTCCGCGGCGAGCGCGCGCTTGAGCGGCAGATTGAGCCGGCCCCAGACATCGACCAGAGCTTCGCCCAGCGCATCGATCAGATGATCGTCGTGAAGGGGCGTCGGCGTCACGCGCAGCCGCTCGGTCCCCTTCGGCACGGTCGGGAAATTGATCGGCTGGATATAGATGCCGTGCTCGGAGAGCAGGAGGTCGCTCGCGGCCTTGCATTTTTCAGGGTCGCCCACCGCGATCGGCACGATGTGGGTGTCGCTCGGCATGACGGGAAGACCGGCTGCGGTCAGCACCGCCTTGGTGCGCGCCACGCGGTCCTGATGCCGGTCGCGCTCCCATTGCGAGGATTTCAGATGCCGGATCGAGGCCGCGGCCGCGGCGCACACCGCCGGTGGCAGCGCGGTGGTGAAAATGAAGCCCGGCGCATAGGAGCGCACCGCGTCGCAGATCTCGGCGCCGGCGGCGATATAGCCGCCGAAGCAGCCGAAGGCCTTGCCGAGTGTGCCCTCGATCACGTCCACACGCGCCATCACGCCGTCGCGCTCGGCAATGCCGCCGCCGCGCGGGCCATACATGCCGACGGCATGCACTTCATCGAGATAGGTCATCGCGCCGTATTTTTTCGCGAGGTCGCAGATCGCGCCGATCGGGGCGATATCGGCATCCATCGAATAGATGCTCTCGAACACGATCAGCTTCGGCCGGGCGGGTCCGGCTTCTTTCAGCAGCGTTTCGAGATGGGCGAGATCATTGTGCCGGAAAATCTTCTTCTCGCAGCCGGACTGGCGGACGCCCTCGATCATCGAATTGTGGTTGAAGGCGTCGGACAGGATCAGGCAGTCGGGCAGGAGCTTGGCGATGGTCGAAATGCCGGTCTCGTTTGAGACATAGCCCGAGGTGAAGACCAGCGCCGACGCCTTGCCGTGCAGGTCGGCGAGTTCATGCTCAAGCTCGATCAGCGGATGATTGGTGCCGGAAATGTTGCGGGTGCCGCCGGCGCCGGTGCCCATGCGCGCCGCGGTCTCGACCATGGCCCCGATCACTTTCGGGTGCTGGCCCATGCCGAGATA
>CAYJNT010000190.1:0-6883 GCA_964370945.1 uncultured Hyphomicrobiales bacterium | reverse complement strand
CTGGCGACGCTCGGCACGTCTTTCAGCCAGAACATCCTCGCCGACGAGCGCGACTATACGCTGGAGCTCAATGGCGAGGCCGATCTTGCGGGCCTGCCTGAATTCGTCCGCGCCGCCGCCCGCAACGCGGCGGAGGAACGCGGCATGGCCGGCAAGGCGGTGGTCACGCTCTCGCGGTCCAGTGTCGAGCCGTTCCTGCAATTCTCCTCGCGGCGCGACCTGCGCGAAAAGGTGTTCCGCGCCTTCATCGCCCGCGGCGACGAGGGCGGCGCTTCCGACAATAAGGCGATCATCGCCGAGATCGTGAAGCTGCGCGCCGAGCGCGCCAGGCTCCTCGGCTACGAGACCTTCGCCAAATTCCGCCTCGACGATTCCATGGCGAAGACCCCGCAGGCCGTACGGGGCCTGCTCGATCAGGTCTGGACCCGCGCCCGCGCCCGCGCCTTCGACGAACGCGATGCCTTGCAGAAGCTCGTGCAGGAAGAGGGCGGCAATTTCCCGCTCGCGCCCTGGGACTGGCGCTATTACGCCGAGAAGCTGCGCAAGCGCCTGCACGACGTCGACGAAGCGACGGTGAAGCCGTATCTGCAGCTCGATCAGGTGATCGACGCGGCGTTCGACACCGCGCATCGGCTGTTCGGCCTGTCGTTCGAGCGGCGAAAAGACATCACCGCCTGGCATCCTGACGTGCGGGTCTGGGAGGTGAAAGGCCCGGACGGCCGCCATGCCGGCTTGTTCTTCGGCGACTATTTCGCGCGGCCTTCGAAGCATTCCGGCGCCTGGATGACGACGTTGCGCGATCAGGAAAAGCTCACCGGCGACGTGCGGCCGCTGGTGCTCAACATCATGAATTTCAACAAGGCCGCCGATGGCAAGCCCGTGCTCCTGAGCTATGACGACGCGCGCACCTTGTTCCATGAATTCGGCCACGGCTTGCACGGACTTCTCTCCGACGTGACCTATCCGATGGTGTCGGGCACCAGCGTGCTCACCGACTGGGTGGAATTGCCGTCGCAGCTTTATGAGCATTGGTTCGAGCGGCCGGAGGTGTTGCGGCGCTTTGCGCTGCATTACGAGACCGGCGAACCGATGCCGGAAGCGATGCTCAAGCGGCTCTTGAAGGCGCGCAATTTCAACATGGGCTGGGCGACGGTGGAATATGTCGCCTCCGCCCTGATCGATCTCGAATACCACTCGTTGACGGAGAGCGACACGCTCGACGTCACAGATTTCGAGAAAAAGGAAATGGCACGCATCGGCATGCCGGAAGAGATCGTGATGCGCCACCGCCCGCCGCATTTCGGGCATGTCTTTTCCGGCGGCGGCTACGCGGCCGCCTATTACAGCTACATGTGGTCGGAGGTGCTCGATTCTGACGCGTTCAGCGCCTTCGAGGAAACCGGCGACATTTTCGATCCGGCGACGGCGCGCAAGCTTCGCGACCATGTCTATGCCGCCGGCGGCTCGCGCGACCCGGAGACGCTTTATATGGCGTTCCGCGGGCGGCTGCCGACGCCCGACGCGCTCTTGAAACGGCGCGGGCTTGCCGATCTGGCGCCGGCTGGAGACGCGTAAGTTCCATGTCTCTTCACACCGCCGGACATCGCCGCGGCGTCGCCGCCGCCCCGCATCATGCCTCTGCCGACGTGGGGCGGATGATTTTGGCTGAGGGCGGCAACGCGCTCGAAGCCATGGTCGCGATGGCGGCCTCGATCGCCGCCGTTTATCCGCACATGAATCATGCCGGCGGCGACGGCTTCTGGCTCCTGCGCGAACCCTCAGGGAAGGTGCGCGCCTTGATGGCGCCGGGGCCGGCGGGATCAAAGGCGACGCGGGAATTTTATCGTGAGGCTGGACATGACGAGATTCCCGCGCGCGGGCCGCATGCCGCGTTGACGGTACCGGGCGCGGTCGGCGGCTGGGCGCTGGCGCTCGACGTCGCGAAAGCGCATGGCGGAAAACTGCCGCTCGATCTGCTGCTCGAGCCGGCAATCGCCGCGGCGCGCACGGGCTACATGGTCACGCGCAGCCAGGCGCGGCTGACGGGAGAAAAAGCGCCGGAGATGAAGAACGCGCCGGGCTTCGCCACGACATTCCTGATCGACGGCAAGCCGCCGAAAGCCGGCATCACCATGATGCAGGGCGCGTTCGCGGCGACGCTTGATCATCTCGCCAAGGCCGGGCTTGAGGATTTTTATCGCGGCGATGTCGGGCGCGAGATCGGGACCGATCTGGAGAAGATCGGCAGCCCGGTGACACGCGCCGACCTGGAGAAATTCAAAGCGTATATTGCTGATCCGCTTTCCGTCGAAATCGGAATAGGCACGCTCTACAATTCGCCGCCGCCGACGCAGGGCCTGGCGTCGCTGATGATCCTTGCGCTGTTTGACCGGCTGAAAGTGTCGAAGGCCGAAGATTTCGATTTCATCCACGGCCTCGTTGAGTCTACCAAGCGCGCGTTCCGCGTGCGCGATCGTTTCGGGACCGATCCGAACAAGCAGGAGCAGCCGCTCGATCGTTTTCTCGATACGAAATTTCTGAACGACGAGGCCTCGAAGATCGACCGCAAGAAGGCGGCGCGCTGGCCGCAAAAACGGGGCGA
This sequence comes from uncultured Hyphomicrobiales bacterium, assembly GCA_964370945.1. Classification (GTDB taxonomy): domain Bacteria; phylum Pseudomonadota; class Alphaproteobacteria; order Rhizobiales; family Xanthobacteraceae; genus Pseudorhodoplanes. The sequence continues at coordinate 4,281 of CAYJNT010000190.1, read as the reverse complement.
GGGCGACACGATCTGGATGGGCGCGGCCGATTCAAGCGGCCTTGTCGTCTCCTACATCCAGTCGATCTTCTGGGAATTCGGCTCCGGCTGCGTGCTGCCGCGCACCGGCCTGCTTATGCAAAATCGCGGCGCGAGTTTCTCGCTGGAAAAAAATGCCGCCAATCCGCTCGAACCGGGACGGCTGCCGTTCCATACGCTCAATCCGGCGCTCGCCGTGCTGAAAGACGGGCGCGTGATGGCTTACGGAACCATGGGCGGCGACGGCCAGCCGCAAACGCAGGCGATGCTGTTTTCACGCTATGCGCTGTATGGCCAGCCGCTTCCCGAGGCGGTTGACCGCCCGCGCTGGCTGCTCGGCAAGACCTGGGGATCGTCGCACACCAATCTGCGACTGGAGTCGCGGTTCGACGGCCATGTCATTGACCGGCTGGTCGATGCGGGACACGACGTCGAGGTCCTGCCGGAACCCTATTCCGACACGATGGGTCATGCCGGGGCGGTGGTCATGCATCCGGATGGCAGCTTTGAAGGCGCGCATGATCCGCGGGCCGATGCGGGGGCCACCGGATTGTGAAGACGGAAGGCCTCCATTCCGCCGCACTCCGTGCTAGATATGGAATCGGCTAAAAGTCCCTAGAATGGCGAATATGACAAAGCGGATTCCACACGTACTTTTCGCGGCCGCGGCCTTTATCGTCGCCGGTGCGATGCCGGCTTTCGCGCATCCGCATGTCTTCGTCACCATGAAAAGCGAGATCGTGTACGGCGCGGACGGCACGGTCACCGCCGTGCGGCACGCCTGGGCCTTCGACGACATGTTCTCGACCTATGCCCTGCAGGGCGTTGAGAGCAAGACGAAGGGCGAGTACACGCGCGAGGAACTCGCGCCGCTCGCCGAGGTGAACGTCACTTCGCTGAAGGAATACGACTATTTCACGCAAGGCGAGGTGAACGGCAAGAAGATCGAATTTTCGCCCGCGAAGGATTACTGGCTCGAGTTCAAGGACAGCGCTCTCACGCTGCATTTCACATTGCCGGTGAAATCGCCGGTCAAGGGACAAGCGGCCAGTTTTGAAATCTACGACCCGTCCTATTTCATCGATTTCGGTTTCGAGGACAAGGATCCGGTCAAGCTCGCCGGCACGCCGGGCGTCTGCAAGCTCGATGTGAGCAAGCCCGGCGACACCGCGAACCCGCAAGGCAAACGGCTCTCCGAATCCTTCTTCGCCAATCCCGACAGCAGCCAGATCGGCGCGCAATTCGCCAACAAGATCGCGGTGAAATGTCCGTAAAAAAATGTCTGGCGCTCGGCCTCGCCTTGAGCGCCGTCGCGCTCTGCGTGCTGATCGTCTCTGGCGCGCTGAACGATGCGCTCGCGCAAACCGGCCCGCTCGGCATCCCGCGCCCGCAGGCGCCGGCCGCGCCGCGGGATGGTTTCACCGGCTGGCTGCTCGCCAAACAGGCCGAATATTACCGCGCCATGTCCGGCGCGATCCGCGGCGCGAAAACCGACAATGCCGCGCTTTGGGCCTTGTTCGGGCTCGCCTTCGCCTACGGGATTTTCCATGCCGCCGGTCCCGGCCACGGCAAGGCGGTGATCTCATCCTACCTCGTCGCCAATGAAGAGACCTGGCGGCGCGGAATCGTCCTATCCTTTGCCTCCGCGTTTCTGCAGGCGCTGGTCGCCGTGCTGATTGTCGGGATCGCGGCGGCGTTGCTCGGCGCGACCGCCAAGATGATGGGCGAGGCCGTCCGCTACATCGAGATCGTGAGCTACGCGCTGATCGCGGCTCTCGGCGCGCGATTGCTCTGGGTGAAGGGAAAAGGATTCATCGCGGCTTTGCGCGGCGTCGAAGGAAAGCACGATCGTCATTCCCATGATCATGCGCATCACCGCGCGCACGATCATCACGCGCACGCGCACGCGCATTCGCATGGCGCGGATCATGTCCATGGCGCACATTGCGGTCATTCGCACGGGCCGGAGCCTGATCAGCTCGCCGGTCCCGGCGGTTGGAAGCGTGGCCTGACCGCGATCGTCGCGGTGGGCCTGCGTCCCTGTTCGGGGGCGATTCTCATTCTCGTCTATACGCTGGCGCAGGGCCTGTTCCTGGCCGGAATCGCCGCGACCTTCATCATGGGACTTGGCACCGCGATCACCGTCGCTGTGCTCGCGACCCTGGCGGTCAATGCGCAGGGGCTCGCCCGCCGCTTTGCGGCCACGCGCGCGGGGAAGGGCGAGCTGATCATGCGTGGGATCGAGGTCGCGGCCGCCGTGCTGGTCCTGGTGTTCGGGCTTGCGCTGCTCGCGGGGTATATGGTCAGCGAACGCATGTTCGCCTGATATCGCGTGAAGCGGCTATACTCGCCGCATGACCGCCTTCGCCGACCGCATCGACCGCATGACCGCATGGATCGGCCGCGCCGCCGCGTGGCTGTGTCTCTTTATCGTATTGGCCCAGTTCACCATCGTGGTGATGCGCTACGGCTTCGGCACCGGGTCCGCGAAACTGACGGAATCGATTATTTACGGGCACGCGGCTTTGTTCATGCTGGCGGCGGCCTGGACCTTGCGTGAAAACGGCCATGTGCGGGTCGACATTTTTTACGCCGACGCCCCGCCGCGCCGCAAAGCCCTGGTCGATCTTTTCGGCGCACTGCTTCTCCTGATCCCGTTCGCACTTTCGCTCTTCATCCTGTCGCTGCCTTATGTCGCGCGCTCATGGTCGATCCTGGAACGCTCGCGCGAAACCAGCGGATTGCCGCTCGTCTATCTCCTGAAGACGCTCATTCCGGTTTTCGCGACACTGCTTGTGCTGCAGGGGATCTCGCAGGCAATCCGTGCATTGCAGACGCTTCGCACGGACCATTCATGACATTTCCCGAACTCTTCGCCGTCGCGCTGGTCGCCGCTGTTTGCGTCGCACTGATGGCAGGTTATCCGGTGGCGTTCACGCTCGGCGGCGTCTCGCTCGCCTTCGCGTTGCTGGGGCATCTCCTCGGCTTGTTCGACCTCAGCTTTCTTGGCGCCTTTCCGCAGCGCGTCTTCGGCGTGATGGCCAATGAGGTGCTGCTCGCGATCCCGCTTTTCATTTTCATGGGCGTGACACTGGAGCGCTCGCGCATCGCCGAGGATCTCCTTGAAACCATGGGGCGGCTGTTTGGGCCGTTGCGCGGGGGCTTGGGCATTTCGGTCGTGATCGTCGGCGTGCTGCTCGCCGCCGCCAAAGGCGTGGTCGGCGCGACCGTCGTGACCATGGGGCTGATCGTTTTGCCGGCGATGCTTCGCTTTGGTTATGACAAGCGGCTCGCGGCCGGAACCGTCGCGGCGACCGCGACGCTGGCGCAGATTTTTCCGCCCGCGACCGTGCTGGTGTTGCTCGGCGACCAGCTCTCCAATGCCTATCAGGCCGCGCAGCTGTCGAAAGGGATTTTCGCGCCGAAGACGGTGTCGGTCAGCGATCTTTTCGCCGGCGCCATTATTCCGGGTTTCGCGCTTGTGCTTCTGTATCTACTTTATCTCGTCGCGATGGCGATCTTCTTTCCGAAATCCTCGCCCGCCATGCCGGTCGACCCGTCCGCGCCGCGCGGCTTGGCGATGGTACGAAAGCTGATCGAAGTCCTGATCGCGCCGCTTCTTCTTATTCTTGCGGTGCTGGGTTCGATCCTCGGCGGCGTTGCGACGCCGACGGAAGCCGCCTCCATCGGCGCGGTCGGCGCGATCCTGCTGGCGGCACGCAAGGCGAAGCTGTCGGACATCCTGAAGCCCACGGTGATCAAAACCGCGCAGATCACCACCATGATCTTTGTCATCCTGATCGGCGCGACACTCTTTAGTCTCGTGTTCCGCGGGCTCGGCGGCGACGATCTCGTTCATCGTTCTTTGGGTAACTTGCCTGGCGGTCCAGCCGGCGCGGTGTTCGTGGTGATGATCGCGATGTTCCTGCTCGGCTTCGTGATGGACGCCTTCGAGATCATCTTCGTGGTGGTGCCGATCGTCGCGCCGGTCTTGCTCGGCATGCCCGGCGTCGATCCGGTCTGGCTCGGCGTCATGATGGCGGTCAATCTGCAGACCTCCTACATGCATCCGCCGCTCGGTCCGACATTGTTTTATCTGCGCAGTGTGGCGCCGCCGGAAATCACGACCGCCCACATCTATATCGGCATTATTCCCTTTGTCGTGATCCAGCTGTTCTGCCTTGCGGTATTGTGGGTTCTCCCGGCGCTGGCGACCGCGTTGCCGCGCGCCCTTTATGGCGGCTGACAACTCGTCTAAGAAAA
>CAYJNT010000189.1:0-6891 GCA_964370945.1 uncultured Hyphomicrobiales bacterium | reverse complement strand
AACACGTCGACCGCGCGCTCGCCGAAGGTCGCGACATGCGCCGAGGCGATGTTGAGATTGAGCCGCGAGATCGTCGCCGTCATCTCGTAGAGCAGCCCGGTGCGGTCGAGCCCCGTGACCTCGATCACGGTGTAGCGGTTCGACCATTCATTGTTGATGTTGACCTCGGGCTCGAGCGCGAAAGCCTTGATCCGGCCTCTCGGCGCCGTCTTGCGCGCGACGATCTCGGGCAGGCGGATTTCGCCGCGCAAGGCGCGCTCGATGGTTTCGCCGATTCGTTCGGCGCGGCGCACTTCGTCTTCGTCATGCTCAAATTCGCGCGTCACCGCGATGGTGTCGAGCGCGAGGCCGTCCGTGGTCGTATAGATCTGCGCATCCACGATGTTGGCGCCGGCGGCCGCGCAGGCGCCCGCGATGATGGACAGAAGCCGCGGATGGTCGGGCGCGATCACGGTCAGTTCCGTGACGCCGCGCAAAGTGTCGAAGCCGAATTCGGTCGCGAGCGTCTTGCCGGATTCCGATGTGGCGCGCAGAAATTTCGCGTGCGCGACCTTGTGCGGCAGATCGACCTTGAGCCAATAAGCCGGATAGTGGCGCGCCATGTAGGCGTCGATGTCGGCCGGCGCCCAGTCCTTCATCTCGGCGCGGAATTCCTCCTTCGCCATCGCAACGCGCCGCTCGCGGTCGATCTCCGAGAAGCCGCCGGTGACCACCGGTTCGGTCTCGTAATAAAGCGTGCGCAGGAGTTGCGCTTTCCAGCCGTTCCAGACGCCGGGGCCGACCGCGCGAATATCCGCGGTGGTGAGAATGGTGAGAAGCTTGAGCCGTTCCAGCGACTGAACGATCGCCGCGAAATTCTCGATCGTCTTGCGGTCGGAAAGGTCGCGCGACTGCGCGACCGTCGACATGACAAGGTGCTGTTCGATCAGCCAGGCCACGGTTTCGGTTTCGACCGCCGAGAAGCCGAGCCGCGGACAGAATTTCCGCGCAATGCGCGCGCCCGCGATCGAGTGATCCTCGATGCGGCCCTTGGCGATGTCGTGCAGAAACAACGTGACGCGCAGCAACTCGCGGTGGCGCGGCTGGATTTTGCGGATGAGATCGTTGGCGAGGCTGTATTCCTCGTTGCCGCCGCGTTCGATGTCGTTGAGTACGCCGATGCAGCGCAAGAGATGCTCGTCCACCGTGTAGTGATGGTACATGTTGAATTGCATCATCGCGACCACGCGGCCGAACGCGGGCACGAAAGCGCCGAGCACGCCGGCCTCGTTCATCCGCCGCAGCACCGTCTCGGCGTTGTTCTGCGAAATCAGGATCTCGAAGAACAATTTGTTGGCTTCCGGATCGTCCTGCACCTCGCGGTCGATCAGCCTGAGCGAGCGCGCGGCGGCCCGCATCGCGTCGGGATGAAACGCCAGATCGTGTTTCTGCGCGAGATGAAAAATCCGGATCAGGTTGACCGGATCGCGGGTGAAGGCGTCGGGCTCGGCGATATTAATGCGGTTGTTGTCGACAACGAAATCTTCCGACTCACGCAGGCGGCTGCGGCCCTTGCGCGGCTTGAACTTCGCCATCATGCGGCTGAGACTCGGCGCGTTCTTCGCCTGCAGCTCTTCCAGCGCCGCGCAAAGGATGGCGGTGAGATCGCCGACATCCTTCGCGATCAGGAAGTAATGCTTCATGAAGCGCTCGACATCCTGCATGCCGGGATGCTCGGTATAGCCGAGCCGCACCGCGATCTCGCGCTGGATATCGAAGGAGAGGCGCTCTTCCGGCCGGCCGGTGACGAAATGCATGTGGCAGCGCACCGACCACAGGAAATCCTCGCAGCGCCGGAACAGCTTCAGTTCGTCTTCATCGAACACGTGATGATCGACGAGCTCCTCGACCGTGCGCACGCGATAGACATACTTGCCCATCCAGAACAGCGTGTGCAGGTCGCGTAGTCCCCCTTTGCCGTCCTTGACGTTCGGCTCGACCAGGTAGCGCGACTGTCCGGCCTTGCGCAGGCGATCCTCGCGTTCGGCGAGCTTTGCATTCACGAATTCATGCGCGGTGCCCTGCACCACATTCTTGTCGAAACGCGCGACCAGCTCCTCGAACAATTTCTCGTCGCCGAACAGAAAGCGCGCTTCGAGGATGGCGGTACGGATGGTCATGTCCGCCTTGGCCTGCCGGATGCATTCATCGACTGATCGCGTCGCGTGACCGACCTTCAGCCCCATGTCCCAGAGACAATAGAGAATCGCCTCCGCGACGGACTCGCCCCACGCCGTCTGCTTGTAGGGAAGCACGAACAGCAGATCGATGTCGGAGCCGGGCGCCAGCAATCCGCGGCCATAGCCGCCGGTCGCGACCACGGCCATGCGTTCGGCTTCCGACGGATTGAGGGACGGGTAGAGATGCTTGGCGGCGAATTCGAACAGGATGCGGATGATCTCGTCCTGCATGAAGCAGAGCCGCTCGGCGCAGCGCCGGCCATGCCGGTCCTTGAGCAGCAATTCCTCGGCCTTGGCGCGGCCTTGGATCAGCGCGGCTTTGAGATATTGCGCGACCGCGGTGCGCATTTCGCGCTCGCGCCCGCCGAATTCCGGCGCGAGCTTTTCAAGATCAGCGGCCGCCTTGTCTGCGTCGAAAATGTCGGCCGAGCCGCGCGGCGCATGAGCGATTGTCAGCATGGGACCACGGGATAGCGAAGCGTTGGCGCGCTGTCACCGGCCGCCGCCGGGCGAAAAGATGATTTTTGTTGCAGCGGCGATTCCGGTGGCAAATCAAGTTCCTGAGCGAGGCCAGAATGACCGTTCTTTCCTTTATAATTCAATGATTAACGCGGATTTGAGCGGATCGCTTCGGGGCGTGCCTTCCTTGCCCGCGATCGCCGGTCGGGCCGGTTTCCGCCGGCTTCGTCCGCGGGTGACGAGGCGGCGACGCTCGTAACGAAGTGTCCGCGCCAGAGCGCCCCGTCCGGGCGATCGCGGTCGATCTGCCGCGGTCGCAGCCGACCGTGGCTTTGAGCGACGATCGCCGCACCAAGACCGCAAGCGGTGCCGTCACGTGGCGGTGACGGCGGACGACATCGCAGCAATGTTTTGCACGGGCTTGACCCGCGCATCCATCTAGAAAAAGCTCACCCGAGAAATCAATGGCCGGTTTGCGAAGCCGGCAGCAATCGGGATGGAAAGCCATGCAAAGCTATGACGTTTGCGAATGCGGCGCGCCGCTGCGGTTGATGAACCGGCCGACACCGAAACCCACCGGTACCGAAGTGCTGCTGAAAGTCACCGCGGCCGGCATCTGCCACAGCGACCTGCATTTCTGGGAAGGCCACTATGATCTCGGCGGCGGCAAGATGCTGAAGCTTACCGACCGCGGCATGACTTTACCGCTCACCATGGGGCATGAAACGGCGGGGCAGGTGGTGGCGCTCGGCCCGAAGGCGAAGGGCGTGAAGATCGGCGCCAAGCGCCTTGTCTATCCCTGGATCGGCTGCGGCAAGTGCCTCGTCTGCAAGCGCGGCGAGGAAAATCTCTGTACCAAGCCGGGCTTCATCGGCGTCTTCCGTCCCGGCGGCTATGCCGATCACGTGCTGGTGCCGCATCCGCGCTACCTGCTCGATTACGGCTCGCTCAAGCCCGAACAAGCCGCGCCGCTCGCGTGCTCGGGCGTCACCACTTACAGCGCGCTGAAGAAATTCGGTGCCACGTTGAAAACGGAGCCGACTGTGATCATCGGCGCTGGCGGCCTCGGGCTGATGGCGATGTCGCTTCTCAAGGCGATGAAAGGCAAGGGCGCCATCGTCGTTGATATCGACCCGAAGAAGCGCGAAGCGGCGAAGAAAGCCGGCGCGATTGCAACCGTCGACGGCAGCGCGCCCGACGCGGTTCAACAAATTCAGGCGGCGGCGAAGAACGGCGTCTGGTCGGTGGTCGATTTCGTCGGCTCGTCCGCGACCGTGAAGCTCGGCATCGACAGCGTCATCAAGGGCGGCAAGATTGTCGTGGTCGGATTGTTCGGCGGCGATGTGACCATCCCGACGCCCTATATTCCGATGCGGGCGATGACGCTGCAGGGCTCCTATGTCGGCAGTCCGAAGGAATTGAAGGAATTGATCGCGCTCGTGCGCAAGACGCGCGTGCCGGCGGTTCCGATCGACAAGCGGCCCTTGAGCGAAGCCAATGCCGGCCTGATGGATCTCAAGGCCGGCAAGGTGGTCGGCCGCGTGGTGCTGACGCCCGCCGGCTGATTGAAATTTTGAAAAGACACACTTGTTCTCCTCCTCCGAAGGGGAGGAAGAACGTTGGAGATTGTTATGGACGCGGCGCAATTGCGGGCGATGCAGGCCCCGATCAAGGACAAATACAAGAGCGATGCCGGAGCCGCCGTGATCACGCTGCGCGCCAAGGGCACGCTCGATGACCAGAACATCGCCTGCAAGGTCGAGACCGGCCGCGCGCTCGCGACCGCGGGGCTGCATCCCGCGACCGGCGGCTCGGGACTTGAATTGTGTTCCGGCGACATGTTGCTGGAAGCGCTGGTCGCCTGCGCCGGCGTGACCTTGAAAGCGGTCGCGACCGCGCTCGATATTCCGCTCAAGTCGGGGAAAGTGTCCGCCGAAGGCGATCTCGATTTCCGCGGCACGCTCGGCGTCGCCAAGGATGCGCCGGTCGGCTTCCGCGACATCCGCCTGACCTTCGATGTCGAAACCGACGCGCCGCAGGACAAGCTTGACCAGCTCCTGAAGCTGACCGAGCGCTATTGCGTCGTGTATCAGACCCTCAAATCCGGCCCGCCCGTCGAGGTCAGCCTTAAGCGCGTGTGAGTTTCGCCTCGCCCCTGCGAAGGGAGAGGGTGGCGGCCATTCGGCCCATTCATCTTGTCCATGCACAAGTGTGACTGGTGCGTTCGCGCGGGTCCGTTATGGTCCACGCCCGTTCGAATGCCGCCGGTTGATCATGTCCCCCGAACTCTATTTCGCGCTGACGCTCGCCATCAAAATGGTGATCGCGGCGACTTTCGTCATCAGCGCGACTATCGCCGCTGAGCGCGCCGGCCCGACCATCGGCGCGCTGATCGCGACTTTGCCGGTGTCGGCGGGCCCGGCGTACGTGTTCCTCGCGCTTGATCACGATTCCCACTTCATTTCGCAAAGCGCACTTGCAAGCCTCGCGCTCAATGCCTCGACCGCTGTTTATGCGGTCGCTTACGTTCTCCTCGCGCAACGCCAGTCATTTCTTGTTGCGGTGCCGGCCGCGTTTCTCGCCTGGCTCGTTTCGACCATCGCCTTCATCGCGGTTTCGACAACGACATGGGTCGCGCTGTTGCTCAATCTCGTCATTTTTCCGCTCGGCTTTCTGATCGTGCGCAAGTATCGGTTCACGCGCGTGCCGCCGATCCGGCTCCGCTGGTATGACTTTGCCATGCGGGCGGTGCTGGTCGCGTCTCTGGTCGGCGCCGTGGTGACGTTGAGTTTCCGCATCGGCCCGGGATCGACCGGCGTGCTCGCTGCTTTTCCGGTGGTCTTCACCAGCATCATGCTGATCCTGCATCACCGCATCGGCGGTCCCGCCGCGGCCGCGGTGCTGGCCAGCGGCATACTCGGCTTGTGCGGATTCGGCCTTGCGGTCCTGACCCTGCATCTCGCCGCGATTCCGCTCGGCAACTGGCTGGCGCTGGCGCTCGCGCTCGCGGTATCGATCGCCTGGAATCTGATGTTGTTTCTCACCCGGCGGCGTAAGACGGCGTCTCACGCATGACCGCCGCGATACCGGATCAATTGCTTCTGCTTGGTCTTCTGCTGAAGATCGTCATGACCGTGACCATCGTTGTCGCGGCCACGATCGTGGTCGAACGCTCTGGCCCGTTCATCGGCGCGCTGATCGCGGCGCTGCCGACCGCCGCCGGTGCGGTCTATATCATCCTCGCGCTCGAGCACCAGCCGGCCTTCATCGCGCAGAGCGCTGTTGGCAGCATGGCAGCGAACGCTTCGGTAACATTATTCGCCTTTACTTACGCGCTACTCGCGCAGCGGCGCGGGCTGCTCGTCAGCCTCGCCGGCGCTTTCGCGGTGTGGTTTGTTTGCGCGGGTTTGCTGCGACTGGTGAACTGGACGCCGGCCAGTGCGATTGTACTTAATGTGATCGTGATCGGCGCCGCAATCATTGCCAGCCGCAGATTCCGTGTCGAAAGCGCAAAGCAGCGCGTGAAGGCGACGCCCGCCGATATCGCCTGGCGCGCGGCGATCGTCGCGCTCTGCGTGGTCGTCGTCACGACCGCGAGCCACAGCATCGGATCCTTCGCATCCGGCGTGTTCGCGGTTTTCCCGGTGGCAATGGGAAGCTTCTTCCTCATCCTGCACCCGCGCGTCGGCGGCCCGGCCGCGGCAAGCGTCGCCGCGCATATCCCCGCGCCGCTCTTCGGTCTCGCGCTCGGATTCGTCGCCGTTCATTACCTCGCCGAAAGCATCGGCGTCTGGTGGTCTTATGCCGCGGGGCTTGCGATCGGCATCGCGTGGAATGCGCTGATCTGGCTGATCCGCCGACGCTGGGATTTCTAAAGCTTCCTGATGTCGGCGAGCCGGACTTTGAGTGCATAAAGCGCGTCCATCGCCTCGCGCGGCGACATCTCGTCGGGATGCAACGCTTCGAGCGCGGCGATGACCTTATCGAGCGGCGTGTCGCGCTTTTCCGGCGCCGGCACGGTCGCGACCTGGAACAGCGGCAGGTCGTCAAACCCTTTCAGCGGTGTCTTGCGTTCTTCCGATTCCAATTCAGCCAGCACGATTTTCGCGCGCTCGATCACGCTCGTGGGAAGGCCGGCAAGCTTGGCGACCTGGATGCCGTAGGAGCGATCGGCGGCGCCCGGCATCACCTCATGCAGGAAGACGACGTCGCC
>CAYJNT010000188.1:0-6891 GCA_964370945.1 uncultured Hyphomicrobiales bacterium | reverse complement strand
AAGGCTGGTCCCGTGCTCTCGGGTGAGCACGGACTCTACCCGCGCCATACGGCGCCCCGCTCCCTCTGGGAGCGAAAAAGATTTCGCTCCCGGCATTTCGGGCGCGCATCGCGAGAGAAGGACGGAAACCTCCGGCGGAAAACCGCTCGCGAGTTCGATGAAGGCTGGGCTCTTTGAAAATTGGATATGGAAAGAGCGCGGCGCGGCGCAGCAAAGTTTATTTTCGTCATGGCCGGGCGAGCGCAGCGAGACCCGGCCATCCACGTCTTGCCTCTTAGTCTCGTCAAGAAAGACGTGGATGCCCGAGTCAAGCCCACGGCTGTCCGGTTTAAGGACTCAAGTGATTCAAATGACTCAACTTCGCAGTCTCGAGTCCAGAGTGCCAACGAATACTATGAACCTGAATGCGTCCAATGGCTTGGAATGACTCAGGAAAAATTAAACCGGACAGCCGTGGGTCAAGCCCGGGCATGATGACGCCGGCAAGAGAAACGGCCGGGACGAGCCCGGCCATTTCGCATTCATTCGTTCCGCTTCTAAGAGCGCGCCGGTCTCCGATCCCGCCGCGCGGCCGGCGGCTGATAGGCGACGCGCGAGTGGTAGCTGCAATAGGGATGCCCGCCCACCGGCGGGCCGCCGCAGAAGAAGAATTCCTGGCTCGACGGATCCCCGATCGGCCAGCGGCAGGTATTCTCGTTGAGTTCCACCAGGGTCCGGCGCTGCCCGATCGGAATGATGTTCTCGATCACTTCCGGTTCCGGCTCGAGGTCGGTGTCATAGGCGTAGGCATGCGCCAGCGCCGTATTGCCGCGCATCTGCGGCCGCACCCGCATCATGTGGGTCTGGCGCGGCTTGCGCGGCCGGGGCGAGGCCGATGACGGGCTTTTGGCCCGTCCGGACAGCCCCAGGCGGTGGACCTTGCCGATCACGGCATTACGGGTGATGCCGCCGAGCTCGGCCGCAATCTGGCTCGCTGACAGCCCGTCCGCCCATAACTTTTTCAAGAGCTCTACCCGTTCGTCGGTCCAGTTCATGGGTCTCTCCCCTCTAAGGCGGTCTGGTTGGCCTTCACGTCCCTGGAATCCCCTCCCGTCGCCCGGGACGCCGTGAGGCAGGCCCGGCGCGGACGCCGATCACCAATGGGACGCTTAAAACCGCCGCTGCCACACAACATCTCGTGTGTGACGGCTTGACGCTACAATACTGCTGGACTCGCTCGCAAGAGTCCCCCGAGTCGAAGTCCCCAGTTTCCGGCCGGATTCATGGGAGTTTTCACCAGTTCTTCGGGGTTCCGGCATCGACTTACCGTTCGGCGTCGTGTTGACAGTGATCCACCCAGAAATAGAATGAATTTCGTGCCGCCCCGAAAAGGCGGCACATTTCATTTCGGACATGACGGGCTGGGACTGACCTCACACGGGACATGCGGCTGTGACTTCGCACCTTTTGCCGACTTATGCGCGCGCCGACCTCGCCTTCGAGCGGGGCGAGGGCGCGTGGCTGACCGCGACCGACGGCACGCAATACCTGGATTTCGCCGCCGGCGTCGCGGTGAACGTACTCGGCCATGCCCACCCGGCCCTTGTCGCCGCGGTGACCGAGCAGGCGCAGAAGGTGTGGCACGTCTCCAACCTTTACGGCATTCCGCAAGCCGAGCGCCTGGCCGATCGGCTGTGCGCGGCGAGCTTTGCCGACACCGTGTTCTTCGGCAATTCCGGCGCCGAGGCGATGGAATGCGCGATCAAGACGGCGCGCAAATATCATGCGGTCAGCGGCCGTCCGGATCGCTTCCGGTTCGTGACGTTCGAGGGCGCGTTCCACGGCCGCACGCTCGCGACGCTCGCCGCCGGCGGACAGAAAAAATATCTCGAAGGCTTCGGCCCGGTCGTGGAAGGCTTCGACCAGGTCGCGTTCGGCGATTTCGACGCGGTCAAGCGCGCGGTCAGCGACGCCACCGCCGGCATCATCATCGAGCCGGTGATGGGCGAGGGCGGCGTGCGCGTGGTGTCGTCGCAATTTCTCAAAGCTTTGCGCAAGCTCTGCGACCAGCGCGGTCTCCTTTTGATCTTTGACGAGGTGCAGACCGGCATCGGCCGCACCGGCGAATTGTTCGCCTATCAGCGCTCGGGCGTGACGCCCGATATCATGGCCTTGGCGAAAGCGCTTGGCGGCGGATTCCCGATCGGCGCGTGTCTTGCGACCGCCGAGGCCGCCAAAGGCATGACCACCGGCACCCATGGCTCGACCTTCGGCGGCAATCCTCTTGCAACGGCCGTTGGCAATGCCGTGCTCGATGTCGTGCTGGAGCCGGGCTTTCTCGATCGTGTGCGAAAAAATTCGCTGCTGCTCAAGCAGCGGCTCGCTGAATTGAAGGACCGCTATCCGGGCGTGATCGCGGAGGTGCGCGGGGAAGGGCTCCTGATCGGATTGCGTGCCGTCGTGCCGAATGGCGACCTCGTGACGGAATTGCGCAACGAGCGGTTGCTCACGGTCGCGGCCGGCGACAATGTCGTGCGGCTCTTGCCGCCGCTGATCATCGGCGAAGAGGAAATGTCGCAAGCGCTCGGCATGATCGACCGTGCCTGCGCGCGCGTCGTCAAAAACCAGGCGCAAGCGCAAACAAAGGGTGCCGTCGCATGAAGGGCAACGGCATCCGGCATTTCGTCGATCTCACCGACATTTCGCGCGAGGAATTGCGCGGAATGATCGAGGCGTCGCTGGCGATGAAGGTCGCGCGCAAGAAATCGCGCTTGAACGAGAAAAAGCCGCTCGCGGGCCAGACGCTGGCGATGATTTTCGACAAGCCCTCGACCCGCACGCGCGTGTCGTTCGATGTCGCCATGCGCCAGCTCGGCGGCGAGACCATCGTGCTGACCGGCCCGGAAATGCAGCTTGGCCGCGGCGAAACCATCGCCGATACCGCGCGAGTGATGTCACGCTATGTCGACGGCATCATGATCCGCACGCTCGACCACGAGATCGTGTCCGAGCTCGCAAGGCATGCGAGTATTCCCGTCATCAACGGGCTGACGAAATTCTCCCATCCCTGTCAGGTCATGGCCGATGTCATGACCTTCGAGGAGCATCGGGGTCCGATCCGCGGGCGCACGGTCGCGTGGACCGGCGATTCCAACAACGTGCTGACCTCCTGGATGCATGCTGCCGAGCGCTTTGAGTTTGCGCTGAAGGTCGCCAATCCGCCGGAACTCAAGCCGCAAAAAGCGCTGCTCGACTGGATCAAGGCGTCCGGCGCCGCCATCCAGATCATGGACGATCCGGACAAGGCCGCCGCCGGCGCCGATTGCATCGTCACCGACACCTGGGTGTCGATGGGTGACGAGCAGACCAAGGCCAATCGCCACAATCTGCTCAAGCGCTATCAGGTCAATGCCGAGTTGATGTCCGCCGCGAAACCGGACGCGCTGTTCATGCATTGCCTTCCCGCGCATCGCGGCGAGGAGGTGACCGACGAGGTCATGGATGGGCCGCATTCGGTCGTATTCGACGAGGCCGAGAACCGCTTGCATGCGCAGAAGGGCATTCTTACTTGGTGCCTGAACGCGGCCTAGCAATGACCCATATCGAAACTCCGACCCGAACCCCCTCAGCCGAATCCAAAGACGACACGATCCTTCCCTTCGAGGTCGCGGCGCTCGATTTGCGCGGCCGCGTCGTGCGGCTCGGGTCCGCGGTCGACGAGATCCTGTCGCGTCACGATTATCCGCCGCCGGTCGCAAAGCTCTTGGGCGAGTCGACCGCGCTTGCCGCTCTGTTCGGCTCGGCGCTGAAATTCGACGGCAAGTTCATCCTGCAGACCCAGACTGACGGCCCGGTCCGCATGCTGGTCGTCGATTACGCGACCTCCGGCAACCTGCGCGCCTGCGCCCGCTTCGACAAAAAGCGGGTCGCCGCGGCGATTGAAGCGGGCGAAACGTCGTCCGCCCAGTTGCTCGGGCGCGGCCATCTTGCGATGACCATCGACCAGGGCGGCGACATGAGCCGTTATCAGGGCGTGGTTGCGCTGGAGGGCGCGAGCCTCGAAGAGGTCGCGCACGAATATTTCCGCCGCTCGGAACAGATCCCGACTTGCGTGCGGCTCGCGGTCGCCGAGGAATTCTCGTCGGGAAAAGACGGTCCCAAGCATCGCTGGCGCGCGGGCGGAATGCTTCTGCAATTCCTGCCCAAGGCGGCCGAGCGCATGCGCGGCGCGGACCTGCATCCCGGCGACGCGCCGAAAGGCATCGATCTGCCCGAGGTGCCCGATGACGAGGCCTGGATCGAAGGGCGCAGCCTGATGGAAACGGTCGAGGATCTCGAGTTGATCGATCCGGCCTTGTCCACCGAGCGATTGCTGTTCCGCCTCTTTCATGAGCGCGGCGTGCGCGTCTTCGGCAGCATGGACGTGCACGCGCAATGCTCCTGCTCGCGCGAGAGCGTGTCGGCCATGCTGCGCAGCTTCACGCAAGCTGATCGCGACGACATGGTGGAGAACGGCGTGATCTCGGTGACCTGCGAATTCTGCAGCGAGACTTATGTCTTCGATCCGGAAAAGGTGCGCGACCCGGCCGCCGGGACGCTCAATCGAAAATCTAATTGATCGTGCGGCCGCTTTCGGCGGAATCGAGCGAGAAGGCCGGCACCTCGATCTCGAAATTTTCGCCGTTGTCGGTGACCATCCCGTAGCGGCCGACCATGAATCCGGACGGCGTTGGAAGCGGAACGCCGCTGGTATATTCGAACGATTCACCGGGCGCGAGGATCGGCTCCTCGCCGACGACGCCGGCGCCGCGCACTTCCTGCACGCGGCCCACCGCATCGGTAATCTGCCAATAGCGGGTTTTGAGCTGCACCGTCCTGTTTCCGTTATTGGCGATCTCGATCGTATAGGCCCAGAAAAATTGGCCGCGCTCGGGCGAGGAGCGTTCCGACATGAATCGCGGCTTCACCGTGACCTGGATCTTATGGGTCGTGGCCCGGTACATGTGCTTTGAGTTTCCCCTCACTCGGACGGCTCATTCAAGCGTGACATTTCTCGCCTTGCAACCGGTCGGACCCTCGGCAAAGCTGCGACGAGCTTGAAACCGGAAGGGCTCTGGTCGCGTATGTCGGTAACCGAAGCAAATCCAGCGGTTGCTCCGGCGAGCGATCGGGACCTGCGGCTCGATCTGTTCCGGGGCATCGCGCTCTGGCTGATCTTTCTCGATCATATCCCTTCGAACATCGTGTCGTGGGTGACGATCCGCAATTACGGCTTCAGCGATGCGACAGAGATTTTCATCTTTATTTCCGGATTCACCGCGGCCTTCGTCTACGGCCGTGCGATGACGGAGCGCGGCTTCGTGGTGTCGGGGGCGCGCATCCTCAAGCGCGCCTGGCAAATCTACGTCGCGCACGTTTTCCTGTTCATGATCTATCTCGCCGAAATCTCCTATGTCGCGCGCGGCTTCAGGAATCCGCTCTACGCGGAAGAAATGGGGATTCTCGATTTTCTGCAGCAGCCGGATGTCACCATCGTCGAGGCGTTGCTCCTGAAATTCAAACCGGCCAACATGGACGTGCTGCCGCTCTATATCGTGCTGCTGATCTTGTTTCCGCCGATCCTCTGGCTGCTGCGGCGCAAACCCACGATCGCCTTGATCATATCGGCGGCGCTCTATGCCGCGGTCTGGGAATTCGGATGGAATTTGTCCGCCTATCCAAGCGGGCATTGGTATTTCAACCCGTTCGCCTGGCAGCTTCTGTTCGTGTTTGGCGCGTGGTGTGCGCTCGGCGGCTCCGACCGGCTTTCCGCATTGCTCCGGTCGAACGTCACGATGACGATCGCCGCGCTCTATCTGCTCTTTGCCTTCTGCGTCACGCTGACCTGGCACTTTCCGCGGCTCGAATATTGGTTGATGCCAAAATGGCTGTCGGATCAAATTTACCCGATCGACAAGACCAATCTCGATGTGATGCGGTTCGCGCATTTTCTCGCACTCGCAGCATTGACCGTCCATTTCATCCCGCGTGACTGGCCTTACCTGCGCTCGAAATATCTGCGCCCAGCCATTATATGCGGCCAGCATTCGCTCGAAATTTTCTGTTTGGGTGTGTTCCTGGCCTTCGCGGCGCATTTCGCGAAGGTCGAAATTTCCGGCGGCGTGGCCATGCAAATCGCCGTCAGCGTATTAGGCATCCTGGCAATGATCGCGGCCGCCCGGCTGATTTCGTGGTACAAAGAGATGGAGGGGCGCAAGCCCGGCGCGCGAAAAAAAGCGCCGGACGCGGACCTCGCAGGAGGCGAGGCATGAAACGGTCGCCGACCAGAATGCTCGCCCTCATCCTGGCGCTGTCGATTCCGCTTGCCCCCGGCACGCATGCGCAGGGGCCGGAATCCTGCGACGTGCCGAGCTATTTCGTGGCGACCGACACGGTGCTCAAGCACGTCGAAATAGCGGTGAAAGAGACCAAGCGGCTGGACATCGCCGTGCTCGGGACCGGATCGTCGGCGCTTGCGGGTACGGACGGTGCCGGCAAAGCCTATCCGGCGCGGCTGCAGGCGGCGCTCGAGCGCCGGCTTCCCGGGGTCACGGTTAACGTCGTTTCGCAGGCCAAAATGCGGCAGACGACGGCCGATATGGCCAAGACCTTGGAGAAACTACTTATCGACGCCAAACCCGCTTTGGTGCTATGGCAAACTGGCACCGTCGATGCGATCCGAGGCATTGACCCGAATGAATTCCGGTCGACGCTCGAAGACGGTGTGGAGACGCTACAGGCCGGTAATGCGGATGTCGTTCTCATCAACATGCAATACAGTCCGCGGACCGAGTCGATGTTCCATCTCAATACCTACGCCGATAACATGCGTGTCGTCGCCCGCGATCGCGACGTGCCGCTTTTCGACCGGCT
>CAYJNT010000187.1:0-6935 GCA_964370945.1 uncultured Hyphomicrobiales bacterium | reverse complement strand
CCTGACGTTATGTGTCGGAACCTCTCAAGGAGTTGAAACGTTAATTCTTGGGGCAATCCATGGAGTATTTGTAATGGGTCAAAACCAAAATCCCCAACAAGGTGGTGGCCAGAAGCCCGGTCAGCAAACGCAGAATCCAGGGCAAGGCGGTCAGCAAGGCGGCCAAGGCGGCCAGCAGAAGCCCGGTCAGCAGACGCAGAATCCAGGGCAAGGCGGCCAGCAGGGTGGACAGAAACCCGGACAGGGCGGCCAACAGGGCGGCCAGAATCGCTAGCACCGGAATTCGCAAAAGCGATTTTCCTCTGATTTTTGCTTGATGTGACGCAAAGAGCCCGGTTCTGAACACGTCAGAACCGGGCTCCAGCTTTTTGTTTGAGCATGATCTTTTCCGACCTTCCTTCGCCCGCCGAAGCGGGCTTCGCGAAGGCGGGAAACCGGTACCCACCCCGGATCAAGTCCGGGGCAGGCTTTTTCGGGATCATGCTCTGAACCCCGCCGGAAACGGCGGGGCTTCTCTTTTTCAAGCCGCGCGCGGCCACGCGGCAGATTTACACGCGCGCGGCGGTGCTTATGCTTGCGGCATGTCCGCGCAAAGCCTGCCGCTCTTTCATCTCTATGGCGATCCGCCTGACGAGCAGGCGTTCGATTTCATCCATGTCGAGACCATCGCGTCGCGCTCGCAGGTGCATGACTGGCTGATCCGTGCACACCGTCACCGCAATCTGTTCCAGATCTTGCTGATCGAGTGCGGCGGCGGCGAGATGATTTTCGAAGCCGCGAGCCTGGACTTCAATGCGCCGGCCGCGATCATCGTGCAGCCCAACGCCGTGCATGGTTTTCGTTTCCGTCGCGAGGTGACCGACGGCTGGATTGTCAGCTTCTCCGAAGACGTCGCCAATTCCATCGGCGAGCAATCCGCGGAGGCGCTGTCGCGGCTGCGTGCGCTCGCGGCCGAACCGGTGGTGTTGCTCGAATCCGACGACGAAATCCGCCGCCTGTCCGGGCTGTGCGACGATCTTTATCACGAGCGTTTTCTTGCGCGTGAGGGCCATCGGCTCGCGACGCGCGCACTCCTGGCGCTGATCGCGATCGAGGCGGCGCGGCTGGCTGCCAGCCGCGCGCGCACCGGCAGCGTGACGCTCGCACCCGCCGATCCGACCTTGCAGGCCTTGCGCGAACTGGTCGAGGATCAGTTCCGTGCACACCGGCAGATCACGTTCTATGCCGACCGGCTGAACATGACCGCCGATCGGCTCAATGACCTGGTGAAGCGCGCAACCGGCGTGACCGCCGGGCATTTGATCCGGCAGCGCGTGCTCACCGAAGCCAAGCGCGAGCTCGTCTTCACCAATCGCGCCATCCACGACATCGCCTACGATCTCGGCTTTTCCGACCCGTCGCATTTCGCACGCTTCTTCCGCAAGCAAACGGGCAAGACCCCGCAGGATTTCCGGCAGGGCCGCGGGCGTTAAGCGTTAATCGCGCCGCCGGCGGTACCGGAGCCCGCGCGCTTTAAGGTAAACAACCGGTTTCCATTGCCCGGGCAATTAAAACCAATTTTGATCGGTCATGAGCAAACGGCGCGACTCACCACAAGTCGGGATTGCCCGACTTGTGCACTTAAAGCGTCCGATCTCGGGTAGACCCGAGATCGGATGGCCAACGAGGAGGGCGCCCGCTTCGGGAGACATCACATGCGGCGCTTCTCGGCTACGATTCCTGTTCTCGTCACCGGCATCTGCCTCTATTTCGTGATCGGATTCGGCCGCGAGGCGACCGCGGTCTTCACGTCTCCGATCTGGGGGTTTGAGAACAGCGACTTCGCGCGCGCGGTTTACGCTATCGGGCGGGTCTTCAATTGCGGGCCTGCGGGTCTCGTGCAACTCGCGGCGTTTCTTGGCGCATTCAAGCTCGCCGTCGCCGTGGCCTTCGCGCTGCATCTCCTCGACCGGTTCCGGCCGTTTCGTAACAACGAAGTCAATCACGAATTGCTCGATGCCGCGGCGCTGCTCGCCGTGTTCACGACATTCCTGATGGCGATGCCGGCGCTCATCGAATCCACGCCGCAATTCCTTGCGCCGCATCGTCCGGCGCTCTGGCTCGCGGGCCTGGCGGCGACGTTGAGCATGATCGAGCGGATTGTGGAATCGGGCGATCTCAAACCGGCCGCGATTGCCGCGCCGTCGGTCGCTTTGCCGCCGCGGCGCAACGGCGTCGGCGCCTTGCGCTGGGATTATTTGCGCCGGGCAGCAGCCGGTTCTTAAACTTTTCCGGTTTCGGCGATCACTTCGGCGGCTTCCTTGAACGCGTGATTGGCGGCCGGCACGCCGCAATAGATCGCCTGCTGTATGATGATTTCCTTGATGTCGTCGGCGGAAAATCCGCCTTCGACCAGAGCCGCGCGCACATGCATGCGGAACTCCGCCCATTTGTCGAGCGCGAGCATGGTGCCGATGACGAGAACGCGGCGCGTGCGCTCGTCGTAATGCGGCCGCGTCCAGATCTCGCCCCAGGCATAGCGGGTGATAAAATCCTGAAATTCCGAATTGAACGGCGTCTTGCCCGCATTCGCGCGATCGACCCAGGCGTTGCCCAGCACCTTGCGGCGCTTCGCCATGCCGCGCTCGTGGCGCTCCTTGTCGTCCATGGTCTTCTCCTGCCGCTTAGCGCCCTAGTGTCCCCGATTCCGAAGTTCGCTTCATTCCGCAGCAGGCACGTAAGCGAACTTCGGATTCAAGGGACACTAGCAACTTTATGATTCTAGTGCGGTTTTGGTTCAGAAGTTTCCTTATGAACCCGCCGCGCGCACCAAGGAAACTTCTGAACCACCGCACTAGCGCAGAAAATCGAGTACGGTCCTGGTATAGATCTCCGGCTGCTCGACATTGGAGATATGCGCGGCATCGATAAGCGCTATTTTCGATCCGGAAACCCGATCGCGGATGAATTCCGCATTCTCGACCGTCGTTGCCGGGTCCTGCTTCCCGGCGATGATCAGCACCGGCGCCTTGATCTTCGACAGGATCTCGCGGTGGTCCATATCGCGCACGGCTTCGCAACAGCCGATATAGCCCTCGAGCGGCGTCTTGAGCAGAAGCGCGCTCATGCGCGCGATGGTTTGCGGCGAGCGCTCGCGAAAATCCTTGGTGAACCAGCGCTCCATCGTACCGTCCACGACCGCGGGCAGGCCTTTCTCGCGCAGCAGCCGGATGCGGCCGTTCCAGATCTCCTTGTCGGCGTAATAGCAGGCGGTGTTGGAAAGGATCACGCGGTCCATCCGCTCGGGCGCATTCGCCGCGAGCCATTGCCCGACCATGCCGCCCATCGACAATCCGCACCAATGCGTCTTTTCGATCTTGAGCGCGTCGAGGATCGCCAGCACGTCGCGGCCGAGGCGTTCCATGCTGTAAGGACCCTTGGGCGCGCCGGATTGGCCGTGGCCGCGGCGGTCGTAGCGGATCAAGCGGAGCTTCTCCGCGAAAGCCATGGCCTGCGGGTCCCACATCGACAGATCGGTGCCGAGCGAATTCGACAGCATCAGCGCAGGCGCGCCTTCCGGTCCCTCGACCTCGACATGGATCGGACAGCCATCGGCGTCGATCATCGGCATTCTGAGTTTCCCCGTTTGATTATTTGCGCCGTTGTTTGCGGCTCTGGGCGGCCGCAAGCAGCCGGTCGATGAAAATCTGCGCGACGCCGGGATAACTCATCGGCTCGAACAGCTTCTCGATCTCCGTCGCTTTCAGTTTTTCGGTGACGTCTTTGTCCGCAAGAAGGACGTCTTTCAGATTGCGTTCCTGAGCGGCGGCCCTCCGGCTCGCATCCTCGACGATCTTGTGCGCCTTGGCCTTTCCGATTTTCTCCGCAAGCTTCATCGACACCGCTTCCGCCATGATCAAGCCGTGCGTGATATCGAGATTCTTGCGCATTCGCTCGGGATCGATCTCGAGGCCTTCCGCGATGTCGACGACCGAAGCGAGCGCGCCCGAGGTGACAAGCGCGAGCGCGGGGAAGGTGACCCATTCGGACGCCCAATTGCCGGCGGAGCGTTCATGCTCCTGAATCTCGGCGGCGAGAATGGACGCGGCAAGATGTGGCGCGATCTGTGCGCAGGCGAGGGTGGCCGCGGATGCGACCGGATTTCTCTTGTGCGGCATGGTGGAGGAGCCGCCGCGGCCGGCGGCCGCGCGCTCCGAGACCTCCCCGACCTCGGTCTGCATCAGCAGCGACACGTCGCGCGCGATCTTTCCGCAGGTGCCGGCAAGAATGGCGAAGGCGCTCGCCACTTCGCCGAGCCGGTCGCGGTGGGTGTGCCACGGGGCGTCGGGAAGGGGCAGCTTGAGCTCGTAGGCGAGCCTCTCTGCGACCTCGAAGCCGCGCTTGCCGAGCGCGGCCAGCGTTCCTGCGGCACCGCCGAATTGCAGCGCCAGCACCTCGTCTCTGACGAGAGTCAGGCGAGCGCGTGAGCGTGCAAGTGCCGCCGCGTAGCCGGCGGCTTTCAGGCCGAACGGCACCGGCAAAGCCTGCTGCAGCCATGTGCGCGCGACACTCGGCGTTTTGCGATGCGTCTTTGCGATTTTGGAGAAGGCCGCAACCGCGCGATTGAGATCCGCGTGCAGCGCATCGATGGCCGCGCGCAGATCGAGCATCAGCGCGGTGTCGATGATGTCCTGACTGGTGGCGCCCCAATGGACGTAACCCGCGGCGTCCGCGTCGCGTTTTTCCACTTCCGCGGTCAATGCCTTGACCATCGGAATGGCGATGTTGCCGGACGCGACCGCGGCTTCGCCGAGCGCCGCGATATCGAACTTTTCCACCCCGCAACAATCGCCGATCGGCTTCACCGCCTTCTTGGGGATGATGCTCAACGCCCCTTCCGCGCGCGCCAGCGCAAATTCGACATCGAGCATCCGCTGCAGGCGGGCGGTATCGGCCATGACCGCGCGCATGGCGGCGCTCGAAAACAGAGGGCCGAGCAGGCTTGGGGGAAGGAGCGGATGGGTCATGAAGGGCGTGGTGATGGACCGAATCCGCGCAGACTAGGGCTTTGGTACGCATGGCGCCATGCCTGTGGAGATATTGCCCACGGGAGCCCGTTCGGCCAATAACAGGCCTGACCATCGAAGGAGAAGCGCCATGGCCATGACGATGAACGGCAAGGTGCAATTGCCGGCTTCGCGCGAGGCGGTGTGGGCGAAGCTCAACGACGCCGATACGCTCAAGACCTGCATCCCGGGCTGCGAGACCTTGACCATGCTGTCGCCGACCGAGTTCGAGGCGGTGGCCGTCAACAAGATCGGCCCGGTCAAGGCGCGGTTCAAAGGCAAGGTCACGCTGTCGGATCTCGACCCGCCGAACGGCTATAAGATTTCCGGCCAGGGCGACGGCGGCGTCGCCGGCTTCGCCAAGGGCGGCGCCGACGTCAAGCTGACCGACAAGGATGGCGGAACGCTGCTCAGCTACAATGTCGAGGCGCAGATCGGCGGCAAGCTCGCGCAGCTCGGCCAACGCCTGATCAACGGCGCGGCGAAAAAACTCGCGGACGATTTTTTTGCGAAGTTCGGCGATGCCGTGAAGGCCGGCTGAGACAAACGAAAGCCCGCCCGTTTGCGCGGGCGGGCTTCGCTAGTTGCGTTTACGGGCAGGGATGCTCGAAGCCGTCATATCCGGTATAGGTGCCGGTGTGCGGCTTGTACGACCGGAAGCGCGACATGCAATAGCCGACCGCGTCGCCCGGCGGAGGAGCGTAGTAAACCGGCGGCGGCGGAGCATAGACCGGAGCCGGCGCGTAATAACCCGGACCATAGTAAGGACGATTGGCATTGGCGATTGCGCCGCCGATGAGCGCGCCGGCCGCGATGCCGCCGATGACGTAGCCGGCCTTACTTCCCGCGTCGGCGGGCGTCGGGTTCACCAGAAGCGAAGCTGCCAGCGCCGAGGCGGCAGCGAAGGCTATCAATTTCGTTGACATCGTTGATCTCCCATCCGTTGGGGCCGCCGCGTTGCGTTCGCGACTCCGTACCAATGGCAGCACCTTGCAGGCAAAAGGCGGTTTCTGGAAGGGCCGCCGCTCGTTTCTTTCGCCGCAGGGCGAACCGCCGCGGAGACGTTTTTGCATCTCTTGACCGCTGACGCGGCCAATGTTCAGACTTATAGTTATTCCAAAGGGCCAAGTGCCGGTAATCCACCCCTTGAACCAAGGCCCGTTGTTTCGCCGTTGCGTGACAGCAAAATCACGGATTACCGGGGAGGAATGACATGACCGCCGTCTCCATGACGGTGAACGGCAAAGCCGTCACCGCCGATGTCGACCCCCGAACCCTGCTGGTGCAGTTCCTGCGCGAAAACCTTCGCCTGACCGGAACGCATGTCGGCTGCGATACGTCGCAATGCGGCGCGTGCGTCGTCCATGTCGACGGCAAGGCACGCAAATCCTGCACCATGTTCGCCTGGCAGGCGGACGGCACCAATGTCACGACCATCGAAGGCGTGGCCAATGGCGCGGCGCTGCATCCGATGCAGGAAGCGTTTCGCGAACATCACGGCTTGCAATGCGGTTATTGCACGCCTGGCATGATCATGGCTGCGATCGACCTGGTGCATCGCAAGGGTCACGAACTCGACGACAAGACGATCCGCGAAGAGCTCGACGGCAATCTGTGCCGCTGCACGGGCTACCACAATATCGTCAAGGCCATCGCCGCGGGTGCGCGCGCGATGAAGTGATTGCTGCGGCAAAAGGAGGCGGCCATGAGCGCGAACGGGATCGGCGCGTCGGTGCGGCGCAAGGAAGATCACCGCTTCCTCACCGGCAAAGGGCAATATACCGACGACATTTCGAGGCCGGGCGAGACGCGCGCGTATTTTCTGCGCTCGCCGCACGCGCATGCGAAGATCAAGCGGATCGACGTCAAGGCGGCCGAAAAAATGCCGGG
>CAYJNT010000186.1:0-6946 GCA_964370945.1 uncultured Hyphomicrobiales bacterium | reverse complement strand
GGAGCAAATCGAAAGACAAAGCGAAGCTCGCGCGGGATTCCCGCAGCGAGAACGAAGATACTTGCGCGCTTAAGAACTTGGCTCTTTGACAGTCGAATCGGAAAGCGACGGACCCCACCCCGTCATCCGGAGGCGCCGCGCGCAGCACGGCCTCGAAGGATGACGGTGCAGAGCGCGATCAGCGTGGCCGCCGTTTCGCCGCCAGGCGCCCGGCGTGCAGGACCGCGATCGTCAGAAGCAGCACCGCCATCGCCTGATGCGCCAACGCCAATCCGATCGGTACCTGTTGCACCAGCGTCAGTATCCCGATCGCAGCCTGCAAGCCGACCAGCGCGACGAGCGTCAGCGCGCCGGCCATGGCGTCGTGATGATCGACTTTGCGCACGACGTCGATGGCATGGAGGATCACAACGATGGCAAGAAGATAGGCCGCCATGCGGTGATTGAACTGCACCATCAGTGCATTCTCGAACAGGTTGCGCCACCACGGCGTCTCGAACCACAGGCGGTCCGCGGCCGGAACGAACGCGTCGTCGATCAGCGGCCAGGTGTTGAAGGTCAACCCGGCATCGAGGCCTGCGACCAGCGCACCGAGATAGATTTGAATGAGGATCAGGGCAACGAGCACGATCGCGGTCAGGTGCTGACGCGACATCGCCAGCGTGCCGTCGAGCGTCCACAAGCGCTGCAATGTCCAGATGATCGCCGCGTAGATCACGCAGGCGAGCGTGAGATGGAACGCAAGCCGGTACTGCGAGACGCTGATCCGCTCGGTCAGCCCCGACGCCACCATCCACCAGCCGACCGCGCCCTGGACAGCGCCAAGCCCGAAGATAATCCAGAGTCGCGTCCGCAATTCCTTCGTGACCCATCCGCGCCACAGGAAATACAGAAAAGGCAACAGAAACGCCGCGCCGATCACGCGGCCGAGCAGCCGGTGCGCCCATTCCCACCAATAGATCGTCTTGAATTGATCGAGCGTCATTCCGCGATTGAGCTCGCGATATTGCGGGATCGTCTGGTATTTCTCGAACTCGGCTTGCCATGCACCTTGCGACAACGGCGGCAATGTCCCGGTGACCGGCTTCCACTCGACGATCGAAAGACCGGATTCCGTCAGCCGTGTCGCGCCGCCGACCAGCAACGTGGCGACGACCAAGGCCGCCACGGCCAGAAGCCACAGCGTGATGATCCGCCGCTCACGTCCGGCCGGCGAGACCTGTGCCGATTTCCGCCTCTTCATGGGATGGTTGCCTTGCATGGATCGCACGGACCGTATAGTCCGGCCGCAACATTCCGGCAATCGGAGCATTTCCAGGCGAAGTGGGCACCGGTTCGCCGTCCGGAAATGCGACCGCTAGAGAGAAATCTCGATGTCCATCCGCACGCGCAAATTCGTCGGCGCCATTCTTCTGCTGTTGCTGGTCGCCGTCTGGGCGCTGCTGGCGATGGCAATCGCGCAGTTCGTGTTCGCGTCGCCGAACAACCTCGCGGCCTGGATCTATTATGTCGTGGCCGGGCTCGGGTGGGTGCTGCCGGCGATGCCGCTGATCAAATGGATGTCGGGGCCGAAAAGCGCGAGCTCGTAGCCGGGTTACGCCGCCTTGCCCGGATTGAACCTGTTCCACATCGCGGTCGCAGCGCCCGACATCAGAACGCGCACGTAGCGCATCTGCTGATACTCGCCGTTGAGCGAAATGCGCGGCAACGCCATCAATTGATCGGCGTGCTCCGGAAACAGCACGCCCGGATTGGTGGTGGTCGCGGTCTTGAATCCCAATTCCTTGGCGAGACGATATTCCCGTTCGCCGGCCGAGGTCCGGTCGCCGACCGGATAAGCGAGGTGCTCGGGCCGCACGCCGATCGCGGCCTCGATCACCGCGCGCCCCATTTCCAGTTCGGACCGCGCCACGCGATCCGAGGTTTTCTTCAGAATGACGTGATTGACGGTGTGCGCGCCGATGGTGACGAGCGGATCGCGCGCCAGCGTCGCGATCTCCTCCCAGGTCATGCAGAGCTCTTCACAAAACGCCTTCATGTCGACGCCGTAGCGCACGCAAAGATCGCGCACGACGTCGCGCAATTCGTCTTCGGTTTCGCGGCCGCGCAGCCACCAGTACAGCTCCCCGAACAGCGCACGCTTTTCCGCAGGGGTCGCGCAATCGAAGCGCCGCTCCTGCCGGTCGATCAGCAATCCGATGCGGCTGTTCTCGGCGATTACGCGCTCGAGCGCGAGCCACCACAATTCGCCGATCCGGTCGGGGAAGCTCGTCGGGACATAGAGCGCGAACGGCACGTTGTGCTTGCGCAGGACCGGGTAGGCCCATTGCATCAGGTCGCGATACCCATCGTCAAAAGTGATGCAGGCAAAACGCCGCCGGAAGTCGCGCTCGGTGAGCCGCCGGTGCATCTCGTCGAGCGAGACGAGATCGAGGCCCGAGCGGCGCAGCTTGGCGATGACACTGGAAAAGAACGCCGGCGAAACTTCCAGACACCGGTTGGGCTGGAAAGCATCGAAGCGGCGCGGGCGAACATGGTGAAGGGTCAGGATCACGCCGACGCCACCCACGAAGGGTTTCATGGCGAGATGCGCGCCGGAGAAATAGAGGCCCTCCAGACCGGCGCGGATGACCGTTTTCTTCAATGCTGACAAGGATTGCCCCCCGATTTGGCCGCATCGTGCCAACGCTTTATTGATAATTCTTTGCCAGCTTCCGGGGTCGCAATAAGGCGGCCCCGGATATCTGCATGAATATCGCCTTCCGCCCCTCGCCCCCGACCGCGCCTGACGTCGGCGAACCGCTCGGTTCCGGGTCCGTCGCCCGGATCGAGATTTTCGATGATCTTGCCGCCGGCGAAGCCGCCTGGCGCAAGCTGATCGAACGGGGCGCGGTGGCCTCCCCCTATCAGGGCCATGACTGGGTCCGGCTGTGGCACCGGCATGTCAGCCCGCATAGCGGCGCGGTGCCCTGCCTGATCGTCGGCTTCGACGCCGTGAACGAGCCGATGTTCCTGTGGCCGTTCGTGCGCGACACATTTGGCCCGTTTAAGATCGCGACCTTCTTCGGCGGCAAGCACGCGACCATCAACATGGCGCTGTGGCGCCGCGACATCGCCGACGGATTCTCCACCGCCGACATGAAAGCGGTGCTGGCGCGCGTCGCGCAGATGGCGCCGGATCTCGACTTTATCCTGTTGTCCAACCAGCCGCACCGCTGGAGCGATGCCGCCAATCCCTTCGTCTTGCTTCCGCACCATCGTTCGACCGAGGACAATTTCGTGCTGCGGCTTGGCGGCACGAGCGCCGAAATCCTCGACCGCGAGCTCTCCAGTTCGACGCGCAGCCGGCTGCGCAACAAGGAAAAGAAGCTGCAGAAGTTGAAAGACTACCGCTATGTCCGCGCGAGCACCGCGCAGGAGGTCGATTTCCAGCTTGCATCATTCTTCGCGCAGAAAGCCGAAAAGTTCGCGGCGCTGCGCCTGCACGATGTCTTCGCCGATCCCGGTGTCGAGGATTTCATCCGCGCCGCCTGTCATGAAGGACTTGAGGCCGGCAAGCCGGTGATCGAACTGCACGCGCTCGAAGGCGGCGGCGAAATGCTGGCTTTGTTCTCCGGCATTCACGACAATCAGCGTTTCACCTCCAATTTCAATTCGCATACCGGCGGCGACAATGCGCGCCATTCCCCGGGATTGATCCTGCTGCAATATCTTGTGGCCCATTGTGCGGATCGTGGGTTCGCATCGTTCGACATCGGGCCGGGCGAGGCGCGCTACAAGTCCTCCTTCTGCAAGGAGCTTGAGCCGATTTTCGACAGCGTGTTGCCGCTGTCCGCGCGTGCGCACGCGGCGGCGATCCCGTTGCGCCTCATGTTCAAGGCCAAGAGCGCCATCAAGCACAGCCCGGCCTTGTGGGCTGTCGCCTCCTTCGTCCGCCGGATTCTCAATAGCGTGAAGCGCTGATCGGCAACCGCCCGATCAGGCTGCGGCTGGCCGGCGGCCTTGAGCCTCGCCCGGACTTCCAAGCATCACCGTGACCTCGATGAAGCCGGCGGCGATCAGCCGGTCGCGCGCGGCCTGCGTTGCCGGATGCTCGAGCTCGGTCGCAACCAAGACGGCGCGGGGCGTGAGCTTGGCGAGGCAGGGCGCGATCGTTTCCGTTACAGCCCCGCCGTCGACAATGACATGATCGTAGGTGCGCGCCAGCGCTTCGAGCGTCATGGCGAGCCGCGCCGACGACAGCATGGATGCGTCCATGCCTTCCAAGCGGCCGGCGGCGACAAGATGCACGCGCGAGAACCGGTCGCGCGTCACAATCTGGCCGAAGGAAGCGCTGCCGCGCACGAGATCGGCGATCCCCGGCGTGTCGGGATCGGTCGAAAGAACCGCAAGATTGGAGCTTTCGAGCGCCAGATCGACCAGCACCACCCGCGCGCCCTGCTGCACCAGCGCACGCGAAAGACCAAGCGCGGTATAGGTCGTTCCGACATTGCGCGCGACGCCAACCACGGTGATGCGGCGGCCCGCCTCCCCGATCCGGCGCAGAGCCAATGCGAGATTCCCAACCGGAACGCCGGCCGCTTTGGGCGCGGGCTCGCTCGCCGGTGTTGCTGCCATCGCGGGCTCGACCGCCGGCGCCGCCGACCTCGCGCGCGGCCGCAAGAGCTTGACGAGCGAAAATCCGATCGAGCGTTGCGGCCTCGAAGGCCGCACCGGCTTTCTCGCGACCGCCGCCGGTTCGCCCGCGCGCAGAAGGTCGCCGGTGACGACCAGCGACATCGCGAGGAACATGGTGACAAGCGTCGCGATCAGGATGATCGGAATTTTCTTCGGGAAAGCCGGAACGTTGGAGGCGATGGCGCGCGAGATCACGCGCACGTCGGAGGGCGTGGCGTCGAGCGAATCGCGCGCGCTCGCCTCGCGATATTTGGCGAGATAGGATTCCAGAAGATCGCGCTGTGCCTTGGCTTCGCGCTCCAGCGCACGCAGCTGCACGTCCTGGCCGCTGAGGCCGGAGATCTGCTTCTTCAGCTGTTCGATCGCGGCGCTGGTCGTCTCGATGCGCCCGCCAGCGATGCGGGCGTCGTTCTCGACGGTGTGGACGATCTTGTCGGCCTCGCCGCGGATCTGGGAATCGAGCGCATAGACCTGCGCCTTCAGTTCTCTGATGCGCGGATGCTGGTCGAGCAAGGTCGAGGATTGTTCGGCGAGCTGCGATCGCAGCGTCACGCGCTGCTCAATCAGACGGCGGATCAGATCGGAATTGGTGACGTCGGACGCCTCGATCGGCTTGCCGGAATTGAGCATGTTGCGGATGAGACGCGCTCTCGCGTCCAGATCCGCCTTTTGCCCGCGCGCGGCCGCGAGTTGTGTCGTCAGATCGGTGAGCTGCTGGTTGGCGAGATTCGCGTTGTTGTTGCCGACGAACAGATTCGCCTTGGCGCGAAAATTCTCGACATTGTTTTCCGCTTCGCTCACTTTCGGCCGCAGCTTGTCGATCTCGGCGGCGAGCCATTGGCTCGCGCCGCGCGCCTGCTCCTGCTTGCTGGCTTTCTGGGCCGTGAAATAGGCGTCGATGATGGCGTTGACCACGCGCGCGGACAGTTCCGGATCGGAGGACTGGAATTCGATCAGGATGACGCGCGACTTGTCGACCGGCAGAACGCTCAGTCGCTCAAAGTAATTCGTCAGCACCCGCTCCTCGGGCGTCAGCTTCAGCGCATCCTTGCCGAGGCCGAACATCGACAGGAACACCGACGTGACCGACACGCCGCGCAAGGCCGGATCGAATTCCGGCTTCTGATTGAGTTTCAGTTCCCTGATGACGGCGAGCGCGACGTCGCGCGATTGCAGAATCTGCGCCTGGCTGGTGAGCGCCTCGAGATCGACGCGATCGCGCAGCTCGGCGGTCTGCCGCTCCGCGTCCGGCCGCAGGAAAATGTTTTCCCGGCCTTCGATCAGCAGGCGCGCTTCGGACTTGTATCTCGGGGTGATGATGTTGACGGCGAGAAGCGACAGGCCGGCGGCAATCAGCCCCGGAATGATGATCTTCCACTTCTTGCGCCAGAGCGAAATTCCGAGCGCGCGAAGGTCCAGTTCCCTGTCCGGCCTTTGCGGGGACACAACGCCACGATCACCACCTGCACGCATCCGCGACTCCAAAACACCAACCACGCCGTCGAGTTACGGCATTTATGGTTTCCGCCCGGTTAATCGCGGCCTTTCCGGGCATCCCCAAAGGGATGCGGGTCAGATTTTGTTAACCATCCAAGGCCTTAATCGCCTTTGAGTTTCCTCGATCCGGATTCGCCCGCTCATGCGGCCCTTGCGCGTACTGCGCTGTCTTTTGCTGATGCTGGTGGCGGCTTCGTCGCTGTCGGCCTGCGCGCGCCGGCAGGTCGCGTATTATCCGCCGGCTCCATATGCGACGGGTGGGCCGTATGTCGCGGCTGGCGCTGCCTATGCGCAGCAAGGCGCGGCCTTTGCGCAGCCCTACACCCTCGATACCGGCGATCGCTTGCGCATCTCGGTGTTCGGCCAGGAGGGCGTGAGCAATTCCTATCTCGTCGACGCCGGCGGTTACGTGAATATCGCGCTCGTCGGTCCCGTCGCCGCGCGCGGGCTGACGCCGCCCTCGCTCGCGCAGGCGATCGCTGCTCGCTTACGCGAAGGTTACATCCGCGAGCCGCATGTCAGCGTCGAGGTCGAGGCCTACCGGCCGTTCTATATTCTCGGTGAGGTCAATGCCCCCGGCCAATATCCGTATCAGCCGGGCATGAGCGTCGAGACCGCGATCGCGATCGCCGGCGGGTATTCGCCGCGCGCCGACAAGCGCAACGCGATGCTGACGCGCTCGATGAACGGCGCGCCGCTCAAGAGCAAGGTGCCGCTGCAGACGCCGCTGCGCCCCGGCGACACCATCAATGTCGCCGAGCGGTGGTTCTGA
>CAYJNT010000185.1:0-7017 GCA_964370945.1 uncultured Hyphomicrobiales bacterium | reverse complement strand
CGATTCCGAAGTTCGCTTACGAGGGTGCCGCAGAATGAAGCGAACTTCGGAATCGAGACACTAGCCTGTCGCGGCTGTCTTTACACGCCGGGAGCGATGAGAGCCACCTTGTCTTCACTGCCCCGTCCGGCGGCCGCCGGGCGGCGGCGCGGCAGCGGGACCGCCTGATCCACGGCCGCTTCGGTCTGGATCGAGGCGTCCTGGGGCGCGGCCGGCTCGTTCCGGAACAGGCGGAAGATGCCTTGCGATTCGGGGCGGAAATCGTCTCTTGCGGTCGCGACGATCAGGTTGCGCTCGCCGCCATCCCGGGGCGCGGGATCGGCCGACGGCGCCGGCACGACCGAACCGGGAGATTGGAAATACGCCATCAGGCTTTCCATCCCGGCGCGGGCGACGCGGCCGAGCACTTCATCGTTGGCGGCATCCCAGGCATCGCGGCGGCCGGCGGGACCGGCGACCTCTTCACCCGACAGCCGGAAGCTTCGCTTCTGCTCGGCGTCGTAGACATCCCAGACCCAGGAGACGATGGTGCGCTTTTTCTTCTTCTCGATACCAAGCGCCATGTAACCGCGGATGCGATACGGTGCCGGCGTCTCGCGCGAGACGATCGGAACCTTCTTCGCTTCGGCTTCGTCGTTGAGTTTTTGGACGAGCTTGCGGAAGGTCGCGGGCGGCGGACCGTCGATGGATTCGAATGCAACGGTTGCGTTCGGTCCCGGACGCGATCCGGTGGTCTGGCAGGCGGCGACCGCGAAACCGCAGATCGCGATCAACGCGACGCGACATAGTGCAGCCACGCATTGTTGCGCAGCCACGCCCTGCTCGCGCGCTTGCGCGCCTCCCGTCCGACCCTGCATCGCATCCCCGTGGCGTACCGGCCGCGCAGGCTTCTTTGAGAGCCCGTCGCGACGGCGTCTTCATTTCGTAGCGGGATTTTCAGGATGGGTCCAGCGCAGACGCGATCAAAACGTTAATGCGAAAGGACAATAGCATTCACATGTCTGCCATAATCGCCCTCACTGCGATGCTGTGAGCGGCGATACGAGTAGAACCGGTCGGGCTCGGCATAGGTGCACAATCCGCAATCTTCGATTGCATCTACGCCGGCCGTTTTCAAGCGCGCGGCGATATAGCCCGCGAGATCGAACAGATAATGATCCGGCCGGGCACCGTTCCGGAAATAGCGCTCGTTGTTTTTTGTTGCCGCTGTGAAAGTGGCGAAGAATTCGGCGCCGACTTCGTAATTCGGCTGCCGGATCATCGGCCCGAGCGCGGTCACGATATTGGGGCGCCGCGCGCCGAGCTTTTCCATGGCGTCGAGCGTCGTTTCGACCACGCCGCTCAAGGCGCCGCGCCAACCGGCATGCGCGGCGCCGATCACCCGCGCCTTGTCGTCGGCAAACAGCACCGGGCCGCAATCGGCGGTCGACACGCCAATGGCGAGGCTGGGCACGCGCGTCACGATCGCATCCGCTTTCGGCCGCGCTGACGAGTCCCAGGGTTTTTCCGCGACGACCACGTCGGGGGAATGGATCTGGTACGCGCTGACAAGATTCTCAGGCCCGACACCGAGCGCACGCGCCATCCGTGCCCGGTTCTCCGCGACATGTGCGGCATCGTCCTTCGAGGCGATGCCGGCATTGAGGCTCTTGTAAATGCCCGACGACACGCCGCCCTCGCGCGTGAAGAATGCATGGCGGATGCCCGTGAGGGCCGACAGCGAGGAAGCGGTGATTGTCATTCGGATTCAAACGCAGGCAAAGGTCCAAGCTTCGGATCGGCGAGTCCGATCGCCTTGAACAGGCGCCCCATGCCGGTTCGACCGGCCTGTGTCAACCGCTCGATCGCGGCGTCGATCTCGGCTTTCTTCTCCGGCGAAGCCGCCGCCTTCAGGGCGTCGGCGCGCGCCTGGATGCCGAGACGCAGCAGAAAGTCGCGTTGATCGATCGGACTGTGCACGGCAGCGCCCATGCTTTCGGCGGCGGCGCCGAACGCCTCGAAATCGACATGCGCGGTGATGTCGACGCTACCCGGCGCCGCGAGCGCATCGGCAAAGGCGTGCTGGCCGATCGCCTGCAAGGTGTCGCCGACATCGCTGTGGCTGTGGCCATAATCAATCACGAGGGCCGCGCCATTGTCGCGCACACGGCGGCCGATCTCGAACGCGACATTGTCCGAGCGCCACTCGTAGATCGATCCGACCGGCGCCGCGCGCACGTTCTTCGGCAACACGCGTTCGAAATTCGGGACCGGATGCGCCGAGGAGCCCAACACCAGATTGCCGGCGGCGTTGAGCGCGACCACGCGCTCATGCCAGCCGTCCGAATGCTTGACCATCTGGTGCACCGGCAGCGCGTCGACGAATTCGTTGGCGAGAATGATCACGGGTCCCGCGGGCACCTCGGACAGATCGTGATGCCAATGGAACAGCGCGCCTGCTTTGGTGAGCGTCTCGCGCTGCACTTTCTCGAGCGTTGGGCTGACCTCGACAAAATGCACGACGATCGCCTTGCGGAAGGCCGGCGCGACATTCATCGCGCGCAACGCGTCGCGCATCATGGTGCCGCGGCCGGGCCCGAGCTCGACCAGCCGGACATTCTCCGGCGCGCCCATCATCTTCCAGACCGCCGCCGCCCACAGGCCCACGAGCTCGCCGAACATCTGGCTCACTTCCGGTGCTGTGATGAAATCGCCGCCGGCGCCGAACGGATCGCGCGTGACGTAATAGCCGTATTTCGGATGCGTCAGGCAAAGTGAGACATATTGCGCGACCGGCATCGGTCCCGCGGCCGCGATCAGGCGGCGGATTTCTTGTTCGAGGGGAGAGGCTCCGTCCAATGTCAACTCCGCCGCGCGGCACCCCGCCTCAGCGCGTAGGCCGCAAAGCCGAGGCCTGCGAGCAATAACGGCACCGAGAGCAGCATTCCCATGGTAAGGCCGCCGAACAGAAAGCCAAGCTGAGCATCGGGCTCGCGGAACATTTCAGAGAAACTGCGCGCGGCCGCATATCCGATCGCGAAAAGTCCGATGACCAATCCGGGCCGCCTGAGCGCGCCGGTGCGCACGGCGATGGCGAGGACGATCAGCAGGACGAGGCCTTCGAGCGCGGCTTCATAAAGCTGGCTCGGATGGCGCGGGAGCGGCCCGGCGCCCGGAAACACCATCGCCCACGGCACGTCCGACGGCCGCCCCCACAATTCGCCATTGATGAAATTCGCGAGCCGGCCGAGGAGGAGCCCGATCGGCGCCACCGCACAGGTGAGGTCGCCGAGCGGCAGGACCGGAATTTTCCGCCGCCAGGCGAACAGGAGCACCGCCAGCACGCAACCGGCGAACCCGCCATGGAACGACATGCCCCCGTTCCAGAGTTGAAAAATTTCGCCGGGATGCGCGAGGAAGAACGCCGGATTGTAGAACAGCACGTAGCCGATGCGGCCGCCGAGGATGATGCCGAGCGTGACCCAGACGATGTAATCGTCGAAATCGGTGACGGTCAGCGGCGCCTTGCCGCCCCATAATGTTTCGTTCCGGATGATGGCGCGGGCGTAGAGCCAGCCGAACAGGATGCCGAAAATATAGGCGAGCGCGTACCAGCGGATTGCGAACGGACCGATGCTCACGACCACCGGATCGAAAGCCGGAAAATCCAGGACAAGAAACGGCATCGCGTGATCCCCTGATCTGGTGTGGTGGTTCAGAAGTCCGCCCAGTATTTGCGGCGAGTTCGTCGGCGGACTTCTGAGCCAAAACCACGCCAGCACCATAAGCTTCGAGTGTCCCTTTGAATCCGCAGTTCGCTACGGAAAGTGCTGCGAGATCAAGCGAACTTCGGATTCGGGACACTCGTGCCCCGTTTGCGGTCCGCGCCAAGCCAAGTCAACCCTGAAGGCCGTGTCATGGACTTTCGGCGTCTTGCGGCGGCCGAATGACGGGCCATATCTTCATTACAATGGTTCACGCTGGAGAAACGCGATGACACAGACGACCAGCCGGTTTTTCGACGAGATCGCGCGGCTCATGAACGATGCCGCCGGCGTGGCGCAGGGCGTGCGGCGCGAGGTCGATACCGTCTTCAAGACCCAGGCCGAGCGCTG
Source organism: uncultured Hyphomicrobiales bacterium (assembly GCA_964370945.1). GTDB lineage: Bacteria > Pseudomonadota > Alphaproteobacteria > Rhizobiales > Xanthobacteraceae > Pseudorhodoplanes. Next base: position 2,923 of record CAYJNT010000185.1, on the reverse strand, counting down.
GCTGCGCGACCTCGATCTCGTCAAGCGCGAGGAATTCGAGGCGGTCAAGGACATGGCGCGGCTGGCGCGCGAGGAGAACGAGGCGCTCAAGGCCCGCATCGCTACTCTGGAGGCCAAGCTCGCGGGCGGCACCCCGCCCTCCCCGCCGACCTATGCGGCCGGGCCGGACGGCACCCCGCCGGTGGTCTAAAACTATCGATATTTCAGCCTTTCCTTGTATTGGCAGGCGCTTGCGGCTATAAGCCCGCGCAACCGCGGCCCCCGCACCCCTGGAGGCATGCCGCGGTTTTTTCTTAAATTCGAACGCTAGAACAAGGACTTACAGCTATGGCGACCGTCAAGGAATTGAAAGCGACGGCGCGTCCGAAGGCCGGTAAGGGGGCCGCTCGGGCAGTGCGTCGCGAGGGCCGTGTGCCCGGAGTGATCTACGGAGACAAGAAACCCCCGCTCGCAATCGCGCTCGATCAGAAGGATCTGCGCCAGAAAATCTATGCGGGCCGGTTTCTCACCACCCTTTATGACATTGAACTCGACGGTGCGAAGCACCGCGTGATCCCGCGCGACTTCCAGCTCGATCCGGTCAAGGACCATCCGGTGCATGTCGACTTCATGCGGCTCGGCGAAGGCGCGCTCATTCGCGTCGCTATCCCCGTGCACGTCGTCGGCGCGGAAAGTTCGCCCGGCGTGAAGCGCGGCGGCGCGGTCAACATCGTGACGCACACCATCGAAGTGCGCTGCTCGCCGGAAGCGATCCCGGGTGAGATCAAGGTCGATGTCTCGGGCCTCGAGATCAATTACTCGAAGCATCTGAACGAGGTCGAACTGCCGAAGGGCGTGAAAATCCTGACCCCGCTCGACACCACGCTCGTCACCATCGTGCCGCCCTCGGGCTACGCCGAAGAGCTCAAGGCGCAGGCCGAAGCCGCCGCTGCTGCGGCAGCTGCCGCCGCCGCTGCGACCGCGGCTCCTGCCGCGGGCGCTCCTGGTGCGCCCGGCGCCGCTCCGGCTGCCGGTGCCGCTCCCGCCGCGGGCGCTGCTCCCGCAGGCGGCGAGAAGAAGTGAGGCGGCGGCGCGCGCGAGCGCGCCGTCTCTCTGCCATGCTTCTCTTTGTCGGGCTCGGCAATCCGGGTGCCCGCTATGCCGGCAACCGGCACAATATCGGCTTCATGGCGGTCGACGCCATTGCCAAGCGCCACGGCTTTCCGCCGTGGCGCCGCCGCTTTCAGGGTGTTGCCAGCGAGGGCACGCTCGGCGGCGAGCGTGTGCTGCTGCTGTTGCCGGGGACCTTCATGAACGAGTCCGGACGCGCGGTCGAAGAAGCCGCGCATTTCTACAAGATCGGGCTCGACGGCATTGTCGTGTTCCACGACGAACTCGACCTGCCGCCCGGCAAGCTGCGGATCAAGACCGGCGGCGGGGTCGCCGGCCATAACGGGCTGCGCTCGATCTCGGCGCATCTCGGCAACGAATATCGCCGCGCCCGCATCGGCATCGGTCATCCCGGTGTGAAAGAGCTCGTGCATTCCTATGTGCTGTCCGATTTCGCCAAGAGCGAACAAGGCTGGGTCGACACCATGTGCGAAGCGGTCGCGGACAACGCCGCATTGCTGGCGAAAGGCCCGGATTCGAGCTTCCAGAACAAGGTGCATCTGGCGATGGCCGCCAAGGGTTATGACGGCTCGGACGCGCCGGACGACAATTCGAAATAAGCGAAGGCATTCAAGGCACGATCATGGGATTCAAATGCGGCATCGTCGGCTTGCCCAATGTCGGCAAGTCCACGCTCTTCAATGCGCTCACCGAGACGGCGGCGGCGCAGGCGGCGAATTATCCGTTCTGCACCATCGAGCCGAATGTCGGCGAGGTCTCGGTACCCGATCCGCGGCTCGATGATCTCGCGCGCCTCGGCAAATCCGAGAAAATCGTGCCGACGCGGCTGACCTTCGTCGATATCGCGGGGCTCGTGCGCGGCGCCTCCAAGGGTGAAGGCCTTGGCAACCAGTTCCTGGCCAATATCCGCGAGGTCGACGCCATCGCGCATGTCGTGCGCTGCTTCGAGGATACCGACGTCACCCATGTCGACGGCAAGATCGATCCGATCGCCGATATCGAGACCATCGAAACCGAGTTGATGCTGGCCGATCTCGAAAGCCTCGAGAAGCGCGTCGATGCGCTGGAGAAGAAGGCGCGCGGCAACGACAAGGAGGCGAAGGAAACGCTCGATCTCGTGCAGCGCGCGCTCAAGCCGTTGCAGGAAGGCAAGCCCGCGCGCATCGTCGAGCGCAAGCCGGAGGAGGAAAAAGCCTTCGCCATGCTCGGCCTGATGACCGCCAAGCCCGTGGTCTATGTCTGCAATGTCGAGGAAGCCTCCGCCGCGGACGGCAATGATTATTCCCGCAGGGTCGAGGCGCGCGCCAGGGAAGAAGGCGCGGTGTCGGTCGTGATCTCGGCGAAGATCGAATCGGAGATCGCCGTTCTTTCGCGCGACGAGCGCGAGGATTACCTCGCCGCGGTCGGCCTGAAGGAGGCGGGCCTCGACCGGCTGATCCGTGCCGGCTACGCGCTGCTCGATCTCGTCACCTATTTCACCGTCGGCCCGAAGGAAGCGCGCGCCTGGACCATCACGCGCGGCACCAAGGCACCGCAGGCGGCCGCCGTCATCCATACCGACTTCGAGCGCGGCTTCATCCGCGCCGAGACCATCGCCTTCAAGGATTATGTCGCGCTCGGCGGCGAAGCCGGTGCGCGTGACAACGGCAAGCTGCGCCTCGAAGGCAAGGACTACGTGGTCGCCGACGGCGACGTGTTGCATTTCCGGTTTGCGACGTAATTCCTTCTCCCCGCTTGCGGGGAGGGACCGGTTTCGTAGGGTGCGCAAAGCGAAGCGTGCGTACCGACCTTCGACGCCGTTACCGCGTGGGCA
>CAYJNT010000184.1:0-7051 GCA_964370945.1 uncultured Hyphomicrobiales bacterium | reverse complement strand
TCACGCTCCCGCTGGACGGCTCCACGGTCCGGCGCGCATTCCCTCCGGCATCGCTTCGCGCACCATCATCAATTCGCCGAGTGTTTCGGCGGTGACGAGGCCGACAAGCCGGCCATCGCTTTCAACGACGGCCACGGCGGGCGCGGCTTTATCTTGCAGGAGCGTCAGCGCTTCTTCGAGCGGACGCCGCTTGTCGATCACCGGCAGGGTCGCGTTCATCGCCTCACGCACGCGCGCATCGGGACCGAGACTCTTGAGTGCGCGGATGATGTCGGAGCGGCCGAGAAAGCCGACCGGTTTGCCGGCGCCGTCGACGACGGGGAATTCATTCTGGCTGGTGGAGAGCAGGGTTTGCACCGCTTCGTCGATATGCGCTTCCGGCGCCAGCGAGGCGATCTGCGTCATGGTCGCGGCCGAGACCGGCACCCCGCGCGACACCGCGCGCAACGCCACCATATGCGCTTCCGAGGAGGCCGCGAGATAGACGAAGATCGCGATGAAGATCAAAATCGGATTGTAGAACAGTCCGATGAAGCCGAGCAGGAACGCCGTGCCCTGCCCGATCGCGGCCGCGATCTCGGTCGCGCGCACGAAGCCGAGGCGTGTTGCGAGCAGCGCGCGCAGCACGCGGCCGCCATCCATCGGGAAGGCCGGGATCATGTTGAATAAAGCGAGGAAAAGATTGACGGCAGCGAGCCGGTCGATGAGCGAGATTTTCATGTCGTCCATGTTCGCCACCGCGCCGTATCTCAGGCTGGCGCCGGTAAATCCAAGCAACACGGCGGCGATCGCGACATTGACCAGCGGGCCGGCCACGGCGATCAGGAATTCCTCGCGCGGCTTCTCCGGGATGCTTTCCAGCCGTGCCACGCCCCCGATCGGCAACAGCGTCACGTCCGGCGTCTTTACCCCGAAAGCGCGGGCCGTGAAGATGTGGCCGAATTCGTGCGCCAGCACGCACAGGAAGAGAAGCAAGAGGAAAGCGGTCGCGCTCCAGGCCGCGTCGGCGCCGCCTGAGGCATAGCTCGCCGCGAAAATCCAGGCGAGGAAGAGCACGAAGGTGACATGGATGCGCACCTGCGTGCCCACGATCGAGCCGATATTGAACGACCAGGACATGAAACCCTCGCCTCTCGTGTCAGTTGTGAAACAAGGTAATATCGTTGCAGGGCGTTTTCGAGGGTATGTGCGGCGAAAGGAGCGTTCGATGCAGAAGCTGACGGGGGAGAGCCGCAAGGCGGCCCTTGCCAAGTTATCCGGCTGGGCCGAGGTGCCCGGCCGCGACGCCATCGCCAAAACCTTCACCTTCAGGAATTTCAGCGAGGCTTTCGGCTTCATGACGCGCGCGGCGCTGGTTGCCGAGAAGCTCGACCACCATCCGGAATGGTTCAATGTCTACAAGACCGTCGATGTGACGCTGTCGACGCATGACGCCGGCGGGCTGACCGAGCGCGACATCAAGCTCGCCGAGGCGATGGATAAGATCGCGGGCTGATTGGGGGACCGCTTGCGAGAGGCAGGCCGCGTGACCACATTTCAGCGCGCCGCTTAAGACAAATGGAGGGCGGGACATGCGATTTGGCCGCACATCAGCGGGAAGCAAAGCCTGGTCGGGCAAGACGCGCCGGCCGGCGCCCAATCTCGCGGAAGACGAACGCGTGGTCCGCGGCGGCTTCTGGGTCAAGGTGAAGCGGCAGGCCGCGGCGCTTCCGTTCGCCGAGGATCTGCTGTCCGCGTATTATTGCGCGTTCGACCGCGAGACGCCGTTGCAGGTGCGTGCGGTACTGGTCGGCGCGCTCGCCTACTTCGTGCTGCCTTTCGACGGCGTGCCGGACATGCTGCCGCTGCTCGGCTTCACCGACGATGCCGCCGTGCTCGCGGCCGCGATGAAACTTGTGATCGACAATATCCGTCCCGAGCATCGCGAAGCGGCGCGGCGCAAGCTCGAAGATATCGACTAGATCAGAGCCGCAGGATCGCCTTGCCCATGACCTTGCGCGCGGCGATGTCCTTGAGCGCGCGCGCGGTGTCGCCGAGCGGATAGACCGCGTGCAAATGCGATGACAGCTTTCCCTCCGCGCGCCAGGTGATGATCTGCGCCATGTTGGCTGCGTGTGCAGCGGGCTCCTTCTCGGTGAATGCGCCCCAATAGACGCCGACCACGTCGCAGCCTTTCAGCAGCGGCAGATTCAGCGGGAGCTTCGAAATCTCGCCGGCCGCAAAGCCGATGACGAGGAAGCGGCCTTTCCAGGCAATCGCGCGCAGCGCGCTTTCCGTGTAAGGGCCCCCAACCGGATCGTAGATGACGTCGACACCGCGTTCTCCGGTCGCCTCTTTCAGCGCGTCCTTGAGATCGTCCTTGCCGTAGTTGATCGTCAGGTCGGCGCCATGCTGTTTTGCGAGGGCGCATTTCTCGTCCGACGACGCACAGGCGATCACGCGCGCGCCCATCAGCTTACCAATCTCGATCGCCGCAAGCCCGACGCCGCCGGCAGCGCCGAGCACCGCCAGCGTCTCGCCGGCCTTGAGCTGACCGCGGTCCTTCAGCGCGTGAACGGTCGTGCCGTAGGTGACCGAGAGACCGGCCGCGCTATCGAAATCGAGGCTGTCCGGGACCTTCATGAGCTTCTCGGCCTTCACCGCGATGCGCTCGCGCGCGCAGCCATAGCCGAGATACCCCATGACCCGGTCGCCGGGCTTAACGAGGCCGACACCCGCGCCCGTGCTTTCCACGACGCCGGCGAATTCGGCCGCCGGCGAAAACGGAAAGGCCGGCTTGATCTGGTACTTGCCGGCGATGATCAGCGTGTCGAAGAAATTGAGCCCGGCGGCCGCGATTTTCACCACGGCTTCGCCCGGCCCAGCCACGGGATCGGGGATATCTTCGAGCGTCAAATCGTCAGGTCCGCCCGGCGCGTGGCACAGGATCGCTTTCATGGAGGCGTCCTAGCATGGAGGGGCCTGCCTCAGGCAAGGTTGAGAACTGCCTTCACAATGCCGATTTTTGCCTATTATTGCGGACGGACCTTTGTTACGGCATGCGCGAGGCCTAATGACCGATTTCAGACTGTTTCCTTTTTCGATTGCCGTCCTGCTGGCGTTGATGTCGGCATCCGTCGCGCAACAGCAGACGGCGCCGAAGCCCGCCGCACCGGCGGCGGCGCCCAAACCTGCCGCTCCCAAGCCTGCGGCGCCGGCGGCCCAGCCCGCCGCCGCCAACCCTGCAGCGGGGGCCACTCTGCTCGGTCAATTCGGCGACTGGGGCGCCTACACCGCGAGCCCCGGCGGTAAGAAGGTCTGCTTCGCGCTCGGCAAGCCCAATGCGTCTGCGACCAATCCGCCCAACCGTCCGCGCGATCCCGCCTTCCTGTTCGTATCCACCCGGCCGGCCGAGAAGGTGAAGGAAGAAGTCTCGGTCATCATCGGATATCCGTTCAAGGCGGGTTCGGAAGCGGCAGTGCAGGTCGGCTCGGCGAATTTCGCGCTCTATACCCAGAACGATGGCGCCTGGATCAAGAATGCCGCCGAGGAGGCGCGCATGGTCGAGACCATGAAAAAAGGTGCCGACGCGGTGGTGAAGGGCGAATCCGGCCGCGGCACCAAGACCACCGACACCTTCTCGCTCAAGGGCCTCGATCAGGCGCTCACGCGCGTCGCGCAGGAATGTAAATAACCCGCTGTCCGCGCGACCGCGACAACGGGGCCGCCGCGCCCTATATAGCTGCCATGACCGCCACCGCCCCGCTGGAGAAGACGCCGCTTGAGCGCTATGTCGCGCCCGCGAAGCCGTCGCTTGTCGGCCTGTCGCGTGCGGAACTCTCCGACCATCTCGCGCTGGTCGATGTGCCCGAGCGCGCGCGTAAAATGCGTGCGCAGCAGATCTGGCACTGGCTCTATGTCCGCGGCGCCAGGCAATTCGACGAGATGACGAGCGTCTCGAAGGACTTGCGCGCAGCACTTGAAAAGCATTTCACACTCGATCGCCCCGATATCGTCGCCGAGCAGATTTCGGTCGACGGCACGCGCAAATGGCTTCTGCAGCTTCCCGGCGAACATCCAGGCGAGAAGCCACATCAGGTCGAATGCGTCTATATCCCGGAGACCGACCGCGGCACGCTTTGTGTTTCGAGCCAGGTCGGCTGCACGCTCAATTGCTCCTTCTGCCACACCGGCACGCAGCGGCTGGTGCGCAATCTCGAAGCTGAGGAAATCGTCGGCCAGATCATGCTGGCGCGCGACCGGATCGGCGACTGGCCGGGGGCCAAGGACGTGCCGTCGGATTCGCCGCGCCTCGTCTCCAATATCGTGATGATGGGCATGGGCGAGCCGCTCTATAATTTCGAGGCGGTGCGCGACGCGTTGCATGTCGCCTCCGACGGCGAAGGCATTTCGCTGTCCAAGCGCCGCATCACGCTCTCGACCTCGGGCGTCGTACCGAACATTGCGCGCACCGGCGCCGAGATCGGCTGCATGCTCGCGGTCTCGCTGCATGCCGTGCGCGACGACCTGCGCGACACGCTCGTCCCGCTCAACCGCAAATATCCGATCAAGGAATTGCTGGAGGCCTGCCGCAACTATCCCGGCGTTTCCAACGCGCGGCGCATTACCTTCGAATATGTGATGCTCAAGGGCGTCAACGATTCGCTTGCCGAAGCGAAGGAGCTGGTGCGCCTGCTCAAGGGGATTCCCGCCAAGATCAATCTCATTCCGTTCAATCCCTGGCCGGGATCGAACTACGAATGCTCGGACTGGGAGCAGATCGAGAAATTCTCGGAGATCGTGTTCAACGCCGGCTATGCCTCGCCGGTACGCACGCCGCGCGGACGCGACATTCTCGCCGCCTGCGGCCAGCTCAAGAGCGAGACGGAAAAATTGTCGGTGCGCGAGCGAATGGCTTTGCGCGCCATGGCGATGACGGACTGATTGGCGCAAAGGGGATATTCATGGGTCTTTTCATCCGTATCTTCGTGATTTTCTTTGCGCTGCTGCTGGCGATTTTCACCGCCGGTCTCGCTCTTGCGATCGGCGTGATGGTGCCGGATGTCGTGACAGTGACGACCGATCCGATCGAACATTTCACCTTCTTCGCGGTGCAGTTTTTTGCGACCGGCTTTGTCGGCTTCGTGGCTTTTGTCCCGGCGTTGGTCTTGATCGCGATCGCGGAGACCTTCGATATCCGCTCGATCTTCTATTACGCGATCGGTGGCGCGGCGATTGGACTGTTTGCCTATTACGGCTCCAACATTTCGGTTGCGCTGGAAAACACCACCGACCTGCCGCCGGTTTCGTTCGGCCTGCAGCTTGTCGCGGCCGCGGGAATTATCGGCGGCTTCGTCTATTGGCTGGTCGCGGGCCGCAGAGCCGGGCGCTGGAAAAATCCGCTTGCGCCGGCCTGACCTTTTCCATTGAGCATGATCTTTCCCGACCTTCCTTCGCCCGCCGAAGCGGGCTTCGCGAAGGCGGGAAACCGGTTTCCACCCCGGATCAAGTCCGGGGCAGGCCTTTTCGGGATCATGCTCTAGTTGCCGCGCGCGAACAGAAGCCGCAGCGCAAACGTCCCCATCAAGCCGGCGAAGAGCCAGTCGAAAATCCGCATTGCGCGCGGCGAGCGCCGCATCGTGTCGGTGAAGCGTTCGGCCATCAGGATCATCGCGCCGCAGATCGGAATCGACAACGCGATGAAGTAGAGGCCGAAGAACAGGAGCTTCTCACCCGCATGCGGATCGCTGACCGAAACGAATTGCGGCAGGAAGGTCAGAAAGAACATCACGATCTTCGGATTGAGCAGGTTGATGCCGACGCCCATCAGGAAGATCTGCGTGACGCCTTTCGTGCGGCCATTGCCTTTCTTCAGGGTCAGCGCCGAGCCGTGCCGGATCGCCTGGATGCCAAGCCAGACCAGATAGAATGCGCCCGCGACCTTGATGATCGTGAAGGCGGTCGCCGAGGCGACGAGCAAGGCCGACAATCCGAAGGCCGCCAGCATCGAATGAAAGACGAGCCCCAGGCACGCTCCGAACATCGCGGCGAGCCCGCGCGCCCGGCCGGCCGTCAGCGTCTGGCCGAGAAAGAACGTCATATCCGGACCCGGCGTGAGGATCAGTAACAGGCCGGCGGCCGTGAAGGCGGCAAGGACTTCGGGCGCGGGCAAAAAGGTCATGGCAGAGGTCGTTCCGGCGGCGACAGGGAGGCGACAATACAGCGATCTTCTCCTTGTGAAACGGCCTTGGCGCATGGCCGGTCTGCTCGCCGAAACAGGCCCGAGAAGGCTGTGAAGGGGGCTGTGCCGTGCTAGAAGGTGGCGCTGAAAAGGAACCGACTTGTGGCCGGGAAAAACGACTTTTCGCTGCACGACCTTGCTGCCCTTGTGAAGAAACGCGCCGCGGCGAGCGGCGACGAATCCTATACGCGCAAGCTTCTGGATAAGGGCGCGGCGCATTGCGCCAAGAAATTCGGCGAGGAAGCGGTCGAGACCGTGATCGCGGCCGTGCACGGCGACCGCAAGCATCTCATCGCGGAAACCGCCGATCTGCTGTACCATCTGCTGGTCGTTCTGGAAGCGCGTGGCGTGAAACTGACCGAAGTCGAGGGGGCGCTGGCCAAGCGCACCGCGCAATCGGGCTTTGAGGAAAAAGCCTCCCGCAAACGCGATTGACGGCCATGGAACAGCGCACCGAACCCGAAGTCTCGCCCTACCGCACCTTCACGCGTGCGGAATGGGCGGCCATGCGCGAAGACACGCCGATGACGTTGACGCCGGCGGAAGTGGCGGTGTTGCGCTCGATGCATGACCGGCTGGACATGGCGGAGGTGGAAGAGATTTATCTGCCGCTGTCGCGCCTGCTGTCGCTCTATGTCGCGGCGACACAGCGGCTGTTCCGCGCGCAGCAGAACTTCCTGCGCACCGAAGATTCAAAAATGCCCTACGTCATCGGCGTCGCGGGCTCGGTCGCGGTCGGCAAATCCACCACCGCCCGCGTGCTGCAGGCGCTGCTGGCGCGCTGGCCGCACACGCCGAAGGTCGATCTGCTCACCACCGACGGTTTTCTGT
>CAYJNT010000183.1:0-7072 GCA_964370945.1 uncultured Hyphomicrobiales bacterium | reverse complement strand
ACCGACGGGCGCGGGCTGTTCGCGGGCCTTGCCGCGCAATTTGGAAAAGCGGCGTGAGGCCGCGATATTTTGGCCACCCTATCTCGGGTTTACCCGAGATAGGGCAACTCAAGCGCACAAGTCGGGTGAACCCGACTTGTGATGTTCGAGACGCGCTGTCGCGCTCCTCGCCATGAGGAGTAAGAGTTTGCCTGAGCCGATAATGTCAATTCCCAACGAGCCCAAAATCACCCCCCAGCTTGTCGCCGAGCACGGCCTCAAGCCGGACGAGTACCAGCGCATTCTCGACCTGATCGGCCGCGAGCCGTCGATCACCGAGCTCGGCATTTTCTCGGCGATGTGGAACGAGCATTGCTCCTACAAATCCTCGAAGGTGCATCTGCGCGGACTGCCGACGAGCGCGCCCTGGGTGATCCAGGGGCCGGGCGAGAATGCCGGCGTGATCGATATCGGCGACGGGCTCGCGGTGGTCTTCAAGATGGAGAGCCACAACCATCCAAGCTACATCGAGCCGTATCAGGGCGCGGCGACCGGCGTCGGCGGAATTCTGCGCGACGTCTTCACCATGGGCGCGCGGCCGATCGCGGCGCTCAATTCCTTGTCGTTCGGCGATCCGAAACACCCCAAAACGCGGCATCTGGTATCGGGGGTGGTGTCCGGTATTGGTGGCTACGGCAATTCGTTTGGCGTGCCGACGGTCGGCGGCTCGGTGCGTTTCCATACGCGTTACGACGGCAACAACCTCGTCAACGCCATGGCGGTCGGGCTCGCGCGCACCGACGGCATTTTCTACGCCGCGGCGTCCGGTGTCGGCATGCCGATCGTCTATCTTGGGTCGAAGACCGGACGCGACGGCATTCACGGCGCCTCGATGGCGTCGGCGGAATTCGGCGAGGATTCCGAAGAGAAGCGCCCGACCGTGCAGGTCGGCGATCCGTTCGCGGAGAAACTCCTGCTCGAAGCCTGTCTCGAAATCATGCGCAAGGATTGCGTGATCGCGATCCAGGACATGGGCGCAGCCGGGCTGACCTGCTCCGCGGTCGAGATGGGCGCGAAAGGCGATCTCGGCGTGACGCTCGAACTCGACAAGGTGCCGACGCGCGAAACCGGCATGAGCGCCTACGAGATGATGCTCTCGGAAAGCCAGGAGCGCATGCTCATGGTGCTCAAGCCCGAGAAAGAAAAAGAAGCGGAAGCGATCTTCCGGAAATGGGGGCTCGATTTCGCGGTGGTGGGCGAGACCACGCCGACCAGACGCTTCATCGTGCGCCATGGCGGCGACGTGATGGCCGACCTGCCGATCAAGGAACTGGGCGACGAGGCGCCGGTCTATAATCGCCCCTTCACCGACACGCCGAAGCAGCCGGTGATCGATGCCGCGAGCGTGAAGCCGCCGATGGCGACTGCCGACGCGTTGCAAGAACTCATCGCGACGCCCGATCTCTGCTCCAAGCGCTGGGTCTGGGAGCAATACGATCACATCATCCTCGGCAACACGGTGCAACGGCCGGGCGGGGATTCTGCCGTGATCCGCGTCGAGGACGGACCGAAGGGCCTCGCCATGACAACCGACGTGACGCCGCGCTATTGCGAGGCCGATCCGTTCGAAGGCGGCAAGCAGGCGGTGGCGGAAGCGTACCGCAATCTCTGCGCGGTCGGCGCGACGCCGCTGGCGGTCACCGACAATCTCAATTTCGGCAATCCGGAACGGCCCGAGATCATGGGTCAGCTGGTCGGCTGCGTGCACGGCATCGCCGAAGCCTGCAAGGCGCTCGATTTCCCGGTCGTGTCCGGCAACGTCTCGCTTTATAATGAAACCAGCGGCCGCGCGATTCTGCCGACACCCACGATTGGCGGCGTCGGCGTGCTCAACGATTTTATGAAGTCGATGAGTTTGGCGTTCAAGGCCGAGGGCCAAGCGATTCTTTTGATTGGAATTTCCAAGGGCTGGCTCGGCCAGTCGTTGTACCTGCGCGACGTCTGCGGCCGCGAAGAGGGCGCGCCGCCGCCGGTTGATCTCGCCGCCGAAAAGGGTAATGGCGAATTCGTGCGTGGGCTGATCGCAGCCGGGCGTATCACCGCCGCGCATGACCTCTCGGACGGCGGCCTTGCGGTCGCGCTGGCCGAAATGGCGATCTCCTCCGGTCTTGGGGCCAAGCTCGATGCCGGGCCGAAAGATCTGCCGCCGCATGGCTTCTGGTTTGGCGAGGACCAGGCGCGCTACGTCATCACCGCGCCCGCGGCCGGTGCGGACAAACTGATCGCGGACGCGAAAGCGGCGGGCGTCCCGATCGCAACGATCGGCGTCACCGGTGGCAACGCGCTCGCGCTGCCCGGAGAGACGCCAATTCTTGTCGCTGCGCTGACGGAAAAATTCGAAGGCTGGCTCCCCGCCTACATGGCGGGAAGCGCAGCCTGACGTCGCGGCGTTACTGCGCCTTCGCGATCGCTTGCTTGCAATTCGGCGACAGCGCCGGCTGATTGTCGGACAGGCATTTGATCACGCGGCCGCCGCCGATCCGCACGCCCTTGCACAGCACCTGATAATCGACGGTGCAGAAGCGGCGCACGAGCACCGCCTCCTGCAGTGTCGGCTGTGTCGGCTGCGATGAGGCGGCCGGCGGAGGCGGCGCGGCGACCGGCGCGGGCGCCGCCGGCGCTGCGGCGACCGCAGGCTTGGGCGCGGTAGCGGGCTTCGCCTGTGCGGGCTTCGGCGGCACGGGCTTTGCCGGTGTTGCCACTGCGGCGGCTGGTTCGGCCGGTTTCGGGGCGGTCGCGGCGGGAGCCGGCGCGGGAGTCTGCGGGGCAGGTGCTGCCGCTGCCGGCGCGGGCGGCGGTGAAGCTGGTTTGGCGGCGGCGGGCGCCGCCGCCGGCGCTGCTTCGCCAGGCAATTTGATCGCGGCCACGGCCGAGCGGCAGGCCGGCGACAGCGAGGCGTCGTTCTTTTTCAGGCACTGGATCGCCTCGATTCCGCCCGGCTTCACACTCATGCATTTCGACATGTAGTCGGAGCGGCAATTGCTGCGCACGGCGTCTGTTTGCTCCTTGCTCGGCTGCGCATGAGCGGGCCACGCCGTCGTGCTCGCGGCCAAAGCCACTATCGCAAAGTACGTCCGAACGCCGGTCATTTGGTCTCTCCACAGTTTCGTTAAGGCCGCAGAAAGCTAGTGTGGCGGTTCAGACGTTCCCTCAGTATTCGCGGCGAGTCGGTAAGGGAACGTCTGAACCAAAGCCACACTAGCGACTCATAAGTTGGTAGTGTCCCTTTGAATTCGAAGTTCGCTACCGACCATGCCGCAAATTAAGGCGAACTTCGAATTCGGGACACTACTGTCATTGTTGCATTTGTCACGACGCAAAAATGTCCCTATCTCTATGAACGCCGCCCGAACGCGGGCGACAGGTTCGACTTTAAGGATCCCCCGCCATGCCGATGGATGCAGGCGAGATCGAGAAGCTCATCAAGAGCCATATTCCTGACGCGCAGGTGACCATCCGGGACCTCGCCCGCGACGGGGACCACTATGCGGCTACCGTTTTGGCCGAGAGCTTCCGGGGGAAATCCCGGGTTCAACAGCACCAGCTTGTATATGAAGCGTTGCGCGGCCAGATGGGCGGCAAGCTGCATGCGCTGGCACTGCAAACCGGCACGCCGGAATAGCCGTTAATCGGTAAACGGGTCCGCCGGCGCGCCGATCGAATTCGAGACCGGCGTCATCGCGCGTTCGTTCACATGCAACCGGAACACGTCCGGCCGCGCGTAATGCCCGGTGACGTCGAAATCGTATTTGCCGCGCGCGATCTCGTTCAGATCGAGGTCGGCGGTGAGGATCGTCGGCCCGTTGAAGTGAGGTCCCGCCAGCACCTGCCCGAGCGGGGAGATGATGCAGCTGCCGCCGCGCATCAGCACCGTTTTTGGATCGCTGCCCTGGATCGCGTCGTAGTCGTCGGGACAGTCGCCGCGCGTGAGATACTGGCAGGCCGAGACGACGAAGCAGCGGCCTTCGAGCGCGACCGTTTGCATGGTCGGCAGCCAGGTGTCACGGTCATCGGCCGTCGGCGCGCAGTAGATCTGCACGCCCTTGGCGTACATCGCCGTGCGCAGAAGCGGCATGTAGTTTTCCCAGCAGATCACGGCGCCGAGTTTTCCGAACGGCGTATCGAGCACGGTGATGGTCGAACCGTCGCCGAAACCCCAGATCAGCCGCTCCATCGCTGTCGGCATCAGCTTGCGATGCTTGCCGAGGAGCGCGCCGTCCGGGCCGAAAAATACGACGGTGCAATAAAGCGTGCCGCCGTCCTTCTCCATCACGCCGAGCGCGACATGGGCCCTGGCTTTGCGGGCGGCGGCGCCGAGGCGGCGGCATTCCTCTGAATCGAGTTCGAGCGAGGAATCGTAATAGCGCCGGAACACGTCGCGCCCTTGCGGGGTGCGCATCCCGACCCGCGCGCCGAAATCGAGGCCCTTCGGATAGCCGGAGACGAAGGCCTCCGGAAACACGATCAGCCTGGCGCCGGTGGCGGCGGCCTTCTCGGTCAGCGCCTCGGCCTTGGCGACGGTGTCCTGCAGATCGAAGGGGACGGGGCAATCCTGAATGACGGCAACGCGTACGGTTTCAGCCATTTTTCCTCCCGTTTGCGGGCTAGTGTCCCGAATCCGAAGTTCGCTTGAACGTGCAGCACCCTTGATAGCGAACTTCGGATTCCAAGGGACACTAGAAACGTATGATTTCTAGTGTGGTTTTGGCTCAGAAGTCCCCTACGGACTAGTCGCGGAGAGCAAGGGAACTTCTGAACCACCACACTAGGGAGTATCCTGTTTCCGCATAACAATTAACCGGGAACGGACCTTTCGACCCCCTTGGGAAGGGGGGCGTCATACGCTACATATCCTTCCAAATCGGCCCTTCGGGGGCTCAACGCCAAAGGACGAAAGACGTCATGAGCATCAGCCAATTCATCGACAACGAAGTGAAGACCAACGACGTCGTTCTGTTCATGAAGGGCACGCCGCAATTTCCGCAATGCGGATTTTCCGGCCAGCTCGTGCAAATCCTCGACTATCTCGGCACGCCTTATAAGGGCATCAACGTGCTGGAATCCGGCGAACTGCGCGAAGGCATCAAGGCCTACGCGCAATGGCCGACAATCCCTCAGCTCTATGTGAAGGGCGAATTCGTGGGCGGCTGCGACATCGTGCGCGAGATGTTCCAGGCCGGCGAATTGCAGGGCCTGCTCAAGGAAAAAGGCCTGCCGGTCAAGGACACCGCCAGCGCCTGAGCGGCGAGGGCGGAACGCCGGACGGCGGAACAATGGATCTGACGCGGCTCGCCGTTCTCATTGCGCTCGCCGGCGGCGCGCTGGTCGATATCCTGATCGCGGTTTATCTGATCCTGGTCGGTGCGCTCGACTTCGCCGTCAAACAGCCGCTGCATCCGAAATCGATCGCGATCCTGTTTCTGATCGCGGCCTGTTTCGTGGCGCCGCCGATGACGCTCTCGTTCTTTCGCAAGAACAATTATCTCTACGCCTTCATCGCGGTTCTCGCGCCGATGACGCTCGCGGCGCTCGCCAGCCGGTTCGGAATCTAAGCGCAGGCCGCGGAATGACGGAGTAGCCTCACCGCCAGCGCGGCGCGATCAGATAGACGATCGCGATGATGATCGCGATCCCGATCAGGCCCGGCGCGGTGATCGTGGCGACGAATTTCGTGACATTGTCGGCGACGCCGGCGACGAATTCGCCCGATCCCGCGCCCAGGATCAGGTGCACGAGAATGATCGCGAGCAGCGCCAGAAATCCGATCTCGACGAATTCGCGCAGATAGCGTTTCGAGCTTTCAAGAAAATTCAGCATCGTTCATCCCCCGCGAGAGCATGATGCCGAAAAGGGCGAAGCGGTTTTCGGACAACATCATGCTCTAACTTTTTAGATCGATCGCGTTCATGATTTTGGATCGATTCGATCCGAAATCATCGTGACCTAATGCGGGTGGGAAGCATTTCGCTCCCCACCCGTTTCGCAACTGACTTTAGCCCCGGTTGTCGCCGGTCAGGCCATCGATCGGTTCGAGAACAGCCACAGGATGATGCCGAGCGCGATCAGCCCGACAAGGCCGTTCGATCCGAGGTCCTTCACGAAGGCGATGATGTTGGCTGACACCGATCCGAAGAACGGAACGTTGCCACCGACCAAGAGCCCGGCCACGATAGCGAGCGCGAGCAGCATCAGGCCGATTTCAGTCAATCCGCCAATCCACATTTTCAGGGTCTGCAGACCGTTCATGAGCGATTTCTCCCCTTCTCATGTTCACGTGAGACGCACGGCGACACGACGCGGGAAAACGCGAGGGCAATATAGCCTAAAGTCGAATCCGGGACTCGGGGTGTTTTGAGAAATCGCCGATTATCGAGGCGGCGCAAAGAGATACGCCCGCCGGCCGGGTCGGGCCTGCGGGCGCGTTTTTGGGCAAACGGCCGAAAACGGCCGAAGTGATTCTCTGTTATCGCGGATTACCGCGAATAGAACTCGACCACGAGATGCGGTTCCATCATGACCGGATAGGGCACTTCGCCCAGGCCCGGCACGCGGGTCAGCTTGGCGGTCATCTTGGCGTGATCGGCCTCGATATAATCCGGCACGTCGCGTTCGCCGAGCGCGACCGCTTCAAGCACGAGCGGAAGCTCTTTGGAGGCTTCCTTCACCTCGACCACATCGCCGACCTTCACCTTGAAGCTCGGAATGTTGACGCGGCGGCCGTTGACCTTGATGTGGCCGTGATTGACGAACTGGCGCGCGGCGAAAATCGTCGGCACGAATTTGGCGCGGTAGATCACGGCGTCGAGGCGGCGCTCCATCAGGCCGATCAGGTTCGCGCCGGAATCGCCCTTGAGGCGGATCGCCTCCTCATAGACGCCGCGGAATTGCTTCTCGGAAATGTCGCCGTAATAGCCCTTCAGCTTCTGCTTGGCTTTCAGCTGCACGCCGTAGTCGGAGAGCTTGCTCTTGCGCCGCTGACCGTGCTGGCCGGGGCCGTATTCGCGCCGGTTGACCGGGCTTTTCGGCCGCCCCC
>CAYJNT010000182.1:5668-7087 GCA_964370945.1 uncultured Hyphomicrobiales bacterium | reverse complement strand
TCGGGCGGCGAGCGCAACCGCGTGCATCTCGCCAAGATGCTCAAGTCGGGCGCCAATGTCCTTCTCCTCGACGAACCGACCAACGATCTCGACGTCGATACGCTGCGCGCTCTCGAAGAGGCACTGGAGGATTTCGCCGGCTGCGCCGTGATCATCAGCCATGATCGCTGGTTCCTCGACCGCATCGCGACCCACATGCTGGCCTTCGAAGGCGACAGCCATGTCGAATGGTTCGAAGGCAATTTCCAGGACTACGAGCAGGACAAGATGCGGCGGCTGGGGACGGATTCCACGATCCCGCACCGGATCAAGTACAAGAAGTTCACGCGGTAGGATTTTCCGTCGTTCCGGAGTGCGTGTGCGGCGCGTCAACCTGCACGTTGACGTTGGCGAGACTTGAGTGACCAATCTCGGATGAACGATCACGGGAGCCTCGAATATCTCGATGAGACTCGAAGTGACAACAGTCTCGTGGTTCGTGCTTCCACTGCTGGCCTTTCTTGTGCTGACGCCCGCCGCGCAGGCGACCGATCCAGCTTTCGAGGCTTGGCTGCGCGCACTGTGGCCGCAGGCGCAGCAACTCGGCATTTCGCGCAAGGTCTTTGACGAGGCAACGCGCGGGCTCGAGCCCGATCTGACGCTGCCCGATCTCGTCGTTCCGGGCCGGCCCGACAAGCCGCCGCCCGGACAGGCCGAGTTCGTGCAGACGCCGGCGGATTATCTCAACCAGAAATCGCTGGCGCGTCTTGCCGAACATGGACGCTCGCTCGCGGCCGCGCATCGCGACACGCTCGCCCGGATCGAAAAGGAGTTTGGGGTGCCTGGTCCAATCGTGCTCGCGATCTGGGGTCGCGAGACCGATTTCGGGCGCTACAAGCTGCCGCATAACGCGCTGCGCGTGCTCGCGACACAGGGGTATCTGGGCCGCCGCAGGGATTATTTCCGGCAGGAGTTTCTGGTCGCGATCAAGATGGTCGAGGACGGTCTCGCGCGCCCCGCCGAGATGCGAAGCTCCTGGGGCGGCGCGATGGGGCTCACGCAATTCCTGCCGTCGGAATTCTACAAGCATGCCGTCGATTTCGACCGCGACGGCCGCACGGATATTTTCAATTCGGTGCCGGATGCGCTCGCCTCCGCGGCAAAGCAGCTCGCCGCCAAGGGCTGGCAGCGCGGCGAGCGCTGGGCCTATGAAGTGCGCGCGCCGGCAAATTTCGATTGCACGCAAGGGGTGCCGGAAGTCGTCAAGCCGATACGCGACTGGCTCCGGCTCGGCTTCTCGCCCGCCTATGATCGCAAATTGTCCGCGCTGGAATTGTCGCAAGATGCGTCCGTACTGCAGCCGGAAGGCGCGCGCGGCCCGGCTTTCCTGACGCCGAAGAATTACTTCGTGATCAAGGAATACAACTTCTCCGATCTCTA
>CAYJNT010000182.1:0-5568 GCA_964370945.1 uncultured Hyphomicrobiales bacterium | reverse complement strand
CGGCTCGAATAGCCGTAGCCGTCCCAATAACGCTGCCGCACGATGCGGCATTCCGGTTCTTCATAGACGACCGGAGGGGGCGGGGCGGCATAGACCGGGGCGGGTTCGTAGTAAGCGGGCGGCGCGGCGCGAGCTGCGCTGCCGATGATGGCGCCGGCGGCGAGACCGCCGAGGACGCCGGCCGCGATCGCTCCACTCTTGCTGCCCGCATGCGCGGGAGCAGGCAGGGCAGCTGCGATTGCGATGGTCGCAGCCGTCGCGGCGGCCAGGAAAGTTTTGTTCATTGCGGTTTCCTTCAATGTCGCGATTGGCGGCGAGTATCGGTTACAGCCCTTTCGGACTGGTTAACGGAACGTTAGTACGGGCAGAAGTAGCGCGGACGGCTCCAGCCGACCACCTGGCCCCACTGGTTGCGCACTGGACGGCGGGCCCAATAGCCGCCGGGGCAGCCATAAGGCGCCGGCTGCGCATAGACCGGATACGGCTCATAGCCGGCGACCGGATAATAGGTGCGCGGATACGCGTAAGCCGGCGAGTTGGCAATCGCAGCACCGCCGATGATGGCGGCGCCAAGTCCGATCGCGGCGCCGGCGGCGAATGCGCCGCCCTTGCTGCCGGCATCAGCCGGGGTCGCGGCGGCGACGGCGATCGTCACCACAGCGGCGAGCGCGATAACGGTCTTTTTCATAGGATTGTTCTCCTCAAGGGGACGGCTGATGTCCGAGCCGTTGCGGATAATCTATAAGTCTACCCCCCAAATTGGGTTCACGAAAGAAACTAGCGGTTCCAATTTGTCGGAAATGCGGTGGTGTTGCCTTACTGCACAGCACAAAAATCCGGCGCCCGAAGGCGCCGGATCGAATTCACGCGGTCAAATGGCCTCAGTAGCAGACCCGCACGCGGCGAATCACCCAGCCATAGCCATCCCACACCCGCTGGCGCTGGATGGTGCAGCCGGGGCCATAGGCGCCGTAATAGGCCGGGTTCGGTTGATAATAGCCGGGGCCGTAATAAGGACCATGGCCGTACGCGCCCGCCGCAATGGCGCCGAGCGCCAGGCCGCCGATGATGCCGGCGGCAATGGCACCGCCGCGCCGCGCTTCGGCCTGTGTGGGCGCGGCGATCGCGGCCGTCGCAACGATCGCGGCGGCGGCGAGAGTGGTAAGCGTCCTCTTCATGACATCACCTCACAAATGCCTGATGACAGATAACACTGTCCCGGACGGATAGGTTCCCCCTCGCGCGGTGAACGCCAGATGAACCGGAGCATCGCGGCGGCGCGCCACGGCATTACATTTTCGTCAGATTCCAGCGTCACGCCGATGGTTCGCGCGTGACGGTGCGGCGCTGCGGATCGATGCGAGTGACGGTCGAGTCGTTGCGGCGCGTCAGGCGATGATTGAATTCGCGTGTCCGTCTTCGCGCGCATACAAAGTGCCGCGCCATGAGAGCGCTCTCGACATCGCGCGACAAACGAGAGAATCTGGAGCCTGGTCCGATCGGATCAGACGCTAGAGCGGCGCCTGTCCCCACCACAAGGTGAGCGCTGCGAGCGCGAGGATGAGGCAGGCCGGGGTGAGCAGGCGCGAAAGCCGCGGGCCGACCGGATTGAAGCGGCCGCAGAAGTAACAGCGGCCGAGTTTTTCGTAGATCGGCTCGCACAACGGAATGACGGTTCCGCACGCGCAGCATCGGCCATGCGCGTCATCGCTCGCGAAGCGGGCATTCTGGAATTGCGGCATGCGAAAATCCCGGCTGTCGGGAAAGTTTCGCGGTCAGGATAGGCGGCGGGATTTGACAATTCCTTAACCCTTGAAGTCCCGCGCTGCGCGGCGGCGTGTTTCGCGCGCACGGCGCACGTCGCTCTATGATCGAGATCGCCACTGAAAAAAATCCGGACATAAATCACGCGGCCATGCGCATGAAATACTCCCTTAAGATTCGGGATAGTCGAAAAATTCGGGACGCGATTCGTTCTTTCGGAACAAACGTGAACCTTGTTTCAGTTCGGGACGAAAGCGCATCACAAGTCGGGTCCACCCGATTTGCGACACTCAATTGACGCGGAACTCCGGCAAGCCGAGTTGCGATGTCATCGAATCGCTTCCGCGAGCATCTCGAGCGCGTGCCTGGCGAAGGCGCGCATGTTCTTCTGCCGGTCGGCATCGCCGGTGTCGATCGTGACGGCGCGCTCGGTCGCGCCGGAAATCGCAATGCAGGTGTGGCCGGCATTATCGCCATAGCGATTGCCGGAGGGGCCGGCGGCGCCGGTCTCGCCAAGGCCCCAGGTCGCGCTGTGCCGCTCGCGGATGCGCGAGGCGAGCAGGGCGGCATAGCTTTCCGTCGACGGGCGAAGCCCGAGGCTCTTCATGTCATCGGCGGTGACATCGATCAGGGCTGCGCGCGCGGCGGCGGTGTAGATCACCGCGCCGCCGAGGAAGTAAGCCGACGCGCCCGGCACCGCGAGCAGGGCGGCCGAAATCAACCCGCCGGTCGATGATTCCGCGATCGCAATCGTTTCCTCCCGCGCCGTCAGCCGCGCGGCGATCGTTTCGGCGAGCGGAAGCAACGTCTCCATCATCTAGTGTCCCGAATCCGAAGTTCGCTTGAATCTGCAGCACCCTCGGAAGCGAACTTCGGATTCCAAGGGACACTAGAAAACTTATGACTCTAGTGTGGCTTTGGTTCAGAAGTCCCCTAACGGACTCGCCGCGTCAAGCAAGGGGACTTCTGAACCGCCACACTAGCCGCTGCCGATGTTGCCGTAGCTCGAGGTGATCTCCAGCACCTGGATGCTTTGTGGCAACTCGATCAGGAATTCGGCATCGCGCGGGAGATGATGGACGGCACGCGGATTTTTCCCGGCGAAAACCGACATCGCCTCGACGCTCTCCCAATAGGAGATGGTGACGAATTCGGAGTCGTCGGCGCGGTCCTCGCGCAATTGCTGGACGCCGAGCGCCTTGTGCTCCAGCGGCTTGATGCCGTGCTCGTAGAGATAGGCGGCATATTCGTCAGCCCGCCCCCGCGTCGTGCGTCCGCGCCAGATGCGCGCGATCGTCGGCTTCGTCATGGGTGTTTCCCCCTGTGCCATCCTGCCTTCTTGCGACAGGGAATATGCACGGGCGGCCACGCGCGTTCCAGAGCGATCGAGGCATTCCAGACCCGCGGCGCCGGGGTTTGTCCTGATGCGTGCTCAAGCGTCGCAATCAAGTCCGAAGCGCTTCCTGAAGGCATCGCGGTCCTTCTGCGTGCCTTTCCTGAGCATCACACAAGCGGTGTAATTGCCCTTCATCGCGCCTTTGTCCATGTACATCCAGTCGACGATCTCGGCCTTGCTGAAATTGAGCGGGTCGCCGTTCTTCACGCCCCGGACCATACGCGGCGCGTTGTTGAGCCTGCCGGTGAAGGCGTCGCCCTTCGGCTCGAACGGAGAAATCCAGAAATATTCCGCGTTGGCGCCTTCGCGGATGGCGACCTTCACGGCGAAGCCTTCCGCTCCGGCCGGCGGCGTGGCGGCAGCTTTAAGAAATTCAGGAAGCGTGTCGCGCGCCTTTTGCATCGCCGTCGCCATTCCCGGGTCGTTCTTCGAGACGAGCGCGATCTCGTCGCGCTCCGCCTTGTTGATGAGCGACTGCGTTGATGACGGGGAGGCATAAAGAGCAGCCATGATCATGGAAAGAAGCAGCATGGCGGAAATCCTTGCGTGCATTGAAAGGCCTTTCGGGGCGGGGCGCGGTGGGCAGGGCGGACAGGACTTTGTCGCGCCGCCGTGAATTTCGGTTCATGCAATCATCGGGTGATTGATCGCGCGGCGGCGGCGTGAATACTGGCGGAGACGGATACCGGAGAGGGGACATGCCGCAACTGACTTTCGACCATATCCATCTGCGCAGTCCCGACCCGGAGGCGACCGCCGCCTGGTTCGAGACAATGCTGGGCGCGCAGGTGATCCGCTCGGTGCAGCAGGGCTCCCCGCGCATCGACCTCAAGCTCGGCGGGCAGATGATCTTCATCATGCCGGTCGCGGCGGGCGACGCCGTCAATCCCGCGCCGGTGACGCCCTGTCAGGGGCTCGATCACTTCGGCTATTTCGTCAAGGACATCGACACGGTCTTTGCCGAGCTGAAAGCGAAGGGTGCGACCTTTACCCAGGAGCTGCAGATGCCGCGGCCCGGCATCAAGACCCTGTTCCTGCGCGGGCCGCAGGGCGTGTCGGTCGAATTGCTCGAGCGCGATCCGAAGTACCGGTAAGCGCTACACGCGTTACTCAATCTGCTTCATGCCCTCGAAGGCCCAGCGGATCAGCGCGACGGCGCCGCCGCCGGTGATCATGCCGAGCACGTAGATGATGACGGCCTGCAACGCGAGCGGCGCGCTGAGCCGGAAGCCGAAGAAGGACACCGTCACGATCTGCAGGTTCTGGAAAGCGAAAATCAGGATGGCCGCTGCAAGCGCGACAATGACCGCGATGTTGATGGAGTAGCGCATGGTGGCCTCCGTCTGTTGCGGGCGCCATGATAACGGAAAGCGCGCCGCCGGTCAGGGATGCGTCTGCCGCGCACCTGATCTCGGGTTTACCCGGGATCAGTCTTGTTAAGACGCAAGTCGGGTGAACCCGACTTGCGGAGCTTGCGCACGCCCGACACAACGACCGCAAGCGTGCACAGCCAGATGATGATCGCGCCGATGCCGAAAGCGATGCGGCCGATGGTAGCGTTCACCGGTCCCGCGACCCCCAGGCCCGAGCCGGAAAACGTGCGCGGGCCGGGTGCGAAGGCGATGAAGCTCGCGATCGCGCCAAGGCAGACAAAGATCGTCACGCCGATGAGAAACTGAAACACCCGCAGCCATTGCGATGCGTCCGCCGGCAATTCGCCGTTCTGGTCGGTGTGGCCGGTGCCATGCATCAGGATCGCGATGCCGGCGAGGAGGAACGCAAGCCCGGCGCAGAACACCACCCAGAGCGGCGCATGCAGATTTTTCGGGCCGCCCGGGATCGGTAGCGCGCCTGCGCCGACCAGCGAGAAATAAAGTCCGATGCCGGTCGCGACGACGCCGATCAGGAGGATCTCGTTGCGCGTTGCCGGCCGCTCGCTCATCTCAGATCCCGTGTTGCTGCTTGAGGCGATCGATGTAGCTCGCCACTTCCGGCGGCAGCGACTTCACGCCCTGCTGCCCGGCGACCGACAGGATCGGCCGCAGCCGGGAATCGGAAAGGAACGCCGGCTGGCTGTTGGCCGGAATGATGCGGTCAAAAATCAGCACCATCAGCACGGCCAGCAGCAGGACGCGCACCGCGCCAAGCGTCGCGCCGGCGGCGCGATCGGCGATGTTGATATCCGGCCCGGTGATCTGACTGACCGTCAGGCGAAACAGCGCGCTCAGGACAAAGCCGGTTGCCAGGAAGATCAGGAAGAGGATCGCCAAGGCTTGCGGCGTGGCGAGAACGAGTTTGCTGTTTCCACCGGCGAAGAAATGCGGCACCGCGACGAGCGCGAACGGCATCGCGACGAGATAGCCGGCAATGGTCGCCAGGCTCCGCAACAGCCCGGCATTGAAGCCGAG
>CAYJNT010000181.1:2187-7210 GCA_964370945.1 uncultured Hyphomicrobiales bacterium | reverse complement strand
CACTCAGCACGCCTGCAGAGCGCCCCTCAGGTGAAGGGGGATGAATCCGGACTAGTGTTCGAACCGGTCGGCGTCAACCGCGGCGAAGAAACGCAAGCAGGATGCGGCTTCGCGCTTTCGGCCGGACATGACGCGGTGAGCGAATCGAGCGCATCTCCAGCGGCGTCATGGCCGCACGTGTTGCGGCCATCCACGTCTTGCTTTTTTCTTCGTAGGTTGGGCTTAAGCGAACGCGGACGCGCGGACCGACGACAGGCTCCGCGAGCCTCGAAGGACAACAAAAATCCCGGCCCTTTCGTGCAGCGTATGCTATACGCGCCGGCCCGGCCTGAATCCGGCCGTCCTTGTGGTAATCTCGCTCATCTTCGTCGACCCTGCCTTGTGAAGCGAACCAATTGTTCCGGCAACCATCCGGGTCCGATGAAGGCGCTGGTGCGATCACGCTACGCGACAGCCAGAGATGGCTCAGGGTGGGCTCGATCCGATCACCAGCCGCTCTGCCGCGGATGGCCGTCCGCCGCAGAGCATTACTTTAGGAACATGCCGACGATAATAGATTGCGCTATTACAAGGGTGGGTTAAGCGAAGCGAGCCACCAATCACATCCTGCGACAACCGGGTGGGCACGGCGCTGCGCGCCTTTGCCCACCCTACGCTTGCTGGAGCAGGGGCTAGTTTTGGGTGGTTGACCGTTTCCCAAGACGATCGCGGTCGTAATTCTCAACGCCTCTTTTGTACATCCGGTCAGTAATCTCACTGACTGCGGGTCGAGCTTTTCCGAATAGCTCCCCGACGCTCGTTAGTAGTGGCTTTCCGCTGTTCCATTGACCATCGAGCTGGCATCCGTCGGCGGTCACCCACCAAACCACCATTCCGAATTTTCTATCGTCTTGCTGACCACGAATAGCGGTGATCTCGATTAGTTGTGTATTTCCTTGGCTATCAGTTCGGGTATCGAAGTTGGCAAAACTAAGCATGTCCATCCGGAAGGAGTTGTTACTATACCGACCTGGAAAAGACATCGTCCTCAGTCCCAACGGAAAACTATCTCTGTAAGTGCCAACTTTGTTGAACTCGGCTTCTAGATATCCAGGGACCTCACATTTCATTAAAGTCCAATGTTTATCTCTTCTTTGAGCAACAACCATCCCTGCATAGATAGTCGTCGCGCTGGTCCATGTCCCAGAAATCAGAAGAATGTCTGTAGCTTCGCGTTTGAAGTGAAGTCTTTCAACATTAGCAAATTTAAAAAAAGGGAAAGCGTCGGCGTAGCCTGCGCTCGCAATAAGGCTGACAGTTTTTGTTTTCGTGCGTTTGGAGAAGATGTATTCGGTTATGGATGCCTTTTCCTCAATAAATATTGCGACCGTAGAACGGCGCCCGTCTTTGTTATCCTCTTTGAATTCGTTGTTAATTATGGTTGCCCACAACCCGCCGTTATCAGGGAATTGAAAGTACTTTGTATTCGACCATTCGATACCTTTATCCCTAAGCTCAGTCTCTGGCATTTGATCGAACACAAGCTTTTCAAACGCTCGCCGAAGCTCGTTGTTGGTATCGATTTCATCTGGTCCGATTACGAACCAAACGGTCGCTGCGGCACCCGCGATCAAGGCAACGATGCCACCCACTATTAGTTCTTTTGTGATCGACTCTCGAAGACGTGAAAAAAACGTCGAAGACTTTTCGCTCGGCTCGGATTGACCCATTGGTGCTCAACTCGGCGATTTATGCGATGGTCATGACGATGCGGATCATGAAAATCCCCGAAGGCAATGCTACCGAGAGTATATCGATGCATTCGCCGCAGTCATTAGGCGAATTGAATTGTGGTGGATGTTGGTGCCGGGTGAGAGGATTGAACTCCCGACCAACGGTTTACAAAACCGCTGCTCTACCGCTGAGCTAACCCGGCTAGGGGGCGGCATATATCACGCGACTCTTTAGCCGTCATGGCCGGACTTGTCCGGCCATCCATGTCTTGGCCGCACGAAGAAAGACGTGGATGGCCGGGTCTTCGCGCGAAGACGCGCTTCGCGCTTTTGCCCGGCCATGACGGCTGAGAGAGCCGGGCGGCCCCGTGCTTCGAGGCGCCCGCCTTCGCAAGCGCTTCGGCGGGCTCCTCAGCATGAGGCCGATCGGGACTGCAACCTTTGAGGGCTTCCTCGGGTTGAAAAGGCATGCTAGAACAAACAGAGAACAACGAGCAAGCGGCGCTATGCAGACGGCACACCTCAAACCCACCAATGATCTGGATAACGCCCTGGTTTCCTTGCGGAAAACCGTGGCGCGGATCGAGGGCTATCAGCCCGACCTTGGACCGGGCGAAAGCGCGGAGCGCGTCTTCACGCAAAAAGCCAAGCCGCTGGCTTTCGGCGTGGCGTCGCTCGATCGCGCGCTTTCAGGCGGGCTCGCCCCGGCCGCGCTCCACGAAATCACGCCCGGCAGCATGGCCGATCTCGGCAGCGCCATCGGCTTTGCGCTCGCGCTTTCCGCACGGGCTCACCATCCGCCTTCGCTATCGCTACGGCGCGACGGGCGCGCCGAGCCGAAGCTCCCGGGGAGCGAAGGCTGGCAGCCGGGGAAGCGCGTCGTCTGGATCACGACCGATTTCGCCGCGCTCGAGGCCGGCGGCACTTACGGCCTCGGTTGCGACCTGTTCGGGCTGTCGGCGCGCGACCTCGTGATCGTGCGCGTCGCGCGCGCGGCGGATGCGCTGTGGGCGATGGAAGAGGCGCTCAAATGCCGCGCGCTCTCCGCCGCCGTCGCCGAATTGCCGAACGATGCGCCGCTTGCCGATCTCACCGCCACGCGGCGGCTGACATTGGCCGCGCGCGAGGGCGGGGCCTTCGGATTTCTCCTGCGCCATCGCGGCTCGGCACTGACAAGCTCCGCCGAGACGCGCTGGCGCGTGGCCGCCGCGCCCGCGACGCCCGACCGCTTCGGCGGATTGGGGCGCGCCAGCTTCTGCCTCACCCTGCACAAAAATCGCCGCGGCCCGACCGGCCGCTGGCCTATTCGCTGGAACCATCATGAGCGTGCCTTCGAGGCGCTATCTCTCGGTGTGGCTGCGGCGGCTCCCGACCGACCGGATCGAGCGCCGCTGCGGTCTGCCGGGTGACGCGCCGCTGATCATCGTCGAACAAGTTAAATCCGCGTTGCGCGTGTGCGCGCTCAACGACGCGGCCGCGCGGCTTGGGCTGCATGCCGGCCTGCCGCTCGCCGACGTGCGCGCGATGTTTCCCGGCATCGATGTGCGCAACGCGGAAGCCGCCGCCGATCGCGCGCTGCTCGAAGCGGTCGCCGACTGGTGCGACCGCTACACGCCGCTGGTGGGGCTCGATATGCCGGACGGATTGCTGCTGGATATTTCCGGCTGCGCGCATCTGTTCGGTGGCGAGGAAGAGTTGTTACGCGACATGGCGCGGCGGCTGTGGCGGCAGGGCTTGAATGCAAGGCTTTGCGTGGCGGATACCGTCGGCTGCGCCTGGGCCGTCGCGCGCTTTGGCGATCTCGCGATCGTGCCCAAGGGCGAGGGCGACGCCGCGCTCGAGGCGCTGCCGCTTAGCGCGCTGCGCGTGGACGACGAGAGCGTCGGTGCGCTCGCGCAAGCGGGCCTGAAATCGATCCGCGATGTGGTGACGCGGCCGCGCGCGCCGCTGGCCGCGCGGTTCGGCTCGCAATTCCTGCGCCGGATCGATCAGGCCTTCGGGCGCGAGGAGGAATCGATCACGCCGCTTCTGCCGGTGCCGTCCTGCACGGCCGAGCAGCGTTTCGCCGATCCCATCGGGCTGGAAGCGGATGTGCTCGGCACCATCGAGAAGCTCGCGCGCGAATTGTCGGCCTCGATGGAGCGGCGCGGCGAGGGCGCGCGGCTGTTGCAAGTCGCTTTGTTCCGCGCCGACGGCAAAGTGTTCCGCTTCGACGCCAGGGCCGGCGCGCCTTTGCGCGATCCCGCGCGCATAAGGCGGCTGTTTTCCGAGCGCTTTGTTGCATCCGGCGACGAGGCCGATCCCGGCTTCGGCTACGACATGCTGCGGCTCTCGGCGCTGGTGGTCGAGCGCATGGACGAGGTGCAGGCCGGGCTCGCGCGCGACGATCATGCCGCGGAGCTGTCGCATCTGATCGACCGGTTGAGCGCGTGGTTCGGCGCCGCGCGTGTGACGCGCCCGGTGCCGCGCGACACGCATATTCCGGAATTTGCCGAGCAGATGGTACAAGCGCAATCCGGCGAAGTGGGAACCGGTTCGCCGCAAGATTGCGCGACAAGAAAAAGAATCGCATCCGAGGAATTGGCCGTCGCGCCGGTCGAGCAGGATTCGCTGTCGCCCGCGCGGCCGATCCGGATGTTCGCGCGGCCAGAGGAAATCACCGCCACCGCCGAGGTGCCGGACGGCCCGCCGGTGCGCTTCCGCTGGCGGCACGTGATGCACGATGTGGTCGCGTTCGAAGGGCCGGAGCGCATCGCCATGGAATGGTGGCGCGACGACAAAGGGCGCGTGCTCACGCGCGATTATTTCCGGGTCGAGAGCCGGCAGGGGATGCGCGCCTGGCTCTATCGCGACGGGCTTTACGGCGAGGCGCAGCATCCGCCGCGCTGGTTCCTGCATGGGTTGTTTGCGTGAGTAGAGTAAAATGTCGTCCTACGCCGAACTGGCGGTGACCAGTAACTTCTCCTTCCTGCGCGGCGCCTCGCAGCCGGAGGAACTGGTGAGGGAGGCCGCCGCGCTCGGGCTCGCCGGGCTCGGCATCGCCGATCGCAATAGTGTCGCCGGCGTGGTGCGCGTGCATGTCGCCGCGCGCGCGCTGAAAGAAGAGCCGGAGCTGACAGAGGCGTTGGCCGGTTTCCGCATCGCCGTCGGCGCGCGGCTCGTTTTCGATGACGGCGTCACGCCCGACATCCTGGCTTACCCGAAGGACCGCGCCGCCTGGGGCCGGCTGACGCGGCTGCTCTCGCTCGGCAAAAGGCGGGCGGAGAAGGGCGATTGCCGGCTCGGCTTGCCGGACCTGCTCGACTTCATCG
>CAYJNT010000181.1:0-2087 GCA_964370945.1 uncultured Hyphomicrobiales bacterium | reverse complement strand
CGGGCGGAGAAGGGCGATTGCCGGCTCGGCTTGCCGGACCTGCTCGACTTCATCGAGGGGCAAAATCTCATTGTCATGCCCCCGGTGAAGATCGAGGCGGAAAAACTTCTTCGGCTGCTTGAACGCTTGAAAAATGCCGCATCGGATCGCTCGGTCTGGCTCGCCGGATCGATGCTCTATCGCGGCGACGATGCGCGGCGGCTGGCCAAGCTCGCCGACATCGCTGCTCAGTCGCGCGTGCCACTGATCGCGGTCAATGACGTGCTCTATCATGGGCCGGAGCGGCGCGAGCTGCAGGACGTGGTCACCTGCATCCGCGAGAAGACCACCATCGACAAGGCCGGGAAACTGCTGCAGGCCAATGCCGAGCGGCATCTGAAAGCACCGGATGAAATGGCGCGGCTCTTTCGCAGATATCCGGACGCGATCGCAGAGAGCGGCATTTTCCTCGATCAATGCCGCTTTTCGCTCGAGGAATTGCGCAAGACCGAATATCCGGAGGAGACCCGCAAGGGCTTCGCCACGCCGCAAGCTGCTTTGGTGGCGTTCGCGGAGGAGGGCGCGCGGCGACGTTTTCCGGACGGCATGTCAAGGAAAGTCCGGCACGCGCTCGATCAGGAATTGAAGATTGTCGGCGAGCTCGGCTACGCGCCGTTTTTCCTCACCGTGCATGACATTGTGAACTATGCGCGCAGTCCCGAGGTGAACATCCTCTGCCAGGGCCGCGGCTCGGCGGCGAATTCGCTGATCTGCTATTGCCTCGGCGTCACGGAGGTGCATCCCGAGCGCGTCGATCTCCTGTTCGAGCGTTTCGTGTCGGCGGAGCGGCGCGAGCCGCCCGATATCGACGTCGATTTCGAGCACGAGCGGCGCGAGGAGGTCATTCAATATATCTACCGAACCTACACGCGCGAGCGCGCAGGCCTGGCCGCGACCGTGATCTGCTATCGCGGGCGCAGCGCCATCCGCGATGTCGGCAAGGTGTTCGGGCTGTCGGAAGATACGCTCGCGCTTCTCTCCGGCACGCTCTGGGGCTGGTCGAATAGCGGCGTGCGTGACGAGGACGCGAGACGCGCCGGCCTCGACACCGCCGATCCGCGCTTGCTCAAGGCGATGCGGCTTGCGGAAGAGCTGCTCGATTTTCCGCGGCACCTTTCGCAACATGTCGGCGGCTTTGTGATCACGCGCTCGCGCCTCGACGAAGTGGTGCCGATCGAGAACGCGGCGATGGACGAGCGCACCGTGATCGAATGGGAGAAGGACGATCTGGAATCGCTGGGCCTGCTCAAGGTCGATGTGCTCGCGCTCGGGATGCTGACCTGCCTGCGCAAGGGCTTCGATCTGCTGCGCTCACATTATCATGTGCACCGCGATCTCGCGATCCAGGACGAGGACGAGGAGACCTACCGCATGATCCGCCGCGCCGACACCATCGGCGTGTTCCAGATCGAAAGCCGCGCGCAGATGTCGATGCTGCCGCGGCTGAAGCCGAAGGAGTTTTATGATCTGGTGATCGAGGTCGCGATCGTCCGCCCCGGGCCGATCCAGGGCAAGATGGTGCATCCCTATCTGCAGCGGCGCGAAAATCCGGCGCTCGTCACCTATCCCGCGCCGCGCGGCGGCAATCCGAACGAATTGCGCGAGGTGCTCGGAAAGACATTGGGCGTGCCGCTGTTCCAGGAACAGGCGATGCGGATCGCGATCGTGGCGGCGAATTTCGCGCCCGGCGAGGCCGACCGTTTCCGCCGCGCGATGGCGACGTTCAAGCGCGTCGGCACCATCGGCTCGTTCGAGCGGAAATTCGTCGAGGGCATGGTCGCGCGCGGCTATGAGCGCGATTTCGCGCAGCGCTGCTTCGACCAGATCAAGGGCTTCGGCGATTACGGCTTCCCCGAAAGCCATGCCGCGAGCTTCGCCAACCTCGTCTATGCCTCGGCCTGGCTGAAATGCCGGTACCCGGACGTGTTCGCGGCCGCGTTGCTCAATTCGCAGCCGATGGGCTTTTACGCCGCGGCGCAGATCGTGCGCGACGCGGTCGAGCACGGCGTCGCGGTGCGCGCGCCCGACATCAATGCCTCGCATTGGGA
>CAYJNT010000180.1:0-7224 GCA_964370945.1 uncultured Hyphomicrobiales bacterium | reverse complement strand
TTGGAGCCTGTCAAACGCCCCTACCTGACCCACGTGTCAGGAATGGACGCTTACGTAAGAACAGCGAATGTCCTACCCGACGCGCATTGCAAAGCCGGACCGCCTCATGCGCGCGAGCGCTTGGGGGCAACATTCGACGCTTCAACCTCGCGCCGGACTTCCAGATAGATCTTCTTCGACGGCTGGATGTGGTCGATCACCAGCCGCTGCAGCGTCTTGCGGTCACCGCTTTTTAGCGCCTCGATCATCGCCCAATGCTCGCGGCGAAGCTGGTCCAGGATGACCGGATTGACGAGCGGGTAGAGACGCATGGCGCGTGTCAGATAGGCGTAATGCTCGATCGCCGACAGAAGATGCGTGCTGCCACAAGCCGCGAACAGCACATGATGAAATTCCTCGTTTGCATGGTCGATCGCCCGCGGATCGCGGGCGGCGACGGCTTTGTCGTGACGACGCTGGATCGTCTGAAGCTTCGTCAATAACTGCGGCGTGGCGGGCAACGCGATTCGCTGGGCGGCGCGGTGCTGAAGGATCTCACGTATTTCGCAGATCTCTTCGATCTCCCGCGCGGTGAAATCGCGCACCGTGGCGCCTCGATTGGGCGCTCGAACAATGATGCCGATTTTCTCGAGATCGGCCAACGCCTGACGCACAACATGGCGCTTGGCGCGGAAGCGCTGTATGAGCGCATCTTCAACAAGACGCTCGCGCGGCCGCAATCGTCCGAACAGAATGTCGAATTCGAGCGCGCTGACGACATCAGCAGAAGCGTTGCCATCCGCCTGAGCGGTCCTTTTTTTGCCTCTGAGCGGCACGACAGACATCAATAATTCCACAAATCGGCAGGTTTCCGGCGCTTCACTATGCGCCCCGGCCGCAAAATTTTCAATTTAATTATTGATAATTTTGTTGACGCCCTTCATGCATGCGGCCTAGCTTCTCAAAGCCGCTGCCTGGAACGAGTTCGGGCAAGAATGCATCCAAATGCACGCGCGGCGTCACACTCGGGAGGAAAGCCCATGTTCAGGATTTTCGCGGCGCTCGCTGCCGCATGCATCATCGCGCTCACGGCGCCGAACAGAGCTATCGCGCAGCAGCAAAAGGAATTGACGCTCTGGACGCATTGGGCGGCCGAGCAGATCAAACGGCAATATGTCGAGGAAGCGATCGCCGCGTTCGAGAAGAGCAATCCCGGCGTCAAGATCAAGGCGTCCTGGTACGAAAAGAACGCGCTCTACGCCGCTCTCAAGACCGCCTTGCGCGCGGGCCAGGCCCCTGACCTGTTCTATGCCGAACCCGACCAGGTCGAGTACATGGACAATGGCTTCCTGCTCGATCTGTCCGGATTGAATTGGGCCAATGTCGAGCCTTGGGCGAAACAGGCCTGGACTTACAAGGGAAAGCCGTATGGCCTGCCGCTCGAAGCCTGGACCGTCGAAGTCTATTACAACAAGAAGCTGATGGATGAGCTTGGCGGCAAGGTGCCGGCCAATCTTCAGCTCTCATCCAACGCGTTCCTCGACGTCGTGAAGAAGGCCAAGGCCAAGGGTGTCACGCCGATGTCGCTCGGCGCCGGCGACCGCCCGTTCACGGGCGCGCATCTCACGCATGAAGCCTTGCTGCAGAAACTCGGCACCGAGGATTACAGCAAGCTCCTGCAAGGCAAGCTTGCATGGTCGGATCCACGCGTCGTCGACACCCTGAAATGGCTTAAAGGTGCGATCGATGCGGGTCTCTTGCCGACGACCTTCACCTCGCTGAAGCTCGGCGAGGCGCACACCTACTTCCACACCAATCCCGGCGCACTGATGTTCATGGTCGGGAGCTGGTACACGAGCCGCGCGTTCAACACGCCGGACAAAGGCGGTCAACCGGCCGGCTTCCCACTCGGGATCATGCGGATGCCGGCGGTGCCGAACGCGGCCTGCAACGAATGCCGCACCATCGCAGTCGGCGGCTCGTATGTGGCCAATGCCGACACAAAGCATCCGAAAGAAGTGATCGCGTTCCTCAACTCCTTCGCCACGCCGGCGATGGGCAACAAATGGCTCGAGCGCGTGCTGGTGCAGACCGGCATCAAGAGCGATCCCTCGAAAATCACCGGACCGAATGCGGAGTATTTCAAGATGCTTGAGGCCAGCAACCGCGGCGCCAAGTATTATTTCGGCATTCCAATCCAGCGGATGCAAGGCAAGCCGAAGGAAGTGTTCACGCAGGTCATCAACAACGCCTTCCCCGCCGGCACGATCGACGTCGACGGCGTGGTCAAGCAGATGACCGCAGCATATTAATCCGGCATCGTTCGCAAAAGCGGGACCCGCGCACGCAGGTCCCGCATTTTTCTCAAATCCGAAATTTCCGATGGCCGAGCATCCAATCACAGCGACGCGAGACGACGGCTTGCGCCGTCCGTGGGGTGCCATCGCCGTTTTCCTGTTGCCGGCGCTGACCATCTATGTCGCGTTCACAGCCTACCCGGTCGTCCGCACGCTCTGGAACAGCTTCCACACGGTGCTCCCGCGGCGTGAGGTTTACGTCGGGCTCGAAAACTACATCGCACTTTTCAAGGACGACATTTTCTGGCGTGCAGTCCGCAACACCATCACCTGGGCATCCGTTTCACCTCTTGTCGAAGTCTCGATCGCGCTCGTTCTTGCGCTCGCTCTTTACGCCAAGGTCCCGGGCGCGCGCTTCTTCCGCATCGCCTGGTTCACGCCGGTGCTGATGTCATACGTGGTCGTGGGCATCCTGTGGGTGTGGATCTACAATTTCGACTGGGGCCCGGTGAATTCCGCGCTACGCGCTATCGGCCTCGGCGCCTACGCAAAGGCCTGGCTTGGCGATCCCAAGGTCGCGCTGCCGGCGCTGATCCTCGTCACCAGTTGGATGTGGACCGGCTTCAACATGGTGGTGCTGCTCGCCGCCCTCCATTCGCTGCCGAAGGAAGTGATCGAGGCCGCCGAGCTCGACAATTGCGGCTGGGGGCAAAAACTCGTCTACGTGATCTTGCCGCTGATCTGGCCGACGGTGCTCAATCTCATCGTGCTCTCCTTCATCGGCAAGATGAAGATCTTCGATCTGGTCTGGATCACGACCAGGGGCGGACCGCTCTGGTCGACGGAAACGGTCTCGACCTATGTCTACAAGCGCGCCTTCGAGTGGACGACATTCGATCTTGGCTATCCCTCGACCATCGCCGCGGTCTGGTTCGTCATCGTCCTCGGGGCCGTGCTCACCCTGACCATTACGCTGCGCCAGCGCGGCAAACTCGAATATTGATGGCGCAATGACCAAGCCGCTCAAACAATCCCTGCTGTTGATGGTGCTTGTGGCCTACACAGCTTTCGCGGCCGGGCCGTTTGTGTGGGCCGCGATCATGTCGGTGCGCACGACCACCGAGATCATGGCCGACCATTTCGCTCTGCCCTCGCAATTCCACTGGGAGAAACTCCCAATCGCGTGGTTCAACTCCAACTACAACGTTTACTTCCGGAACTCGGCGATGATTGTCGGCACCGCGGTCGCGATCCTGACATTCGTCGGAGCGATGGCGGCGCATTGCCTGGCGCGCTACCGGTTCCGGCTGAACCGCGTCATCTATTTCATCCTGTTCTCGACCATCATCTTCCCTCCGCAGATCACAATCATCTCGCTATTCCAGATCCTCGTGCAATATGGGCTCTACGACACACGGGTCGGGCTCACGCTCGTTTACGTCGCGATCCAACTGCCGTTGACGATCTACATCCTCGAAAGCTTCTTCGCGCGTATTCCGGCTGACCTGTTCGATGCCGCGCGCATGGACGGATATTCCGAATGGGCGATCTTCTGGCGCGTGAGCTTTCCGATCGCGCTGCCGGCCATTGCGACCACGGTCATTCTCAATTTCATCCTGTTGTGGAACGAGTTTCTTTATGCCGTCGTGCTGATCACCGACGACAACAACCGCACGCTGCCGCTCGGCATTCAGCGGTTCATGGGCGATCAGCTCGAGGATACCGGCATGATCGCGACCGGCCTGATGATCGCGATCATACCCGTCATCGTCATCTACGCCTTCTTCTCCGAAAAGCTCATACAGGGCATGACGGCCGGAGCCATCAAATGAAACGAGGCATCGAATGGCGGTCGTAAAGCTCGACAGGCTGACCAAGCTCTACGACCGCACGCATGCGCCTGCGGCCGACGCTGTCACCCTCGACATCAAGGACGGCGAGTTCATGGTTCTGCTCGGGCCCTCCGGCTGCGGCAAGACCACGACGCTTCGGATGATCGCCGGTCTGGAATCGATCTCGTCCGGCTCGCTGTCGATCGACGGCAAGATCGTCAACAGGGTCCCGGCCAAGGACCGCGACATCGCGATGGTGTTCCAGTCCTACGCGCTCTATCCGCACATGAGCGTCAAGGAGAACCTCGCCTTCGGCCTGCGCCGCCGCGGGGTCGCGCGCGAGGAGATCGAGCGGCGTGTCACCGGCGTCGCGGCGACGCTTGGCCTATCGCCGCTGCTCGATCGCAAGCCCTATGCCCTCTCCGGCGGGCAGCGCCAGCGCGTGGCGCTCGGACGCGCGATCGTGCGCGATCCCAAGGTGTTCCTCTTCGACGAACCCCTGTCGAATCTCGATGCGGCGCTGCGTGTTTCGACCCGCGGCGAGATCGCCGCGATCCATCGCCGGCTCGGCGCGACGATGATCTATGTCACGCATGACCAGGTCGAAGCCATGACCATGGGGACGCGCATCTGCATCATGAATGGCGGCAAGGTCATTCAGGTGGCGGAACCGCTTGAAGTGTATCGGCGTCCGGCCAATACCTTTGTCGCGAGCTTCCTCGGCAACCCGCCGATGAATCTGGTCAAAGCCGTCGTGTCCGACGATCCGGGCGGCCGCGGCATTCGCATCGGCGCGTTGGCCCTGAAATTGCCCGCCGATCGCATGCCGCCTTTGCGGCCCGGAACGGACGTCATTTTCGGGATCAGGCCGGAGAAGATGTCCGGCACCGCGCGGCCGGGCTCCCCGACCATCGATGTGGAGATCGTCCAGGTCGAACCGCTCGGCGCCGAAACGATTTTCGCCGGCCGCATCGCCGGCGTGGAAAAGCCGCTGTTCGCCCGTGTCGGTCCCGACATCCACGTGACCGTCGGCGAGCGGCGCTCGCTCGGCAT
This sequence comes from uncultured Hyphomicrobiales bacterium, assembly GCA_964370945.1. Taxonomy (GTDB): domain Bacteria; phylum Pseudomonadota; class Alphaproteobacteria; order Rhizobiales; family Xanthobacteraceae; genus Pseudorhodoplanes. Next base: position 2,063 of record CAYJNT010000180.1, on the reverse strand, counting down.
CGACCTGTCCGCCGCTCACATCTTCGATTCCAGCGGCACGGCGCTTTACCCAAAATCTGCATAACAAGGAGAACACAATGGCGGAGCCCGCCCAACTCACGATCCGGCGCAACTTCCCCCGTCCGTCCGCGGATGAGATCGCACCTTTCTTAAAAGCGCCGACCGGATGGGTCGTCGACGCACAGGGCCGGCGCGGCGCGCTGCCGCACTGGATCAAGCCGCTGTCACGGCAGACCCGCTTCGTGGGCACGGCGATGACTGTGCGCACGCGGCCGGTCGACAATCTCGCGCCCTATGCCGCGCTCAAATACGCCAAGGCGGGCGACGTGCTGGTGGTCGCGGCCGACGGCGGCACCTCTGCGAGCGTGATCGGCGACATTCTTCTCGGCATGGCGAAAAACGCCGGCATGGTCGCCGCCGTCACCGATAGTGTCGTGCGCGACATCGAAGGCATCAATCAGGTCGGGATTCCGATGTTCGCGCAGGGCCTCTCGCCCAATTCACCCTTCAAGGACGGCCCGGGCGAGATTGGCGGCGTCATCACGCTCGGCGGCGTGCGCATCGAGGCCGGCGATCTGATAGTCGGCGATATCGACGGCGTGGTGATCGTGCCGCGCGCCGACGTCCGCTCGGTCGGAGCCGAGTTGAAGGCGATCGCCGACAAGGAAGCGAAGATGGACGCCGCCGTGAAATCGGGCGCGACCTATCCGGCCTGGCTGGACGACGTGCTCAAATCCGATCGCATCCGTTATCTGGACTAAAATGATCCGATGAGCCCGCCGCTCCCAAAGGTCCTGTATCTCAGCTACGCGTCGGAGGATGTGTATGCGCTCATCCACGAAGCCGCGGGTGCGAAATTCGATGTGATCACGCTCGACAACGACGATGATGCCCGGCGTTGCGAAAAGATCGCCGATTGCGACGCGGTGATCTGCGCCGCCACGCCGCTTCGCAAACACCACCTCGACGCTGCAAAAGTGCTGAAGATCGTGCACCACCAGGGCGTCGGCTGGCAGGACACCACGGACTGGCAGGAGTTCAAGCGGCGCGGCCTGCCGCTCGCGCTCACGCCGGAAGGCACGACCATCGGCGTTGCGGAGCACACCATTTTGCTGATGCTCGCGGCGGCGAAACGCCTGGCCTTCGCCGACGCCGAATTGCGCCGCGGCAAGTGGCATGTGAACGCGCTGCGTGCTGTTTCCCGGGAGTTGTACGGCAAGACCATCGGCTATGTTGGGTTCGGGCGCATCGCGCAGGCGGTGGCGGAACGGCTGAAGAGTTTCGGCTGCAGCGGGATTTACACCGATCCTGCGGTCGAACTCCCTACTCCCATGGTCAATTCGCTCGGCGTGCGGCGCGGATCGCTCGACGAGGTGCTGGGAGCAGCGGATGTCCTGACCATTCACGTTCCGCTGACAAATGCCACATGCGGCCTCATCGGGCGCGATGCGATCGCCAAACTCAAACCGGGTGCGATCATTGTGAACACCGCGCGCGGCGGCATCGTCGACGAAGCAGCGCTGACCGAGGCGCTGAAATCCGGCCATGTCCTTGCTGCCGGTCTCGATGTATTCGAACACGAGCCGGCGCAAACGGACAATCCGTTGTTCGCGTTGCCAAATGTCGTCGTTACGCCGCATATTTCGGCCGGAACGCGCGACGCGATGCGGCAGAAAATGGCGGCGATCTTCGCCAATCTCGGTCGCTTCTTCCGTGGCGAGCCGCTCGCCAATCAAGTGACATTCCCTTAAGCCATGAAAGCCGATTGCCACGTCCATATCCTCGATCCAGCCCGGTTTCCCTATCGAAAAGACACGATCTACACGCCCACGCCGCACGAGACGGCGACCGCCGAGCAGCTGATCGGCGTTTTCGACGTGCACGGCATCACGCACGGGCTCGTGGTCACGCCGATGGCGGGATATCAATCCGACAATACCGTCACCCTCGATGCCTTGTCGCGCTATCCTCGAAGGTTGCGCGGTATCGCCGTCGTTGAAACGGGTGTGACAGAAACGCAGATCGACCGGCTCGTCAGTCACGGCATTGTCGGCATCCGCATC
>CAYJNT010000179.1:5986-7234 GCA_964370945.1 uncultured Hyphomicrobiales bacterium | reverse complement strand
GCGCTCGCGGCGATGGACGGACTGCGCATGGCCGAGCCCGGCGAGTTCACGCGCCGCGCGTTCGAGAACGGCAAGCTCGACCTCACCGCGATCGAAGGCCTCGCCGATCTGATCTACGCCGACACCGACGCGCAGCGCCGCCAGGCGCTGCGCCAGCTGCAGGGTCTGCTCGGCAATCGCGCCGAGGACTGGCGCCGCCGGCTGATCGAGGCGCAGGCGCTCGCCGAAGCCGGCATCGATTTTTCCGACGAGGCCGATGTCGCAAGCACCGTGACGGCGCAGGCGCTCGATGTCGCGCGCAAGCTCCAGCGCGAGATCGCCGACGCGCTCTCCGACGCCGCGCGCGGTGAGCGTCTGCGTGAGGGTCTCGTGGTCGCGATCGCGGGGCCGCCGAATGCCGGCAAGTCGACGTTGCTCAACCGCATCGCGCGCCGCGAGGCCTCGATCGTGTCGCCTTATGCCGGCACGACCCGCGATGTGATCGAAGTGCATCTCGATCTCGAAGGCGCGCCGGTCACGCTGCTCGACACCGCCGGCATCCGCGAGACCGACGACCCGGTCGAGCGCGAAGGCGTCGCACGGGCGCGCGCCAGAGCGCAGGCCGCGGACCTGGTCCTGTGGGTGGTCGATGCGTCAGACGCTGTCGCCGCGCCGCGGCTCGGCGCGGCGCATGTTTTCATCGTCCGAAACAAGATCGATCTCGTCGCGCAGCGTGCGCCCGCCGGAAAATCCAAAGAAAAGTCCAAGACGCAATTCGACGTCTCTTCCACGACCGGCGAAGGCCTCGACCGGCTGCTCGAGGCACTGGCGGCTTTCGCGGCCGATCACCTCGGCTCGCGCGAGCCGGCTTTGGTCACGCGCGAGCGTCAGCGGCTCCTCCTGCAGGAAGCGTCCGGGGCGCTCACGCGCGCGATCGCTGAAGGCCGCCGCGAGGACATCTTCGCCGAGGAGCTCCGTCTCGCCGCCCGCGCGCTCGGGCGGCTCACTGGCCGTGTTGACGTGGAGGATATTCTCGACGTCATTTTCCGCGACTTCTGCATCGGCAAGTGATGAGTTCTTAATCACTGTTAACCTTTTGATTCGGTGGTGTTTCACGGGAAACAGCATCCTGATTCACGTGAAACGAATCCGGATTCACCCGCGCGGAATGACCGTCAGACGCTTTTTGTTTGTCGCATTTCCGGACGGCGAAACGGTGTCCACTTCGCTTGGAAATGCTCCGCCCGCGATTATTTTGACCCCGCGCGC
>CAYJNT010000179.1:4341-5886 GCA_964370945.1 uncultured Hyphomicrobiales bacterium | reverse complement strand
CGGTGTCCACTTCGCTTGGAAATGCTCCGCCCGCGATTATTTTGACCCCGCGCGCCGCCATCGCTACATACGCCGCGATGGCCAAGGGACTCCAAAATCAGCGTTTCGACGTGGTCGTGATCGGCGGCGGGCATGCCGGCTGCGAGGCCGCGGCGGCGGCCGCGCGCATGGGCGCGGCGACCGCGCTTGTCACCCATCGCGCGTCGACCATCGGCGCCATGTCCTGCAATCCGGCCATCGGCGGGCTCGGCAAGGGCCATCTGGTGCGCGAGATCGATGCCCTGGACGGCCTGATGGGCCGCGTGGCCGATGCCGGCGGCATCCAGTTCCGGGTCCTCAATCGCCGCAAGGGGCCGGCGGTGCGTGGGCCCCGCACCCAGGCCGACCGCAAACTCTATGCGCAGGCAATGCAGCGCGAGATCGCCGCGCAGGGAAACCTCACCCTGATCGAGGGCGAGGCCGACGACCTCATTGTCGACGATAGCCGTGTCACCGGCGTGCGCCTGATGGATGGCCGCGAGCTCCCCACCGCCGCCGTGGTCCTTACCACTGGGACCTTCCTGCGCGGCCTGATCCATATCGGCGAGAAACAGACCCCCGCCGGCCGGGTCGGCGAAGCGCCGGCGATCGGATTGTCGCTCACGCTGGAACGCCTCGGCGTCACACTGGGACGCCTCAAGACCGGCACCCCGCCTCGGCTCGACGGCAAGACCATCGACTGGCAGTCGCTGGAGATGCAGGCGGCGGACAATCCGCCGGAGCCGTTCTCCACCCTGACCGGCAAGATCACCAATCCGCAGATCGAATGCGGCATCACCCGCACCACGGACACGACCCATGCGGTCATCCGGGCGAACGTGCATCGCTCGCCAATGTATTCGGGCCAGATCGCCAGCCGCGGTCCGCGCTATTGCCCTTCGATCGAGGACAAGATCGTGCGGTTCGGCGAGCGCGACGGGCATCAGATCTTCCTCGAGCCGGAAGGCCTCGACGACGACACCGTCTATCCGAACGGCATCTCGACCTCGCTGCCGGAGGACGTGCAGCACGCGGTGGTCGCCTCCATCCCCGGCCTCGAAAAGGCGCGCATCATCCGGCCGGGCTACGCCATCGAATACGATCATGTCGATCCACGCGAGCTGTCACACAGCCTCGAAGTCCGCAAGCAGCCAGGGCTGTTTCTGGCTGGCCAGATCAACGGCACGACCGGCTATGAAGAGGCTGCGGCACAGGGACTTGTGGCGGGTCTGAATGCCGCGGCCAAGGCCGCCGGCAGCGCGCCGATCCTGTTCGATCGCGCCGAAGGCTATCTCGGGGTGATGATCGACGACCTCGTCACCCGCGGCGTCACCGAGCCGTATCGGATGTTCACCTCGCGCGCGGAATATCGCCTCGCCTTGCGCGCGGACAACGCCGACCAGCGCCTGACCGAGAAGGGCATCGCCGTCGGCTGCGTGGGCGCGCAGCGGCGCGAGAAGTATCGCGGCAAGCTCGCCGCGCTCAATGAGGCGCGCGCCTTCGCCAAGTCCGTTTCGCTCTCGCCGT
>CAYJNT010000179.1:0-4241 GCA_964370945.1 uncultured Hyphomicrobiales bacterium | reverse complement strand
CCCTGCCCGACGACCTCGACTATGCGGCGGTCACCGGCCTCTCCAACGAGGCGCGGGCGAAGCTCACCGCCGCGCGGCCGCGCACCATCGGCCAGGCCGGCCGGCTCGACGGCATGACCCCGGCGGCGCTCACGCTCCTGGCTGCGCATATCCGCCGGAAAGGCCGCCGCGCGGCGCAGGCATGAGCGGACCCGCCGCGGACCGGGAGCGAGCGCTGCGGTTGATTCCCGTTTCACGTGAAACGGCTGGGCTTTTGGACCGCTTCGTGGAACTCCTCGCCACCTGGCAGAAAACTACCAACCTCGTCGCCCCGTCGGCGCTGCCGGAAATCTGGACGCGGCACGTCGCCGATTCGCTTCAGCTCCTCCCGCTCGCGCCCGGTGCGCGGCTCTGGATCGATCTCGGATCCGGTGGCGGCTTTCCCGGCATCCCGCTCGCGTGCCTGCTCGCCGATGTCGAGGGCGGGCACATGCATCTGGTCGAGAGCAATCAGAAGAAGGCCGCCTTCCTGCGCGAGGCCGCGCGCGTGCTCGGCCTGCCGGTCACGGTGCACGCGCAGCGGATCGAGGACTTCACTGCGCGCTTCGAAGGCCATGCGGACGCGGTGACCGCGCGTGCGCTCGCGCCCCTCAAAAAGCTCATTCCGGATGCTTATCCCTTGTTGAAAACGGGGACGAAACTCCTGTTTCCAAAGGGACAAGATATAGCGGCCGAATTGACCGAGGCCGCTAAATATTGGACGATTGGCTCGGAAATGGTCCCCAGCAAGACCGGCGACGGCCAGATCCTCATCGTTACGAGCCTCGCGAAAAAATAACGACACAAGAAACGATATTTGGGCCAGCGAACGGAACGCGCCATGATTGACAGTGATACTTCGATCGTCCCGACACAGGATGGCTCGGCCATGTCCGACCTCAAGATCGACCCGAAGACCGGCAAGGTGAAGGCGCCGCGCGTGCTTGCGCTCGCCAACCAGAAGGGTGGCGTCGGCAAGACCACGACCGCGATCAATCTCGGCACCGCATTGGCCGCGATCGGCGAGCGCGTGCTGATCGTCGATCTCGATCCGCAGGGCAATGCCTCGACCGGTCTCGGCATCGACCGGCGCAATCGCGCCTGCTCGACCTACGACGTGATGAGCGGCGACGCGAAACTGCGCGCGGCGATCCTGACGACGGCGGTGCCGCGTCTGCACATCGCGCCATCGACGCTCGACCTCGCCGGCATCGAACTCGAAATTTCGACTGCGCGCGATCGCGCCTATCGTCTGCGCAAGGCGCTCGAGGGATTGAACGAGGGCCAGTCGGCCGACGAGGTTTATTCCTACGTGCTGGTCGATTGTCCGCCGTCGCTCAATCTGCTGACGGTGAACGCGATGGCGGCGTCGAATGCGATCCTCGTTCCGCTGCAATGCGAGTTCTTCGCGCTCGAAGGTTTGTCGCAATTGCTCAAGACCGTCGAGCAGGTGAAGGCGACGCTCAATCCAGGTCTCTCCATTCACGGCATCGTGCTGACCATGTTCGACGCGCGCAACAATTTGTCGAACCAGGTCGTGGCCGACGTGCGCGAGTTCATGGGCAAGAAAGTTTACGACACCATCATCCCGCGCAACGTGCGGATCTCGGAAGCGCCGTCCTATGGCAAGCCGGTGCTGGTCTACGACCTGAAATGCGTCGGCAGCGAAGCGTATCTGAAGCTCGCGACCGAGATCATCCAGCGTGAGCGCGAACTGGCGGCGGCGACGGCTTAGAAAGTGTTTATGAAAATATTCCTGAGCGAAATGGGGGCGGGATGTGAAGCGTGGAGCAGCCGTCATGGCGGATAAGCCGTCTCGTCTCGGTCGTGGTCTGGCCGCCCTGATCGGCGATGTCGGCGTCGAAGCGCCGGCGAACGATCCGGGCAGCGCGCTTCAGGCGCCGCGCCCGGCCGCCCAGCGCAAGGTGCCGATCGAGAGCATCCGGCCCAATCCGAAAAATCCGCGCCGCATTTATTCCGACGACGAATTGAACGAGCTCGCCACCTCGATCCGCGAGCGCGGCATCATCCAGCCGATCGTGGTGCGGCCGGCGAAAGGGCAGGCCGGCTTCGAGATCATCGCCGGCGAGCGGCGCTGGCGCGCGGCTCAGCGCGCCAAGCTGCACGAAGTGCCGATCGTCGTTCTGGACGTGAGCGACGGCGAGGCGCTCGAACTCGCCATCATCGAGAACGTGCAGCGCACGGATCTCAATCCGCTGGAAGAAGCGCTCGGCTATCAGTCGCTGGTCGATCACTACAAGCACAGCCAGGACGACATCGCCGGCATTGTCGGCAAGAGCCGCAGCCATGTCTCCAACACGCTGCGCCTGCTCAAGCTTCCCGATTCGGTGAAGGCCTATATCAACGCCGGCAAGATCACCGCCGGCCATGCGCGCGCGCTGATCGGCCAACCGAACCCGGAGCAGCTCGCGCATGAGATCGTGAGCAAGGGGCTCAATGTCCGCCAGATCGAGCAGGCGAAGCAGGACAAGAGCGGCAAGAAGGGCAAGGCCGGCCGCAAGCGCAAGGATCCGAACACGGTCGCGATGGAGCGCTCGCTCTCCGACACGCTCGGGCTCGCGGTCGAGATCAATCACCGCGGTCGCGGCGGCTCCGTGAAGATCAAGTACAAGACGCTGGAGCAGCTTGAAGACGTGGCGCGCCGGCTCGAGGGCCGGAAGCGGTAGGTTCGATTCGCTAGTAGCAGCTAGAATCGCGAATCCGATTCAATCAGAGTCAAGCGGCTTTCGCTTTCAGCGAGGCGGATTCTTTTTCAGCCTCGATCTGCGGAATGATCGACGTCGCGCGATAAAATTGAGAGCAGCGCGGTGATTCGTTTGAGCAGACCCGCGCCCGGTACGGGGATTGTCGCGACAATCTCGCCTTTGTATTGCGCCCAAGAGATTGCCTTTAGTCGCTCGCGGGCTTCGTCGGCATCTTTTGCCGCGATCTGAATACCCCATACCGAGTCCCCGAAGCGGTACTCGAACAAGTACTGCTGATAGTCCTCACTTATGGAGATCAGTGTCATGTTTTTCCACCTGTATCGGGACCGCGCCAGCTACTGGCGTTGGACCCTTTACGCCGCGAACAACCGCAAGATTGCGGATTCCGGCGAAGGCTATGTGAATAAGGTCGATGCTATGGCCGGCATCAGCCTTGTGAAGGGCACAAATTCCGCGACGCCCATTCGGGAATCGTGAACCATTCGTGGTTAATGGAATCTAAATCCTAGCTCCAAGAGGTGGCAGAACCCGGTCAAAAGCCGGGTTTTGTTCTGGTCTTAATCGCACTTCGGCATTTCCTCAGCTCGCTCCGCGTCCTTTTATCCATAACATAAATATACTCTTGAACAAAGTCTCGCAACAATCAAAATTATCTTGACTACTGTTTACGACCTGCTATTCTGCATGCATCCCCATTCGCCTGAGGGGCGTTCTCGAGGCGATCTTGAATGTGGATGGGGAGCGGCGACCCGCGCGCAGGCCTCGCAAGCCTGCTCCCGGGAGATGTGTGGAGAAGGCCTCCTGGCTCACAATGGAGCCCCGGATGGAGTCTTCCGTCGCGCCGCCGGGTGATGTCAGGGCCGGTAACACCGCCTGACGCCTCGGCGGGGCAGAGGGGTCCCACCATCTGATAACGCCGTAGTGGAGCGCCGTAAGGCGAGGCCGGCCGATCGCAAGGCTGGTCGCCTGTCCTTCGCAAAGGGCAGGTCCTCTACCCGCGCCGTACGGCGCTCCGCTCCCTCTATTGAGGGAGCAAATAGAAACCCAAAACCAAACTCGCGCGGGGCACCCCGCCGCGAGAACGAGAACGCTTGGCTGTTTGACAACTTAATCGGAAGGCGCCGCCGTAGGGTGGCAAAGGCGCGCCTCTATAACGCTGATCTCGGGTAAACCCGAGATCAGTTGCCCACGTGCTGCGCGAAAAAAGGTGGGCACGCTTCGCTTTGCCCCACCCTACGACGTTGAGCTAAGAGCTCCGCTGCCTCGCATTCACCGCGATCGCGGTGAGCGCGCGATGCGCGATGGCTTCGGCGAGCGCCGGCTGCTTGCGCGTTTCGAACACCGCGTCTGACAATTGCGCCATCACGCGGGCGAGGCGCTCGCTGGTCCAGCTGCGCAACGCTGTTTCGATGATGGCCTGGCGGCGAAAGTGAACCGGCGGCCGTGCGCGCGCGACCGCCTCGCTCACCGACGCGCCGTCATCGATTGCGAGCCGCA
>CAYJNT010000178.1:0-7281 GCA_964370945.1 uncultured Hyphomicrobiales bacterium | reverse complement strand
TATGCGATCGGCGATGTCGCAGGCCCGCCGATGCTCGCGCACAAGGCCGAGCACGAAGGTGTGATCTGCGTCGAGGCAATCAAGGGCCTCAAAGTTCACCCCATGAACAAGTTGCTCATTCCGGGCTGCACCTATTGCCATCCGCAAGTCGCGTCGGTCGGCATGACCGAACAGGCGGCGAAGGACAAGAAGCGTGAGATCAAGGTCGGCCGGTTCCCTTTCATCGGCAACGGCAAGGCGATCGCGCTCGGCGAAGACCAGGGCATGACCAAAGTGATCTTCGACGCCAAGACCGGCCAGCTCCTCGGCGCGCATATGGTCGGCGCGGAAGTCACGGAACTCATCCAAGGGTACGTCGTCGCGATGAATCTCGAGACGACGGAAGAGGAACTGATGCATACCATCTTCCCGCATCCGACGATCTCGGAAACGATGAAGGAAGCCGTGCTCGACGCTTACGGTCGCGTTCTGAATATGTGATCTGCGCCGAGCGTGACGCGTAAATGTGTCGCCGAATCACATCGCTGACACGATTGCGCCAAGATCGATTCATGAAGCGACGTTCGGATTCTTTTTTAGATCGATTTCAGATTAGTTGAGTCTAATCGCCGCTCCGAAATTATTCCCGCCTGCACGAATTTGTTACGCCAATGTGAGGGCTGCTCACAGAAGCGTTCCTTTCCTTGAATCGTGGGCATGTGTTTCTAGGTCATCCTCGCGATTGAAAACGTCGCGCAAGGATACCTCCCGTACCTTGGACAACAAGCAACTCATCAACTGAGAAGGACGCAAGATGACTCTTATCAAGACAGGCATCATCGCTCTCGCTTTGACGGCGTCGGTTGGCGCACTGGCGTCATCCGCTTCGGCACAGACTCGCGCCGAACGCAACGCGGCCGCGCGCGAGGCGCGCGCGCAAGCGCAGGAATATCGCGCACAGCAGCGCTACCTGCCAGCCGGCAGCCAGTGGTACTACAACGCACAGCAGCCGAACCAATGCCGGACCGATGACGGCTATGGCCGCTACGACACCTGCGATCATTAAGCAGGCGCTCGAAGCACCGGCCGTTCTGTTGGTGCGACGAAAAGGCGGGCCTCGGCCCGCCTTTTCTCATTCACGGGCCAGGCTTACGCGGGGCAGGCGCCGCGCTTGCGGGGCACGGACTTCGCCCGTAAGTATGGGAAATCATGGTCGTTGTCCTCGATACAATCAGGCAGCCGCGCCCGCGCCATCCGGAAAAGGCGCACCGGCCGGATGCTCCCATGCAGAAAAAGCCGGACTGGATCCGTGTCAAAGCGCCGGTGTCGCGTGGCTATGCGGAGACACAAGCGATCGTGCGGTCAAACGGGCTTCATACAGTGTGCGAAGAAGCCGGCTGCCCCAATATCGGCGAGTGCTGGGAGAAGAAGCACGCGACCTTCATGATCATGGGCGACACCTGCACACGCGCCTGCGCTTTCTGCAATGTGCGCACTGGCTTGCCGGGCCCGCTCGATCCGTTTGAGCCCAAGAACGTGGCTGAGGCGACCGCCAAGCTTGGGCTTGCGCATATCGTCGTGACTTCGGTCGATCGCGATGATCTCGATGACGGCGGCGCCGATCATTTCGCGCAGACGATCTGCGCCATCCGCGAGCGTTGCCCGCAGACAACCATCGAAGTGCTGACGCCGGATTTCCTGCGCAAGGACGCAGCGCTTGAACAAGTCGTCGCGGCGAAGCCCGATGTTTTCAATCACAATCTCGAAACGGTGGCCTCGCGTTATCTGACCGTTCGCCCCGGCGCGCGCTATTTCCACTCCATTCGCCTCCTTCAGCAGGTGAAGGAGATCGATCCTGGCATGTTCACAAAATCAGGAATCATGGTCGGGCTGGGCGAGGAGCGGAACGAAGTGCTGCAGCTGATGGATGACCTTCGGTCGGCCGATGTCGATTTCCTGACTATCGGCCAGTATCTGCAGCCGACGCGCAAGCATCACGAAGTGGTGCGTTACGTCACCCCGGATGAATTCAAGACCTATGAAGCGATGGCTTACGCCAAGGGCTTCCTAATGGTGTCGTCATCGCCGCTGACGCGTTCGTCACATCACGCCGGCGACGACTTTGCCAAGCTGCGCGCCGCGCGCGAGGCAAAGCTTCAGCGCTGACTTTTTGAGTTTGAGCATGATGTTATCCGACCTTCCTTCGCCCGCCGAAGCGAGCTTCGCGAAGGCGGGAAACCGCTTAACGCCTTTCGGCATCATGCTCTAATGCCCGAATTCTCCACCACGCGCCGCGTTCGCCACAGCGCGTCGGAGATGTTCGATCTCGTCGCCGATGTCGAGCGCTATCCGCAATTCGTGCCACTCTGCAGCGCATTGCGCGTCCGCAGTCGTACGGAAGAGCCGGAAGGCGTGGAGATCGTCGTCGCCGACATGACGGTCGCCTACAAGTTGCTGCACGAGACGTTCCAGAGCCGGGTCACGCTCGATCGGCCGAACCTGCAGATCCTGGTCGAATATCTGCGCGGCCCCTTCAGCAAAATGGAAAATTGCTGGGAATTCCACGCCGTTGGCGATCATCTCTGTGAGGTGAAGTTCTTCATCGTTTACGAATTTCGCAGCCGCACGCTCGGCATGCTGATGGGTGCGATGTTCGACGCCGCGTTCCGCAAGTTTTCCGCAGCTTTCGAGCGGCGCGCCGACGCAATTTACGGGCGTCGAACGGCCTGACGTTCAATCACGGGAAGGCTCTTTTTCCGCAAGCTCGTGCAGCATCACAAAGGCCTGCAGGACCGAACGTTTGCGGACCTCTGCGCGGCCCGGATTCCCAAATCGCTTCTCGGCGAGGTTGAGTTGCCCGGAACGGGAGGCCGCGCCGAAATGGACGAGGCCGACCGGCTTCTCCTCGTTGCCACCGTCCGGCCCCGCAATTCCGGTTACCGAAATCGCAAGGTCGACCGGAGCATGGGCGAGGGCGCCCTTCGCCATAGCTTCCGCCGTTTCGCGGCTGACGGCGCCATGCGCGTCAAGTGTTGCCGTTGGAACGCCGAGCATGTCCTGCTTCGCCTGGTTGCTGTAGGTGATGAAGCCGCGCTCCAGCATGCTCGAGACGCCGGGCACCTCGCTCAGCGTGCCGGCGACGAGACCGGCGGTGCAGGATTCCGCCGTCGCAATCGTCAGTTTCTTGCGACGGCAGATATCGAGCAGCTTTTCCGCGGCTTCGACGATGTCGTCATCCAGCATCGCTGACCGTCCTTCGCAGCCGTATGGTTGCCGTCGCGTAGGCCGCGATGCCTTCGCCACGCCCGGTAAAGCCTAAACCTTCGCTGGTGGTGGCTTTGACGCCGACGCGATCGATCGAAATTCCGGCAATGGCCGAGATCCGCGCGCGCATGGCGTCACGGTGCGGTCCGATTTTCGGCGCCTCGCAGACAATCGTTGTATCGAGGTTTGCAAGCATCCCGCCGCGGGCTTTCACGCGTTCAGCGGCGAATTCCAGGAAACGATCCGAAGACGCACCGCGCCATTTCGGATCGGAAGGCGGGAAATGCGAGCCGATATCGCCGTCGCCGAGCGCACCGAGAATGGCGTCGACCAGCGCGTGCAACACCACGTCGGCGTCCGAATGCCCTTTGAGCGCACGATCATGCGCGATGCGGATGCCGCCCAACACGACATGATCGCCGTCGCCGAAGGCGTGAACGTCAAACCCCATGCCGGTGCGGACGTCGTCGAGCAACGCAGCACGCGCGGATACAGCCTTCACGAAATCCTCCGCCGTCGTCAGTTTGATATTGCCGGTTTCGCCGAGGAACGCGATCACGGAAAGGCCCGCCCATTCGGCGAGCGCGGCGTCGTCGGTGAAATCGTGCCGCCCGTTCGCGGCGGCGCGCCGGTGTGCGTCCAGAAGCTTGCGATACGCGAAGGCCTGCGGTGTCTGGATCAGCCGAAGCGTGGTGCGATCGATGGTCTTGGTCACGCGCTCCCGCACGTCGACCTCCTTGACCGTGTCGGTAACGGGCAGGGCAGGGACAGCGGCGCCGCTTGCTTGCACCGCGGCGATCGCGCGATCCACCAACGCCGTGGTCGCGAACGGACGCGCAGAATCGTGGATGAGCACAAAATCGGGCTCCGCCGGCTCAAGGGCATTCAACCCGGCCAAGACCGAGTCCTGCCGGGTCGCGCCGCCCATGACCGGGGCCAACAGGTTGAGCCCACGTGCAGCCATTGCATAGCGGCCCTGATCGTCCGGATGGATCACGGGCTGGACCAATGAAATCTGGGGATGCCCAAGGAATAGCCGCAGGCTCGGCGCGATCACAGGCTCGCCGTCCAACTCCCTATATTGTTTCGGTAAATCGCCACCGCTGCGGGTTCCGCGGCCACCCGCCAGCACCAAAGCCGCAATCCTCGCCGCCATCAATTTCAACCCTCGCAAACCGCAAATTCTAACCGGTTTATCGCGACAATTGCCGTCCTCAAACCAATTAACAAAACTGCTCATTGCTGCAATGCAGCACTTGTGGCATAGGCAGATATGTGGCTAAACTCTATGCAGCGACCCCTTATGATTAATTGGTGTGCAACCCAGACGTGACCGAGATATTTGGCAAAATCGCTGGTCCGGCCATTGGACCGATCGAACTGGCGAACCGCGTCATGCTTGCTCCGATGTCGGGCGTCACGGATGCCCCCTTCAGGCGGCTGGCGGCGCGCCTGGGCGCGGGCCTTGTCGTCTCTGAGATGGTGGCGACCCCGAAATTCGTTGAAGGCCGCCGCGACGCCTGCCTGCGCGCTGAAGGCGCCGGCATCGATATCCATGTCGTGCAGCTTGCCGGCTGCGAGGCGCGCTGGATGTCGGAGGGTGCCCGGATCGCGGAAGATTCCGGCGCCTCGATCGTTGATATCAATATGGGCTGTCCGGCCAAGCACGTGACCAACGGTGAATCGGGCTCTGCGCTGATGCGCGATCTTGATAACGCACTCACCTTGATCGAAGCGACCGTCGGCGCGGTGTCCATCCCAGTCACGCTCAAGATGCGGCTCGGCTGGGACGATCAGTCGATCAACTCACCCGAGCTTGCGCGTCGCGCGGAAGACGCAGGCGTCAAACTCGTCACGGTGCACGGCCGCACGCGCTGCCAGTTCTACAAGGGCCGCGCGAACTGGAAGGCGGTTCGCGCGGTGAAGGAAGCCGTGTCGATTCCGGTCGCGGTCAATGGCGATATCAATTCATTCTATGACGCGGATCAGGCGCTTGCGCAGTCCGGCGCCGATCTCGTGATGGTCGGGCGCGCGGCGCAGGGACGACCATGGCTGCCGGGGCAGATCGGCCGCTATCTCGCGACCGGTCACCGTGAAGACGATCCCGATCTCACGATGCAACTCGCGATCGTTTCCGAGATGTATCGAGAGATGGTTGCGCATCACGGCGCCGATATCGGGCGCAAGCACGCGCGCAAGCATCTGGCATCGGCGCTCGAGGTTGCTGCCGAAAAATCCGGCGCGCCCGAGTTTGTCTTCAAGAAACATCGCGTTGCGGTTCTGACTGCGGAAACGCCGCAAGAGACGCTCTCTTGTCTCGCGGCGGCTTTCGACGAGATGACGCAGTCGTTCAACGGTGATATTCCCGACCTGGAGGCGGCAGCATGAAACGCGCGTCCTCCGAGATGTCTTTCCCGTCCGGCGCCATTATCAATGCGCTGCCGCTGCCGGTGCTGGTCATCGACGCCGGCGGGCGTGTGGTCGACGCAAATGTCGCAGCCGAGGCATTTTTCGAGGTTTCCGTTCCGCTGCTGCAGCGCCTGCTGTTGCGCGATCTCGCGCCGTTCGGCAGTCCACTGTTGGCGCTCGTGGATCAGGTCCGCGACCGCGGCGCGCCGGTCAACGAGTATCGCGTCGACCTTTCAACGCCGCGCAATCCCGGCGACCGTATCGTCGATCTGCATGTCGCGCCGCTTCCCGAGCGGCAGGGCCATGTCGTCGTGATGCTCCAGGAGCGCACCATCGCCGACAAAATGGATCGCCAGCTCACGCATCGCGGCGCTGCGCGCTCGGTGATCGCGCTTGCCGCCATGCTGGCTCACGAAATCAAGAATCCGTTGTCAGGCATTCGCGGTGCCGCCCAATTGCTGGAACAATCAGCGGCCGACGAGGACCGCACGTTGACGCGGCTGATTTGCGACGAAGCCGACCGGATCGTGAAACTGGTCGATCGCATGGAGGTCTTCGCTGACGAGCGTCCGGTCGAACGCGAGCCGGTCAACATCCATGTCGTGCTCGAACATGTGAAGCGCCTCGCGCAGTCGGGCTTCGCGCGGCATATCAAGTTCATTGAGGACTACGATCCATCGCTGCCGCCGGTGCTTGCCAACCGCGACCAACTCATTCAGGTCTTCCTCAATCTCGTGAAGAACGCGGCCGAAGCGATCGGGCAGGATGCGATCGACGGCGAAATCACGATGACCACGGCATTCCGGCCCGGCGTGCGCCTGTCGCTGCCCGGGAGCAAGACGCGCGTCTCGTTGCCGCTGGAATTCTGCATCCGCGACAACGGGCCCGGCGTCCCGAACGACCTCATGCCGCACCTTTTCGATCCATTCGTGACCACGAAGCCGAGCGGGACGGGGCTTGGCCTCGCGCTCGTCGCCAAGATCATCGGCGACCATGGCGGGATCATCGAATGTGAATCGCAACCACGACACACGACTTTCCGCGTGCTGATGCCGATATATGCCGGGGCAGACGGTGCAGCGCGCGCGGAAATGCCCGAATTGGTGGGCGAATGATTTCGGAGGCCGACGAGAACTAAAATGCCCGCTGGAAGCATATTGGTCGCCGACGATGACGGCGCAATCCGGACTGTGCTCAATCAGGCTTTGTCGCGCGCCGGCTATGAGGTGCGCTCGACCAGCAACGCTGCGACCCTGTGGCGCTGGGTCAGCCAGGGCGAGGGCGATCTTGTCATCACCGACGTCGTGATGCCGGACGAGAATGCGTTCGAGCTCATTCCACGCATCAAGAAGCTGCGCCCGGATCTCCCGATCATCGTCATGAGCGCGCAGAACACCTTCATGACCGCGATCCGCGCATCCGAGCGCGGCGCCTACGAATATCTTCCGAAGCCCTTCGACTTGAAGGAATTGATCGGAATTGTCGGCCGCGCGTTGTCGGAGCCGAAGGAAAAGCCGAAAGCGCAAGTCAAGCTCGAGGAGTTCGATTCCATTCCGCTGGTCGGTCGCTCGCCGGCGATGCAGGAGATCTACCGGCTGCTCGCGCGGCTGATGCAGACCGATCTCACGG
>CAYJNT010000177.1:5510-7294 GCA_964370945.1 uncultured Hyphomicrobiales bacterium | reverse complement strand
CTCGCGTCTTCGAACCGTTCTACCGAATCGAGGAATCCCGAAGCCGGGAGACCGGCGGTGTCGGGCTGGGATTGGCGATCGCCCAATCGATCGTCCACGCCCACGGCGGCGAACTCACGCTCAGCAATCGGCCATCCGGCGGCCTGCGCGCCAGGATATCCCTGCCTTGCTAGAGTCTGATCCATCGGGACTGAATCAACTCCGACCTCATCCTGTGAGGAGGCCGCGCAGCGGCCGTCTCGAAGGATGGGGTCGGCCTCGCCCTTCGAGACGCATTGCTTCGCAATGCTCCTCAGGGTGAGGCCGAATGGAGAGTCCGCGCGTTTCAATGCGGATGGATCAGGCTCTAGGGTTCAGGCCGTCGCTGGCGGCGCGACAAGACCCACGCTCTATCCCGCGCCGCTCTGCCCCTCGACCTCGTGCGGCCGGCGCAGGCCGAGCTGGCGTTCGCGGAAGAACACGAACAGGCCGGCACCCGCGACGATCGCGGCGCCCGCGAACACAAGCGGCACCGGAATTTCGCCGAACGCGAACCAGCCGAACACGAAGGCCCATAGCATGGTCGAATAGCCGAACGGCGCGACCAGCGAGGCCGGCGCATGCCGGTAGCTTTCGGTGAGCAAGATATGCGCAAGGCCGCCGAGAATGCCGATGCCGACGAGGGCGGCAAGCTGCAGCTTGTCCGGCGAATGCCAGCCGAGCGGCCAGGTGGCGAGACCCGCGAGCGCGCAGATCAGCGAGAAATAGAACACGATCGCAGAGGTCGTTTCGCTGCCGGTCAGCCGCCGCGTCTGGATGATCGAGCCGGAATTGAACACGGCGGCGAGAATGGCGAGCAGTGCACCGAGCGCGCTCGCGCCGAGCGCTGCGCCGGCATAATGCTTCGGGTCGAGATGCGGCCACAGCATCACCACCACGCCGATGAATCCGACGATCACCGCCGACCAGCGATAGAGCCGCACTTTCTCTTTCAGGAAGATTACCGAGAACACCACCGTGATCAGCGGCGACGAGAACGAAAACGCAGTCGCATCCACGACCGGCAGGCGCGCAAGCGCCGCGAAGTTGCAGAACATGCCACCGATACTGAACGTGCCGCGGCCGAGGTGGCCGAGCGGACGCTTGGTGTGCAGCGCGAGCCGCAATTCGCCGCGCAGGGCATAAACGAGCAAGACCGGCGGAATGGCGCAGGCCGCACGAAAAAATACAACCTGCCCGACCGGCACCGCTTCCCCCACATAGCGCACAAGCGCCGACATCGCGGCGAACATCACCGACGAAATCAGGGTCAAGACGATGGCTTTGAGATAATTCATCCGGCAGGCAAATACGCCGATCCGGCCGCAGGGATCGCAGCCGGTCGACTCAAGCTAGGCGACCTTACTTCCTTTCCGGCCGTTTGGGTCCCTCAATCGGAGCCAGAGATTTCAGGTATACCGCCATTGCAAGGCGGTCTTCCGGCGGCAATTGCTCGGTATTGCGGATGACCGGAACCATGGAGCCGAGGATCGGCTTGCCGGACGGCTTGTCCCCGAATTCCAGCAATTGCACCAAGTCCTCGACCGACCAGTCCTTGAGCGCAGCCTGGGTGATGTTGGGAATCCACCCCTCGCCCTCCGGATTGGGCCCGCCGGCAAAACGCTGACCCGGAACGATGGCGCCAAGAAAATTGCGGGGCGAAGGACATTCGGCGCAGTGGCCTGCGGCGTTCACAAGATAGGCACCTCGGTTCCCGGACATTATTCCGCAATTGCGGCAAAGCCGGTAACGGCTACCGTCATCAC
>CAYJNT010000177.1:0-5410 GCA_964370945.1 uncultured Hyphomicrobiales bacterium | reverse complement strand
TTCCCGGACATTATTCCGCAATTGCGGCAAAGCCGGTAACGGCTACCGTCATCACATCGACGTGAGGAGACGCCCGGCCCGAAGCCGCAGCTTACATGCGCAGAGTGCGCTTGCCTTCCTCGATCGCGGCCCAAATGCGCGGCGCGGTCGCCGGCATGTCGAGATGGCGGATGTTGTAGCTCCGCCACAAGGCATCGAGAATCGCATTCATGATCGCCGGGCAGGAGCCTATGGCGCCCGCCTCGCCCGCGCCTTTAAAGCCCATCGGGTTGTTCTTGCACGGCACGTTGCGCGTTTCGAACGCGAAATCCGGCGTATGGCTCGCGCGCGGCAACGCATAGTCCATGAAGCTCGCGGTCACCAGTTGGCCGGAATCACCGTCATAGACCGTCTCCTCCATCAACGCCTGACCGATGCCCTGCACCGTGCCGCCATGTACCTGGCCGGCGAGCATGAGCGGATTGAGCGTGACGCCGAAATCGTCGACGATGACGTAATTGACGATCTCGGTCGCGCCGGTCGCCTCGTCGATTTCGATCTCGGCAACATGCGAGCCGTTCGGATAGGTCGGCGCCGGCGGCGTGAAGGCATCGGCCGAGGTCAATTTTTCGTCGGTCGCTTCCGGACGCTTGGCGAGATCGGCGAAGCTGATCGCGCGGTCGGTGCCCGCGACCTTCACCTTGCCGTCTTCGAATTCGAGATCGCGCGGACTGGCCTCGAGTGCGTCGGCGGCAATGTCTTTCAAATTCTGCGCGAGCTTCCTGGCGGACATCGACACCGACACGCCGCCCGCGGGGATCGAACTCGATCCGCCGGTGCCGCCGCCGGTCGCGATCCGCGCGGTGTCGCCCTGCACCATCCGGAACTGGTCGAGCGGCAGGCCGAGATGATCAGCAACAATTTGCGCGTAAGAGGTGTCGTGCCCCTGCCCGGTCGTCTGGGTGCCGATCAGGAGCGTGACGGTGCCGTCTTTCTCAAGCGTCAAGGTCGCCGTCTCAGGGCCGTTGCCGCCGCAGGCCTCGATATAGGTCGCAACCCCGATGCCGCGCAGCTTGCCGTGTTTGCGCGCTTCCCGCGCGCGCTTTTTGAAGCCGTCCCAGTCGGCGACCTCCTGTGCGCGCGCCATGTGGCCCGCGAATTCGCCGGTATCGTAAACTTTTCCGGTCGCGGTCTCGTATGGCATGGCAGAGGGCCGCACGAAATTCTTCCGCCGCAAGGCCACCGGCTCGACGCCGATATCGCGCGCGGCGGCATCGACCAGCCGCTCGATCACATAGGATGCTTCGGGGCGTCCCGCGCCGCGATAGGCATCGACTGGAACGGTGTTGGTATAGGCCGCGCGCACACGGATGAAACAGACCGGAATGTCGTAGACGCCCGGCAGCATGGCCGCGCCAATGTAGGGAATATAGGGCGCATAGGTCGACAGATACGCGCCCATGTCGGCGATGGTGTCGACTTCGAGGCCGAGGAATTTCCCCTTCTCGTCGAGCGCGAGCTTGGCGGTCGTGATGTTGTCGCGGCCCTGGGTATCGCCGAGAAAATGCTCGGTGCGATCCGCGACCCATTTGACCGGGTGGCCGGCTTTCTTGGCGGCAAGCGCGACCAGCGCGTATTCGCGATAGGAGAACAGCTTGGTGCCAAAGCCGCCGCCGACATCCGGCGTCACGACGCGCATTTTGTCAGCAGAAATCTTCAGCACGCGCTGGGCGATCACGTCGCGGATCGCATGCGGGCCCTGGCTGCCGAGGGTGAGCGTATAGAAATCTCTCGCCGCGTCGTACTCGCCGATCGCGGCGCGGGTATCGAGGAAATTCGCCACCACCCGTGGATTGACGACCTTGAGCGAAACGACCCGCGCGGCCTTGGCGAACACGTCCTTTGTTTTCGTCTCGTCGCCGAAGGTCACCTCGAACGACAGGTTGCCGGGGCGATCAGGCCAGACCAGTGGCGCGCGCTTTTCGAGCGCGGCTTCGGCGCCGACGACATGCGGCAGCGCATCCCATTCGATCTCGAGCGCCTCGGCGGCATCGCGTGCCTGGTCGAGCGTCTCGGCGGCGATGAATGCAACCGCGTCGCCGACATGCTTCACCACGTCCGAAGCCAGCACCGGATATGGCGGGACGATCATTTTCTGCCCCGGCACGCCGGCCGTGCACGGCATATGGCCGAGATCGGCCACATCGGCGCCCGTCAGAACGAGATGCACGCCGGAGATGGCGCGGGCCTTCGCCGCATCATTGATCTTGAAGCGCGCATGGGCGTGCGGCGACCGCACCACCAGGCCATGCAAGAGGTTTGCCGGCGCATGATCGGACACATAGCGCCCGTTGCCGCGGATGAGAGGATCATCTTCCTTGCGGACAACCGATTGACCGACACCAAATTTCATCAGGAAATCCGCACCAATTTATTCCGCCGGCTGCCCGCGGGCTTGCGCCGGTCCCCGCGCGTGTCCCTTCCGGTCGGCAACCCAGCGCGAGATCACATAGAAAGCCGGCGTGAAGATGAGACCAAAGACCGTAACGCCAATCATGCCCGAAAACACCGCCGTGCCCAAGGCCTGACGAAGCTCGGCGCCGGCGCCGACCGCGATCACGAGCGGCGTGACGCCGAAAATGAAGGCAAGCGAGGTCATCAGGATCGGACGCAGCCGCAATTCCGCGGCTTCCGCGGCGGCGGCCCAGCGGTCGCGCCCCTGATCCTCGAGTTGCTTTGCGAATTCGACGATCAGGATGGCGTTTTTCGATGCAAGACCGATCAGCACGATGAAACCGACTTGCGTCAGGATATTGTTGTCCAGGCCGCGCAGGACGATGCCGGTGATCGAGGCGACAAGACACATCGGCACGATCAGGATCACCGCGAGCGGCATGGTCAGGCTTTCGAATTGCGCCGCGAGCACGAGAAAGACGAAAATCACGCCGAGCAGGAACGCAAAGATCGCGGTGTTGCCGGCGCGGATCTGTTGGTACGCCAGCGTCGTCCATTCATAGGTGAAGCCGTCGGGCAGCGTTTCCGCCGCGAGCTTCTGCATGATGTCGATCGCCTGCCCCTGCGAGAATCCGGGTGCAGCCGCGCCGTCAAGCTCAGCCGCGGGATAGATGTTGTAACGCGGCACGCGATACGGCCCGGAAATGTCGCGCACGGTCGTGAACGAGCCGATCGGCACGGTCTCGCCGGCGGAATTTCGCACCCGCAAATTGAGCACGTCCTTCGGGTCGATGCGGTATTTCGCATCCGCCTGCGATTGCACGCGGAAGGTCCGTCCGAACAGATTGAAATCGTTGACGTAAGCCGAGCCGATATTGACCTGCAGCGCGTTGAACACATCCGGCATATTGATGCCGAGCATCTGCACTTTGGTGCGGTCGATTTCAAGAAAGATCTGCGGCGTCGAGGTCTCAAACAGCGAGAACACCTGCATCAGGCCAGGCGTCTGCGCGGCCTTGCCCATCATCGCGAACACCGCGCCCTGCAACGCTTCCGGACCGCGTCCACCGCGATCCTCGACCATCATCCGGAAACCACCGGCATTGCCGATACCCTGCACCGGCGGCGGCTGCACAACGATGATGAAAGCCTCCTGGATCGGCGCGGTTTTCCCGAACAACGCGCCCTGGATGGCGGCAGCCGACTGGCGCGGATCGTATTTGCGCTTCGCGAACGGTTCGAGCACGACGAACGCCGCGCCGGCATTCGGCGCATTGGTGAAAGTCGCACCGGAAAATCCAACGATCGAAATCGCAGCGGCGACGCCAGGCATTTCAAGTGCAATGCCAGAAACGCGCCGCATCACCTCTTCCGTTCGCGCGAACGAGGCGCCCGGCGGCAATTGCGCCGCGATGATCAGATAGCCGCGGTCCTGCTGCGGAATGAAACCTTGCGGCGCTTTGCGGAATTCGTTCAGTCCGTAGGCAAGGATGCCGACATAGACAAGCGCGGTGATGGCGGTGAAACGCACCGCGCGCTTGGCGAGCCATGCATATTTCCGCCCCAACCAGTCAAATCCGATATTGAAGCCTCTGAAGAAGCCGTGGATCGGCCTCTCCCACCAGCGTTCCTCATGCCGCTGCCGATGCGGCTTGAGCAGCAACGCGCACATGGCCGGCGACAAGGTCAGGGAAACGACCAGGGAGATGATCGTCGCGCCCGCGATGGTGAGCGCGAATTGCCGGTAGAACTGGCCGGAGATGCCGGTGATGAAGGCCGACGGCACGAACACGGCGGTGAGTACGAGCGCAATCGCGATCAGCGCGGCACCGACTTCGTCCATGCTCTTGATCGAGGCTTCGCGCGGGCTCAAGCCGCGCGCGATATTGCGTTCGACGTTTTCGACGACGACAATCGCGTCGTCGACCACGATGCCGATCGCGAGCACGAGCCCGAATAGCGACAGATTGTTCAGGGTGAAGCCGAACAGGCTCATGACGAAGAAGGTGCCGACCAGCGACACCGGGATCGCGACGATCGGGATGACGGCCGCGCGCCAGGTCTGCAGGAACAGGATCACCACCAGAACGACCAGGATGCAGGCCTCGACGATGGTCTCAATCACGGCGTCGACCGATTCACGGATGAACTGGGTCGGGTCGTAGATGATGACATGGGTCAGGCCGACCGGGAATGATTTCGCGATGTCCGCCATGGTGGTGCGGATCTTGTCGCCGGTCGTCAGCGCGTTCCCCCCCGGCCGCTGGAACACGGCGATGGCGACCGACGGATCGCGATTGAGGTAGGACGCCGACGTATAATCCTGCGCGGCGAGCTCGACGCGCGCCACGTCCTTGATGCGCACAACCGCGTCGCTCGTCTGCTTGACGATGATGTTGCCGAATTCGACCGGGTCGGAGAGCCGCCCCAAGGTGCGCACCGCCACCTGGAACGAAGCCTGATTGGGCATCGGCGGCTGATTGAGCACGCCTGACGCCACCTGCACGTTCTGACCTTGCAATGCGACGCTCACGTCGAGCGCGGTCAGATTGAGCGATTGCAGCCGGCTCGGATCGAGCCACACTTGCATCGCATAGTCGCGCGCACCGAACACGGTGATCGAGCCGACGCCCTCGACGCGGGTGAGCACGTCCTTGATCTGCAGGTTGGCGTAGTTGGAAATGAACAAGGCGTCGCGCGATTTGTCGGGCGAATAGAGATTCACCACCATCAGAATGTCAGGCGAGCTTTTCGCGACGACAACGCCGATTTGCTGCACCTGTTGCGGCAAACGCGGCGTCGCGGTCGACACGCGGTTTTGCACCTGCACCTGGGCGATATCGAGATTGGTGCCGATATCGAAGGTCACAGAAATCGAGAATTTTCCGTCAGCCGTCGAATTCGAGGACAGATACAGCATGTTCTCGACGCCGTTGATCTGCTGCTCGATCGGCGCGACCACGGTCTCGGCCACCGT
>CAYJNT010000176.1:5823-7307 GCA_964370945.1 uncultured Hyphomicrobiales bacterium | reverse complement strand
CTCTCGGAAGCCGACATTCTCGCGCTCGCGATTTCCTCGGAGGAAGACGACGCGCGCATTTACGCAACCTATGCCGAGCAATTGCGCGCCGAATATCCGGCCTCCGCCGCGGTGTTCGACGCCATGGCGGCGGAGGAGAACGAGCACCGCCGCCTCCTGATCGAAAGCTTCGAGCGCCGCTTCGGCAAGGTGATCCCGCTGATCCGGCGCGAGCATGTCGCCGGTTATTATTCGCGCCGGCCGACCTGGCTCGTGCAAAATCTCGGGCTCGACCGCATCCGCAACGAGGCCGCGCGCATGGAAGACGACGCGGCCGAGTTCTACACCCGCGCCGCGCAGGCGAGCAGCGACCCCTCGACGCGGAAGCTTTTGGGCGATCTCGCCGCCGCCGAGCGCAAGCACGAAGTCAAGGCCGGGACGCTGGAGCAGGGCGCGCTCGGCCACGGCGAGCGCAAGGAGGAAGACGACAAGGCGCGCCGGCAATTCGTGCTCACCTTCGTGCAGCCGGGCCTTGCCGGTCTGATGGACGGCTCGGTCTCGACGCTGGCGCCGATTTTTGCGACCGCGTTCGCCACGCAATCGACCTGGACCACGTTCCTCGTCGGCCTCGCCGCGTCGGTCGGTGCCGGCATCTCGATGGGCTTCACCGAAGCCGCGCATGACGACGGCGTGATTTCCGGGCGCGGCTCGCCGGTCAAGCGCGGCCTCGCCTCGGGCATCATGACCACCATCGGCGGGCTCGGGCACGCGCTGCCCTATCTCATTCCGCATTTCTGGACCGCCACCGCCATCGCCGGCATCGTGGTGTTCATCGAATTATGGACGATCGCCTGGATCCAGAACCGTTTCATGGAAACGCCGTTCTGGCGCGCGGCGTTTCAGGTAGTGCTCGGCGGTTCGCTGGTGCTGGCCGCGGGGATTCTCATTGGGGGCAGTTAGGGCATGAAAGCGCGAAAGAAAATCTCGCCCAAATCGGGTTTCTTCGGTCTCGAGCATCGCGCCCAGAAAGTGATCTCGCGCCACCGCTTCGCGCAGCGCATGGCGCTCGCGGGCGCGATCTGGCTCTTCCTCACTTTGTTCGGCCTCGCCATCGGCATGGCGGGCTACGCCTATTTCGAGAGCATGAATTTCGCCGACGCCTTTGTGAACGCGGCGATGATCCTCTCCGGCATGGGCCCGGTCGAGACCGATCTCAAGAGCGCGGCATCGAAAATCTTCGCCGGCACCTACGCGATCTTCTCAGGCCTCCTGATCGTGGTCGCCACCGGCTTCGTGCTGGCGCCGGTGTTTCACCGCGTGCTGCACCGGTTTCATGTCGAGCGGAAGGGGGAGGAGTGATGCGCGTGCTGCGCGAGGGCGACGCGTCTTTTCCCTCTCCCATAGTCAGACGTAGGGTGGGCAAAGGCGCGAAGCGCCGTGCCCCCGCGAAGCAGCGTGGGGGGGGGGGGGGGGGGGGGGGGGCCGCCCCCGCGCCGGGCGCGGAG
>CAYJNT010000176.1:0-5813 GCA_964370945.1 uncultured Hyphomicrobiales bacterium | reverse complement strand
TTGGGTGGGAAAAGGCGCTAAGTCAGTTGCCCACGCGATGCCGCGTGGGCTTCGCTTCGCTCAGCCCACCCTACGGATTCAGGATGACGGGCCACTCACCCGCAATTCCACACCGGGCCGATCGGGGTCTTGGTGTAGCACGGCCCGAAGCCGCCGCTGTTCCAGCGGCCGCGGTAAAAGCCCGGCCAGCCATACCAGGGATAGGTGGAATCGATCACCCACGGACTTTTGCCGTAGCGCTCGCGCCGCGTGGCATGCGGCGGCTCGTAGCCGGGGAGAAATCCGTAGCCGCGTGTGCCGTAGTATTTCTTCGTCACCACCACGACCGTCCTGGTCTTCTTCGGTTTCGCAACGGCCGGCGCGGCGGCGAGCGCCAAGAGGAGAGACATGGCGATGGCAACGAGCGAAAAAATCCTGAGCGCGCGCATGGGTGTCCTGTAAGTTCCTGTGTGCCGGCACGCTAACCCATCTTTCCCTGGAGAGCATCCCTTATGAATAACGACACCCCGCGCGGCGAACTCACCGTGCGCATCAGCGCGATGCCGGCGGACACCAATGCCAACGGCGATATTTTCGGCGGCTGGGTGCTGTCGCGCATGGATCAGGCCGGCGGCATCGCCGGCGTCGAGCGCGCCAGGGGCCGCGTGGTCACGATCGCGGTCGAGGCCATGACCTTCATCCGTCCGGTGCGGGTCGGCGACGTGCTCGAAGTGTACACTGAAGTGGAAAGCATCGGCCGCACTTCGATGAAGATCCATATCGAGGCCTGGGCGCGGCGCTTCAAGACGCACGCGGCCGAGAAGGTCACCGACGCGACCTTCACCTTCGTCGCCATCGACGACAACGGCAAGCCGCGGCCGATCCCGGCGGAGGGGGGCTAGATGTTCGCATTGCTCTCTCCATCGTCATGGCCGGGCGAAGCGCGCAGCGCGAAGACCCGGCCATCCATGTCTTGGACGCAGCAAAGAAAGACGTGGATGGCCGGCATAAAGCCGGCCATGACGACTTGGCTGAAACCAATGCCCCAGCAGCCCGTATCTCCCCCGTTGCCGGACGCCCGGCCGCGTTTTTTGGGAGGGGACGATGAGGAATTTTGCTTTATTCGCGCTCGCGGCTGTGGCGCCGCTCGCCGTCACCGCGGCGCTCGCACAGGCGCCGGAGAATTACGACAGCTGGCCGCTCCTGCAGAGCGAGTTTCCCTCGACCGGCGGCGGCGGGATCATCATCAAGGGCTACGACCCGGTGATCGTGAACGGCAAATGCGTGACGGATTTTTCCGCGCATACGCCGGACGGCAAGGCGTATTACAATGTGGTGGAATTCGAGATCGTGGACGTCGCCGGCGGCAGGCTTTGCACCAACGGCAAATGGCGCGCGAAGGATGGCTCGGCGAACGGCACCACGCCGTTCCGCGTCTTCATCAAGGACGGCGTCCGCCGCGGCTCGCCCTGAGCGCCGCGCCCATCTGCGTCTTCGGCCGTTCGCCGGAGCGGTGCAGCTCCTTGATGACCATGGGCGCGAGGCCGGATTTGGCGGCGATCTCGCGGTCCTGCTCGGCGATCACCTGCCGCGCCGGTTCGTCGCCGTCGAGGCCGCCCAGGAGGTCCGCGGGCACCTTGCGGTTCGAGCGCTGCGTGCCGTCCTCATAGAGGACGTCGAACAGCACGAATCCCACATATTTGGTCGGTTTCTTGGCCATGCGCGCTAGATATGTCGGACGGGCTGATTTGGCAAACGGCAATTTTGCGGCGTTACGAAATCGCGACGATCTCGGCCTCGCTTTGGCCGGCCTGCACGACGTCGCCGACGTGCTTGCCGTAGAGCGCGCGCGCGAGCGGCGACACATGCGAGATCGTGCCCTTCGCCGGATCGGCTTCGTCCTCGCCGACAATGCGCCAGGTCTGCTTGCGGCCGTCTTCTCTTTCGAGAGTCACGGTCGCGCCGAAATGAATATCGTCTGCGTTTGTGGGTGGCGTCACCACCTGCGCGCTCGAGCGGCGCGCGGTCCAGTAGCGCAGATCGCGGCCGGAGCGCGCGAGCCCCGGGCGATCGTTCTCAAGCTGCGCCTTGCCGTATTCGGCGTGTGCGCGCGCGAGTTCGTCCTCGATCAGGGCGAGGCCCTGCGGGGTGACGAAATTCGGGTGCTCCGAAATGGGGCGGTCGGGAAGATCGTCGAGGAATTCCTCGTCCCGCTCCTTGGTGAATGCTCTGCTCATGCCACTTCATATAGGAAGCCGGCGGGGCGTTTCAAAGACGCGGAAAGACGCGGGAAACGAACCCCTACGCGGGCTTCGCCTTGCGGTCGAGCGCCGTCAGCGCGTTTTCGAGGAGCTTTCGCGTCCGCGCCGCGGCGGCCGGATCGATCACGTCGAGATCGATGAAGAGCTCCACCCCCTGCGCCTGCTCGGAGATGACATGCGCGCGCTGCTCGATCTCACCGACGAGCCCGTCCACCGCGTACGGCACCACCTCGCGGCTGATGCCCTTCATGGTGATGGACGGAAGTGGATGGGCGCGCACGATGTCGCGCACGAGCGCATAGGTTTCATACGACATCACGATGCCGTTTGGCTCGGCGATGCTCTGCAGCCGCGCGGCAAGGTTCGCTTCGGCGCCGATGATGGTGTAGTCCATCCGGTCCTCGCTGCCGAAATTGCCGACATTGCAGAACCCGGTATTGATGCCCATGCGGGCCTGGAACGGCTTCTCGATCCCGCGCCTTCGCCATTCACCGTTGAGTTCGGCGAGGCGCTTCTGCATCTCGACCGCCATTTCGAGGCACGCGCGGGCATCCCCCGCCGGGCCCCTGGTCTCCGGATCGCCGAAGAACAACAGCATCGCGTCGCCGATGAATTTGTCGACCGTCGCGCCATGCCGGAGCGCGATCGCGCTCATTTCGGTGAAATATTCGTTGAGCAAAGCCGTGAGATCTTCCGGCTGCAGGCGTTCGGTGGTGGCCGTAAAATCCTTGATGTCGGAGAAAAAGATCGTGAGCTTCTTCCGCTCGGTTGCGATGGCGGCATCGCGCTGGCCGGAGAAGATGCTCTTGTAGATCTGCGGCGAAATATATTTCGCGATCTTCATCGAGATCGAAGCAAGAAAGTCGTTGGCTTCCGCGAGCTCCTTGTTGGCGCCGGCGATGACCTTGGCCTGCTTGCGCTGCAGCGTGATGAAGCTCACGCCGATGCCGGCGGCGGCGACGAAATAGGCGAGCATGTACTTGAACGCGAAAATGTTGGTCGCGATCGGCTGATGGATGGTGATTTCCTGGATGCCGCGCACGTCGCCGACTTTCCAGTCCTTGCGCGGCGATTCCGGATGGGAATTGTGGCAATTCACGCAGGCCTGTCCCATGGTCACGGCGCTCGCAAGCCGGATCGAGCGATCGAAAATCGAGCCTTCGACGTCAACGATCGGCTGCTTCGGATCTGTGCGCAAACGCGAGATGGCGTTGCGCTCGAAATTGTCGAGATCGTATTTGCCGCGCGAAGCGAAGGGATAGTCGGACACGAACTTGTAGCGCACGGCGTCGTTGCGGGCGGAGATGAGCTTGCCGAGTTCGATCGACAACGTCGCCGGGATCGGGATACCGCCCGCCACATCGCGGTAATTATGCGTCGGTGTCGCGGTCTGGTGCCCGACGAGCCGGCCGACCACGTCATTGGAATAGAAATTCCGCATGTCGTTGATGACGCGGCTGATCTCGTCGGATTGCCGCGCCAGAATGCTGTCCGAGAGCGAGCGCATATCGAGCCAGACGGCGAGGGGCAGGCCCGCGAGCAGCGCGATGACAAGGAGCGTGACGAGCGTCGAGCGCCCCTGGGCGGCCTTGCTGGTTTTTTCGGCAGAGTTCATGGGAATAATCCCGACAATGATGATGCCACGCTATCCCATTTGGATACGGGCGAAAATGCACTTCGTTTCGCGTGGTTTTCAAACCACCAATGTCAGCTTCTTGGCCGCGCGGGTGACACCGGTATAAAGCCAGCGCTCGCGGCTGTCGGGAAAGGCGAAGGATTCGTCGAACAGCACGACATCGTCCCATTGCGAGCCTTGCGCCTTGTGCACGGTCAGCACATAGCCGAAATCGAACTCGTCATAAGGCTTGCGCCGTGGCCAGTCGAAATCCTCGATCCCGCCGATGAAGCATTCCGGACGAACCGAGACCTTGATGCCTTTGCCGGAGAAGCCCTCGTCGGGAAGGATGCGCATGGTCATCACGCCGGATTTGCGTGCGCCGCGCTCTTTCACCAGCCAGAGCCCGCCATTGAACAAACCTTTCTTGCGGTTGTTGCGCAGACACACGAGCCGGTCGCCTGCGACCGGAAGCGGATCGGTGATGCCGCGCCGCTCGCGCAGCCGCGCGTTATAGGAACGCCGCGTCACGTTGCGCCCGACCAGCACCTGATCGGCTTCCAGAACGCACTGCGGATCGAGTTCGCTGCGCGCGACGACTTGCGTCTCCCCGTCGCGGAACGGCTCGATCTCGCGGCCTTCGCGGATGTCCATGGACAGCCGCACGATCGGATCGTCCTTCGCCTGGCGGTGCACTTCGGTCAGCATCGTGTCCGGTTCGGCCTCGGTGAAAAAGCCGGCGCCATTATTGCCGGACTGAATCGGCGGCAATTGCGCGGGATCACCCAGTACCAGAACCGGAATGCCGAACGACATCAGGTCGCGGCCAAGCTCGGCATCGACCATGGAGCATTCGTCGATGATGATGAGACTCGCTTTCGACGCCGGCGCTTCGTCCCAGAGCTCGAAGCTCGGCACGTCCTCGCCCGATTCACGCGCGCGATAGATCAGGCTGTGAATGGTCGAGGCGCCGTGGCAGCCCTTGTTGCGCATCACCTGCGCGGCTTTGCCCGTGAACGCCGCGAACAGAACCTTTCCGTCGGCGCTATCCGCGATATGCCGCGCGAGGGTGGTCTTGCCTGTTCCCGCATAGCCGAACAGGCGGAAGATCGCCCTGCTGCCGGAGGGCTTTTCCTTCAGCCAGCCGACAACGGCGTTGAGCGCCTGATCCTGATGTGGCGTGAAAACGGGCATGACATTCGAATCGATGAAAGGGCCTGCGACCCTATCCGATTAATCCCTCCAGGACAGCAAGTCTTCCGGCACATGCGCGGGCGACGCGCGCGCCTCATTCCGCCGAGCAGCGCCGCCATTCCAGCGGCGGCGTGTCGGCCGCGCCCTCGCGCGTGTGCGCCCGATCGGCGCCGATCAGCATCATGGTCGTGGTCGTGCCGGCGTTGGGTTCGCCGTCGGGGATCACCCAGGAGGCGAAGGTGCGCGCATATTCCGCGCGCAAAAGACTTTCCGGCCGGTGTCACGATATCCGGTCCTTTGACCGTCAATCGCTTGCCATCGGCATGACACCAATTGCCGTCAAGGGCGGGCAGGGTTTGCGCGAAGGCACCTGAAATGGAGAGTGCCACCGCATATATAATGAGAGCGACGGCGAAAATGGATTTGCGGGACATATGGCATGATGAACGTTGCGGGACGGGCTTGTTATCAGGCGTTGCGTGATAAAGGAACGCTACGCTATCACGCCCTGCCGCAAGGCGGCTTGACCGCTTGACGGGAACTTCGCATTTTACGTGGAAATTGAGGGCATTGTGGGCCGTGAGGCTCAAGCGATGCCTGACAGAAATGTACAAAGGTGGGGAAACAGCGGACGGGGCGACGGGTGCGCGAGCTGCGCCGCGTTCCCGCTTATCCGGAATTCCCGCGCACTTCGTTCCAATCGCTGCATCCTGCGTCATCATTGTCGCGATCTGGCTGTTCGCGCTCTTGCAATGGATCGTGGC
>CAYJNT010000175.1:0-7362 GCA_964370945.1 uncultured Hyphomicrobiales bacterium | reverse complement strand
GGACAGTTCGACGTGGTGTGGAAGACCGGCGGTCTGGTGCCGGGTGACGCATGGTCCAAGGAGCTCGACGGATCGAAGGATCTGATCGGCGACTGGGTCAAGCTCAAATGCGGCAACTACAATACCAAGACCAACAAGTGCGGTTCGTGACGTTTCTCCCTTGAAACCGGAGGCGGCGGTATGCGCCGCCGCCTCGCTCTTCCCTTGCCGGGGTATTCACGATGAGAACGATCCGCGATCGCCTGATCGCCTGCATATTGGTGTGCTGTCTCGCGCTCGCGGTTTCGCCCGCTTTGGCGCAGTCCTTCGACGACGCGCTCGCCCATTTCGCCGCGGATACGTTCAACGACACCGAAGCCGGCATCAATGCCGTCGCCACGAGCGGCAACCCGCTCGCCGCCGACATCATCCAGGCGCTGGAGAATTCACGGCTGTTCGTCGACCCTGCGACCAAGAAAGTTTACATCCGCCAGCCGGGCGGTCGCACGCTCGATGCCTCGACCGGCAATGCGGTCAAAGCGCCCTCCGACATCAAGCAGGTGCGCATCAACAACCGGCTGCGCCGCGCGATCGAAGCCGCGATGGGCGGATTGACGCTCTTGTCGTCCGATCCGGGAAAACGCTTCGAAGCCGCACAGGCCGTGTTCAAGTCGCGCGACGCCGCGCTGCTGCCGACGATCGATGCGGCGCTCGCGAAAGAGGGTGACTCCCGGATCAAGCGTGCGCTCGGCGAGGCGCGCGCTGCGGTCCTTCTCTACAAGCCGGATGCGACCGAGGTTCAGAAGCTCGAAGCCGTCACCACCCTGCGCGCGCGGGGCGACCAGGACGCGCTTGCGACTTTGTCGGGATTGCCTGCCGACGCGCCGGCCCGCGTCGCACAAAGCGCCAAGGACGGCATCGCCGCGATCCAGAGCGATCTCGCCATGTGGGCGACGGTGCAGAATGCCTGGTACGGCCTCTCGCTCGGCTCCGTGCTCCTTCTCGCCGCCATCGGCCTTGCCATCACCTTCGGGGTGATGGGCGTCATCAACATGGCACATGGCGAAATGGTGATGATCGGCGCCTACGTGACCTTCGCCGTGCAGGAAGCCATCCGCATCCACAATCCGGCTTTGTTCGATTACTCGTTGCTGATCGCGGTGCCGCTGGCCTTCATGGTCTCCGGCGCACTCGGCATCTTCATCGAACGCAGCATCATCCGCTTCCTCTATGGCCGCCCGCTCGAAACCTTGCTCGCGACCTGGGGGCTGTCGCTGATCCTGCAGCAGGCGGTGCGTACCATGTTCGGGCCGACCAACCGCGAAGTCGGCAATCCGTCCTGGATGAGCGGCGCCTTCGAGGTCGGGCAGATCACCATCACCTATAACCGGCTCTGGATCATCGTCTTCACGCTTGGAGTCTTTGTCGGCCTCTTGGCCTTGCTGCGCTTCACGCGCATCGGGCTTGAGATGCGCGCGGTGACGCAGAACCGCTCCATGGCAGCCGCCATGGGCATCCGCACCAGCCGCGTCGATGCGCTCACCTTCGGGCTCGGCTCCGGCATTGCCGGCATCGCGGGCGTAGCGCTCTCGCAGATCGACAATGTCTCGCCCAATCTTGGCCAGAGCTACATCATCGACAGCTTTCTCGTGGTGGTGTTCGGCGGCGTCGGGAATCTGTGGGGCACGCTGGTCGGCGCCTTCACGCTCGGCATCGCCAACAAATTCCTCGAGCCCTTTGCCGGTGCCGTGCTCGGCAAAATTGCAATTTTGGTGCTGATCATCCTGTTCATCCAGAAGCGTCCGCGCGGCCTGTTCGCGCTCAAGGGCAGGGCGGTCGAGGCATGATCACGTCGCCGCTCCTTCGCGTGTTGGACAAGGGCGCCTGGATCTTCCTGGCGCTGGTTGTCGCCGCCGCTGTGATCGTGCCGGCGCTCAATCTCCTGGTGCCGGTGACGTCGCCGTTTCATGTGCCGACCTATCTTGTCGCGCTGTTCGGAAAATATGTCTGTTACGCACTGCTGGCCCTGTCCATCGATCTGATCTGGGGTTATTGCGGAATTCTCTCATTGGGCCACGGCGCGTTCTTCGCGCTCGGCGGCTACGCCATGGGGATGTATCTGATGCGCCAGATCGGCACGCGCGGCGTCTATGCGCATCCGATCCTGCCGGATTTCATGGTGTTCCTGAACTGGCCGGAATTGCCAATCTATTGGTATGGCTTCCAGCATTTCCCGTATGCGCTGTTGATGGTGGTCCTGGCGCCGGGCTTGCTCGCCTTCGTGTTCGGCTGGTTCGCCTTCCGCTCGCGTGTGACCGGCGTCTATCTCTCCATCATCACGCAGGCGATGACCTTCGCGCTGATGCTCGGCTTCTTCCGCAACAATTTCGGTTTCGGCGGCAACAACGGCCTGACCGACTTCAAGGATATCCTCGGCTTCAATGTGCAGGCACAGGGCACGCGCGTGACGCTGTTTGCGACCTCATGCATCGCGCTCGCGCTGTGTTTCATCGTTTGCCGCGCGCTCGTGACCTCGAAATTCGGCAAGGTTCTGGTCGCGATCCGGGACGCGGAATCGCGCACGCGGTTCCTGGGCTATCGCGTGGAATCCTATAAGCTCTTCGTGTTCACGCTCTCGGCCTGCATGGCCGGCATCGCCGGCGCGCTTTATGTGCCGCAGGTCGGCATCATCAATCCGAGCGAATTCCAGCCTGCCAATTCCATTGAAGCGGTGATCTGGGTCGCGGTCGGCGGCCGCGGCACGCTGACCGGCGCCGTGCTCGGCGCGATCCTGGTCAATTACGCGAAAACCACGTTCACGACCGGCGTGCTGGCGCCGTATTGGCTCTTTCTTCTCGGCGGTCTCTTCATCGCGGTGACCCTGTTTCTGCCGCGCGGAATCATCGGCACCTTCAATCACTGGCGGGCCGAGCGACGTGCCAGGAGCGACGCGATCGCCGGCGAAGCCGCGACGCGGGCGGCGGAGTGAGGACAATGGATATCCGCACCACCACCTCGCAGCTTTATCTCGACAATGTCAGCGTGTCGTTCGACGGCTTCCGCGCGCTCAACGCCTTGTCGCTTGCGGTCGAGCCCGGCGAGATGCGCGCCATCATCGGCCCGAACGGCGCCGGCAAGACCACCATGATGGATGTCATCACCGGCAAGACGCAGCCCGACGACGGCGACGTGATTTTCGAGGGCAGCATCGATCTGACGCGGCTTGACGAAGCCAATATCGCCAATCTCGGCATCGGCCGGAAATTCCAGAAGCCGACCGTGTTCGACATGCACAGCGTCGAGGACAATCTGGTGCTGGCGCTGGCGGCGGACCGGCGCGCGCGAGCGAATATCAAGTGGAGTGAGACGCTGGACGAAACGCGCCGCATTGACCGCATTCTCAACACCATCCGCCTGACCCCGGCGCGCGGACGCCTCGCCGGAAGTCTGTCGCACGGGCAAAAGCAGTGGCTCGAGATCGGCATGCTGCTCGCGCAGGAACCGAAATTGCTCCTCGTCGACGAACCGGTCGCCGGCATGACCGATGCCGAAACGCATCAGACCGCCGAGCTTCTCAAAGAGATCAACCGCGACAAGACCGTGATCGTGGTCGAGCACGACATGACCTTCGTGTGCGAACTCGGCGTCAAGGTGACGTGCCTGCACGAAGGCTCGGTGCTGGCCGAGGGCTCGATCGATCAGGTCTCGTCGAATGAACGCGTGATCGAAGTGTATCTGGGGCGCTGACATGCTCGAAGCCAAAGGCATTGACCTCTATTACGGCGCGGCGCAGGCGTTGCGCGGCGTCTCCGTCACCGCCGAGCCCGGCAAGGTCACCTGCGTGATGGGGCGCAACGGCGTCGGCAAGACGAGCTTGTTGCGTGCGCTCGTCGGCCAGCGCGTCATCAGCCGCGGCACCATCACCTGGAACGGCCAGGATATCTCCGGCCTGCGCCCTTATGAGCGGGCGCGGGCGGGCATCGCTTTCGTGCCGCAGGGCCGCGAGATTTTCCCGCTGCTTACGGTCGAGGAAAATCTCAAGACCGGCTTTGCGCCGCTCAAGCGCGCCGACAGCTATATCCCCGACGATGTGTACTCGCTGTTTCCTGTGTTGAAAGACATGCTGCGGCGGCGGGGCGGCGATCTCTCCGGCGGGCAGCAGCAGCAACTGGCCATTGGCCGCGCGCTGGTGATGCGGCCGAAGCTTTTGCTGCTCGACGAGCCGACCGAGGGCATCCAGCCGTCCATCATCAAGGACATCGGCCGTGCCATCACTTACTTGCGCGGTCTGGGCGAGATCGCCATTGTGCTGGTCGAGCAATATTTCGATTTTGCCCGGGAGCTTGGCGACCGGTTCGCAGTGATGGATCGCGGTTCGGTAGTCTATTCCTGCACCAAGGCGGATATGGACGAAGCCGCGCTCCGCCGGGCGATTTCGCTTTAAAAAGGACGAGGGTTGCGGGCGTGAGCGGGGGATCGGCGCAGGGCCAGGTTTTCGACGCCAACCGCGCGATCGGCCGCGTTTCACTCTCCGTCGCGGCCGATCACGGCAAGACCCGGCGCGTCCGCGTGCACGAGGAAGGCTCGCTGCGGGTGCGCTTTCCAAATGCCGATCCGGGCGAATGCGAGGCGGTGATCGTCAACACCGCGGGCGGGATCGCCGGCGGCGACCGCTTCGATCTCGATGTCGAAGTCGGCGCGGATGCGCAGCTGTCGGTCTCGGGCGCGGCCGCCGAGAAGATCTACCGCACGCATGGACCGGATGCGGAGATTTCGGTGCGGCTCGATGTGAAGCAGAGCGGGGCGCTGCGCTGGTTGCCGCAGGAAACGATCCTGTACGACCGCACGCGCATGACCCGGCGGATCGACGTCGATCTCGCCGAAGATGCGTCCATTGTTCTTGCGGAAGCCATTGTGTTCGGCCGTTCCGCCATGGGCGAGCTGGTGAACGAAGGAAGCGTCTCGGACCGCTGGCGGGTGCGGCGCGACGGCCGCCTGATCTTCGCCGAGACGCTCAAGCTCGACGGCGCCATCGCGCAAAAACTTTCGGAAAAGGCCATCGCCGATGGCCGGGTCGCGATCGCGACCTTGCTCGTCATTCCCGGCGATGACACTCTGGCGTCCACGCTACGCGCGCTCGAAAGCCGTTTCGCGGGCGAGGTCGGCGTCTCGGCCTGGAACGGAATCGCGGTCGCCCGCTTCTGCGCCCGCGGCGGGGCAGCGCTCCGGCGCGATCTCGTGATGGTCCTGAACGCTCTCGACCTCGGTACGCTGCCGAGGTTGTGGTCGAATTGAATGACGGAATCCTTCAATGCATCTGACGCCCCGTGAAAAAGACAAGCTCCTGATCGCGACCGCCGCCATGGTGGCGCGCCGCCGCCTCGAACGCGGCGTCAAGCTCAACCATCCCGAAGCAGTCGCGCTGATCACCGATTTCATCCTGGAAGGTGCGCGCGACGGCCGTACCGTGCATGAATTGATGCGCGATGGCGCCCATGTGCTCACCCGCGCGCAGGTGATGGACGGCATCCCCGAGATGATCCACGATATTCAGGTCGAGGCCACGTTTCCCGACGGCACCAAGCTCGTCACTGTGCACGACCCGATCCGCTGAAGGACACACAATGAAAAGATTGTTTCTGATCTGTTTGGCATCAGCCGTTTCGACCGCCGCCTCGACGCTTGCCTTGGCTCACACCTCGTCGGCGCCGCATGCGCATCCGCACGGCATGAGTATCTTGCCGGAATTGTCGGCCATGCTGGTCGCGGCACTGATCGTCGCCTGCGGCGTGGTCGTGTTTCGCAAGTTCGGACGGCGGCCATGATCCCCGGCGAGATGTTCATCAAGGACGGCGAGATCGAGCTCAATGCCGGCCGCAAGACCGTGACGCTGACGGTGTCCAATGCCGGCGACCGGCCGATCCAGGTCGGCTCGCATTATCATTTCTTCGAAACCAATCCGGCCCTGCAATTCGACCGCAAGAAGGCGCGCGGCATGCGGCTCAACATCGCTGCCGGCACGGCGGTGCGTTTCGAGCCGGGCCAGACGCGCGAGGTGACGCTCGTGGCGCTCGCCGGCAAGCGCACGATCTATGGATTCCGGCAGGACGTGATGGGGAAACTTTGACGTGCGCCGGTTGTTTCCGGTCAATCAGATGTCCCGGAGAATAGGCCCATGAAACGGATGTATGGCGGCGGCTGCCAATGCGGAAAGGTTCGTTATGAGGCGTCGCTTGAGCTGGGTGAGGTCATTTCCTGCAACTGCTCGCGCTGCGGCAAGATCGGTTCGCTTCTCGCGTTCGTCCCGGTTTCGGAATTCAAATTGCAGTCCGGCAAGGATGTGCTGACGATTTACAAATTCAACAAGCATGTCATCGATCATCAATTCTGTTCGGTCTGCGGCATCCAGTCCTTCTCTTCCGGCAGGACGCCGGACGGCAAGGAGATGGTCGCCATCAATGTGCGCTGCCTCGACGATGT
This sequence comes from uncultured Hyphomicrobiales bacterium, assembly GCA_964370945.1. Taxonomy (GTDB): domain Bacteria; phylum Pseudomonadota; class Alphaproteobacteria; order Rhizobiales; family Xanthobacteraceae; genus Pseudorhodoplanes. Next base: position 903 of record CAYJNT010000175.1, on the reverse strand, counting down.
CGATCTCGACGCGCTCACGATCAGGAAATTCGACGGCCGCAAATTATAGGATGGGGATTCCATGTCGGTGAAAATGAAACGTTCCGTCTATGCCGACATGTTCGGGCCCACGACCGGCGACCGCGTGCGGCTGGCCGACACCGACCTGATCATCGAGGTCGAGAAGGATTTCACGGTCTACGGCGAGGAAGTGAAATTCGGCGGCGGCAAGGTGATCCGCGACGGCATGGGCCAGTCGCAGGTCACCAACAAGCAGGGTGCGGTCGATACCGTCATCACCAATGCGCTCATTCTCGACCACTGGGGCATCGTCAAAGCCGACGTCGGGATCAAGGACGGGCGCATCTCCGCCATCGGCAAGGCCGGCAATCCGGACATCCAGCCGGGCGTGAACATCGTCATCGGGCCCGGCACAGAGGCGATCGCGGCGGAGGGGCGGATCCTGACGGCCGGCGGCTTCGACTCGCATATCCATTTCATCTGCCCGCAGCAGGTCGACGATGCGCTGATGTCGGGCATCACCTCGATGCTGGGCGGCGGCACCGGACCCGCGCACGGCACCTTTGCCACGACTTGCACGCCCGGGCCGTTCCACATCGCGCGCATGATCCAGGCGGCGGACGCGTTTCCGGTCAATCTCGGTTTCGCCGGCAAGGGCAATGCCTCGCGCCCGGCGGCGCTCGAGGAGATGGTCAAAAGCGGCGCTTGCGCGCTCAAGCTGCATGAGGACTGGGGCACGACGCCGGCCGCGATCGACAATTGCCTCTCCGTCGCCGACGATTACGACGTGCAGGTGATGATCCACACCGACACGCTCAACGAATCCGGCTTTGTCGAGGACACCATCAAGGCGTTCAAGGGCCGCACCATCCACGCCTTCCACACCGAAGGCGCCGGCGGCGG
>CAYJNT010000174.1:0-7383 GCA_964370945.1 uncultured Hyphomicrobiales bacterium | reverse complement strand
GGCCTGCAAAATGTGCGCGAGGAGCACGTCAAAGGGCCATGGGGCGATCCGTCCGGCCCGCTGCGCATCGGCGAGATCGCCGGTCTGCCGGTCGTGTTCCTGCCGCGCCACGACAAGGGCCACCGGCTCTCGCCCTCCGACATCAATTACCGCGCCAATATCGATGCGCTCAAACGCGTCGGCGTCACCGACCTGATCTCGCTGTCGGCCTGCGGCTCGTTCAAGGAAGAATTGCCGCCCGGCACCTTCGTGCTGGTCGATCAGTTCGTCGACCGCACGCACAAGCGCGAGAGCTCCTTCTTCGGCAAGGGCTGCGTCGCGCATGTGTCGATGGCGCATCCGGTCTCGCCGCGGCTGCGCATCCATCTTGCTGCGGCGGCCGATGCCGCCGGCATCCCGATCGTGCGCGACGGCACTTACGTGTGCATGGAAGGCCCGCAATTCTCATCTTACGCCGAGAGCATCACCTACAAGCAGCTCGGCTATTCGGTGATCGGCATGACCAACATGCCGGAGGCGAAGCTCGCGCGCGAGGCGGAGATTTGCTACGCGACCGTCGCCATGGTGACCGATTACGATTGCTGGCATCCCGACCATGACGCGGTGACCGTGCAGGACGTCATTCGTGTGCTGATCGGCAATGCCGAGAAGGCGAAGACGCTGGTGGCGCAGTTCGCCAGGGATTTCCCGCGTGAGCACGAGCCGTGTCCCATTGGTTCGGACCGCGCGCTCGACACCGCGATCATCACGGCGCCGGAATTCCGTGACCCGGCTTTGCTCAAGAAGCTCGATGCAGTCGCGGGCCGGATACTTGGAAAGGCCTGAAGGCAACGCAACTCGGGCATGCCCGAGTTGCGCGTAGTTGAGTGTCGCAAGTCGGGTGTACCCGACTTGCGATGACAAAACGCGCCATCACGTGTAGAAACGCTGCGAGCTTTCAAAGAGAATGACCATGACCACCAATCCCGTCCTCGAAAACGACCTCAAGGCGTCGATCCGCACCATTCCGGACTATCCGAAGCCGGGGATCATGTTCCGCGATATCACGACGCTGCTCGGCAATCCGCGCGCGTTCCGTCGCGCGATCGACGAACTGGTGCAGCCCTGGGCGGGATCGAAAATCGACAAGATCGCGGGCATGGAAGCGCGCGGCTTCATCATCGGCGGCGCGGTGGCGCACCAGCTCTCGGCCGGTTTCATTCCGATCCGCAAGAAGGGGAAGCTGCCGCATAAGAGCGTGCGGATCGCCTACTCGCTGGAATACGGCATCGACGAGATGGAAATGCACGAGGACGCCGTCACCAAGGGTGAGCGCGTGATCATGGTCGATGACCTGATCGCGACCGGCGGCACCGCCGAAGGCGCGGTGAAGCTCCTGCGCCAGATGGGCGCTGACGTCGTCGCCGCCTGTTTCATGGTCGATCTGCCGGAGCTCGGCGGCGCCGACAAGCTGCGCAAGATGAGCGTGCCGGTGCGCACGCTCATGACCTTCGAAGGCCATTAAACCTACGTCGCATGCAAAGTCGCTCGTCAGGCCGCTTTGTGCAGACCGCTGTAGTGTGGAATCTGTTTGATCTCGGCCTTCCCGGACGAGCCGCCCGAGAAGATGTCGCGAAACAGCACGACATGGCCGTAAAGCGCGACGCTGGTGAAGAGTGTGATGAAGGAATAAGCCAGTAGCGCGAACATGGGACCTCTCCCTGATGTTCTCCCCCGATCTTGCGTCGCCGCGGGCGTGCGGGCGGTTCAACGAAAGACGGGCGGAACATTGCCTTCGCGGGAGGGCATGCGGGTGGCAGGCTGGCACCACCACGGCGCGCGGTTACGTCCCGGTAACCACGGCGCCAAGAACTTAACTCAACAACCGGTCAGTGATTGGGGCGCGGCCTGCTGTCGATCAGGGCCGCGAAAAACAGCACGACCAGGATCGCGCCGACCATCTCAAATGCGAACATTTTGAACCTCCGCGTCAAAGTCCCGTTTACGGATTTTGGCGGCGGCTTCTTTCCGATGGCTTAGGAAACATGGTGAATCCGCGCCTTGACCCCCCGATTCGGGGCCTTTAGGTTCCGCGCGCGTTTCCCCATGAAAGCGAAATGATTCCGCGCGATGACCGAGGCCGGCACGCCCCCTCATATGCGGCCCGAGCGATCGTTCCAGGGTCTGATCCTGACGCTGCAGCGTTTCTGGGCCGATTACGGCTGCGTGATCCTGCAGCCCTATGACATGGAAGTCGGCGCCGGCACGTTCCATCCGGCGACGACTTTGCGGGCGCTCGGACCCAAGCCATGGAACGCGGCCTATGTGCAGCCCTCGCGCCGGCCGAAGGATGGCCGCTACGGCGAGAACCCGAACCGCCTGCAGCATTATTATCAGTTCCAGGTGATCCTGAAGCCGTCGCCGGACGACATCCAGGATCTCTATCTGAAGTCGCTCACCGCCATCGGCATCGATTCCAGGCTGCATGACATCCGCTTCGTCGAGGACGACTGGGAAAGCCCGACGCTCGGCGCCTGGGGGCTCGGCTGGGAATGCTGGTGCGACGGAATGGAAGTCAGCCAGTTCACCTACTTCCAGCAGGTCGCCGGTTTCGAATGTGCGCCGGTGGCGGGTGAGCTCACTTACGGCCTCGAACGGCTCGCGATGTATGTGCAGGGCGTCGACCGCGTCTATGATCTGAATTTCAACGGCCGCGACGGCGCGCAGAAGGTCACCTACGGCGACGTGTTCCTGCAGGCCGAAGAGGAATATTCGCGGCACAATTTCGAGCATTCCGACACCGCGATGCTGTTCGAGCAATTCAAGATGGCGGAATCCGCGTGCCGGAAATATCTCGACGCCGGATGGCAAAAAAACGAAAAAGAGCCCGGGAAAAAAGAGCGCCACCTGATGGCGCTGCCGGCTTACGACCAATGCATCAAGGCGAGCCATGTGTTCAATCTGCTCGACGCGCGCGGCGTGATTTCGGTCACCGAGCGCCAGAGCTACATCTTGCGCGTGCGCGAACTCGCGAAAGCCTGCGGCGCGGCCTGGCTCGCCACGCAAGCGGGCGGGGCGGGGTGAATGGTGGCGCTGTTGAGTTTCCCCTCCCCCTTGTGGGGAGGGGTTAGGGGTGGGGGTCGAGAGGGACGAATGGTCGCGAGGCAAAACGAGCAGCGGATGTGGACGCGAGCCGACCGTTCAATCCCGGCGTCTCAGCGTGAAAGTGCCCGACAAATGCGTCGAGAGCCGACGGATGCCGAGCGAAAACTTTGGCTGCATCTCAGGAAGCGCCTGCCACTGACCGGTACTCACTTCCGGCGGCAAGTTCGCATTGGCCCTTACATCGCTGATTTCGCCTGCCATCGATGCAGAGTCATTATTGAAGTCGATGGTGGACAACATGCGGAGAATGTTTCCGCCGATCAGAAACGAACGCAACGACTTGAAGCGGACGGCTACCGTGTTTTGCGTTTCTGGAACAACGACGTGCTGTCGAACATTGACGGCGTGCTTGTCGAGATCGTGAATGCAATAGCTACGACCCCCACCCCCGACCCCTCCCCACAAGGGGGAGGGGAGAAGAGGGCGCGCGGAGCCTGTCATCGGGCCACGCTTCGCGCGGACCCGTTGGCGCGCCGACCCTCCCCCTCCAGGGGAGGGTGAAAGCAAGACGATGCCCGATCTCCTGCTCGAATTTTTCTCGGAAGAGATCCCCGCGCGCATGCAGCCACGCGCGGCGGAGGATTTGAAAAAGCTCGTCACCGATCGCCTGATCGAGGCCGGGCTCGTGTACGAGGGCGCCAAGGCTTTTGCCACGCCGCGCCGTCTTGCGCTCACCGTGCACGGCATTCCGGTCAAGCAGCCGGACGTGCACGAGGAAAAGAAGGGCCCGCGCGTCGGCGCGCCGGAAGGCGCGATCGCGGGCTTTCTCAAGAGCGCGGGATTGACATCGATCAACGAGGCGAAGGTCGAGAAAGATCCCAAGAAAGGCGACTTCTATGTCGCCATCGTGGAGAAGCCCGGCCGCGCCGCCATCCAGGTGATTGCCGAGATGATCCCCGACATCGTGCGTAATTTTCCCTGGCCGAAATCCATGCGCTGGGGCGCGCCATCCGCGCAACCCGGCGCGCTCAATTGGGTGCGTCCGTTGCACTCGATAGTCGCGATGTTTGGTCCGGAAACGGAAGATCCGGAAGTTGTGAAATTCGAAATCGGCGGCGTCGCGGCCGGGCACACGACCTATGGCCACCGTTTCATGGCGCCGGGCGCGATCGAGGTGCGCCGCCAGGATGACTGGATGGCGAAACTCGAAAAGGCGAAGGTCATCGTCGATCCGGCTCGCCGTCAGGAGATCATCCTGACCGAGGCGAAAAATCTGAGCTTCGCGCAAGGCTACGAACTGGTCGAGGACCAAGGCTTGCTGGTCGAGACGTCCGGCCTGGTCGAATGGCCGGTGGTTCTGATGGGATCGTTCGACGAGAGCTTCCTGTCGATACCGCCGGAAGTCGTGCGCACCACCATCCGCAACAACCAGAAATGCTTTGTGGTGAAGAAGCGCGACGGCGCGCTCGCCAATCGGTTCATCATGGTGACCAATATCGAGGCGTCGGACGGCGGCAAGGCGATCGTCGCCGGCAATGAGCGCGTCATCCGCGCCCGGCTGTCGGATGCGAAATTCTTCTATGACACCGATCTCAAGACCAGGCTCGAAGAGCGGCTGCCGCGCTTTGCGGGCATCGTCTTCCACGAAAAGCTCGGCACGCAGCAGCAACGGATCGGCCGGATCGTGAAACTCGCCGTGCTGCTTGCGCCTGTCGTGAAAGCCGACGCGAAACTCACCGAACGCGCGGCGCGGCTCGCCAAGGCGGACCTGCTGACCGAAGTGGTCGGCGAATTCCCCGAATTGCAAGGTCTGATGGGGAAATACTACGCGCTGGCGCAGGGCGAGGACAAAGCGGTCGCCGGGACTTGCGAGGATCATTACAAGCCGCTCGGTCCGAATGACCGCGTGCCGTCCGATCCGGTGGCGATCGCGGTGGCGCTCGCCGACAAGATCGACGCGCTGGTAGGTTTCTGGGCGATTGGCGAGAAGCCGACCGGATCGAAAGACCCTTATGCGCTGCGGCGCGCGGCGCTTGGCGTCATCCGCATCCTGCTCAACAACAACATCCGCGCCAATCTCACCGGCATTTTCGGCGACGCGACCGAGGGCTATATCGATCAAGGTAACAAATTTGTCCTGGAATCGCTTGGCGGCGGAAAAGGCAAATCGGACCTCGATGGCATCAAGGCGAGTTTCGATGCGCTGACTGGCGCGGAGCTGCGCGAATTCGTGGCCGACCGGCTGAAAGTGCAGTTGCGCGACCAGGGCGCGCGTCACGATCTCGTGGACGCGGTTTTCGCGCTTCCGGGCCAGGACGATATTGTCGCAATCGTGCAGCGGGTCGAGGCGCTTGGAAAATTCCTCGATGGCGACGACGGCAAGAATCTGCTCGCGGGTTTCAAGCGCGCGGTCAATATCATCCGCATCGAGGAGAAGAATGACAAGACCTCCTATACTGACGCGCCGGATGCAAGCCTTCTGCAGCAGGACGAGGAAAAGGTGCTGGCCAACGCGATCGGTGTCGCCATCAGCGAGGCCGGCGCGGCCATTGCCAGGGAAGATTTCGCCGCCGCGATGAGCGCGATGGCGAAACTGCGCCCTGCCGTCGATGCCTTCTTCGACAAAGTCACCGTCAATGCCGACGATAAGGCCCTGCGCGCCAACCGCCTCAAGCTGCTCAATCAGATCCGCGAGGCGACACGGGCGGTTGCGGATTTTTCGAAGATCGAGGGGTAAACGTGTCCCGGGCGCTGCGCCGCATCCGGGACACGGAGTCGCGCTACACCCCCTTCAGCACGCAGCCGGCAGCGAGCACGACATAGCCGAGCACCGCGACCCAGAACGCGTACATGCTGATGACGGGGATGTTGACGAACAATCCGATGATGGCGAGCAAAACGATCACAAGCGAAACCAGAAACATGACCTGTGTCGGTGCATTGAGCTTCGGCATGGTGCCCCCCAATCGGCCGGGCAATTCCGGCTATGCTGCAAGCGGACCGCGCGGCCGCGCCTGAGTCAAGATGTTTGGCAGCCAAAGCGGCGCTGGATAACGCCCGCCGTTGTCTTGCACCGGTCATGAACTTGCCTAGGGTCTCTCCGCGCGGCGGAACCGTGAGATGGCTTTCGCCGTTAAATGCCGTCACACATTGCGGAGACGTTTCATGACCATCACCTTGGCAAATCTGCAGCCGATCGTGGCTTTGATCGCGGGCGTTCTGATCCTGATCATGCCGCGGCTGCTCAACTTCATCGTTGCCATCTACCTCATCCTCGTCGGTCTGTTGGGGCTCGGCATCTTCAAATAGGCGGTGAAAAGCCCGGAAAATCAGGCTTCCACTCATGCTTTTGTTCCGGTTGAAAGAACATCCAAAACCGGCCAAAGACAGGCCGGAATCGGAGCCAACCGGGACAGGCATGATGGCGAAGTGGGTCTACACCTTCGGCGACGGCAAGGCCGAAGGCAAAGCGGATATGAAAAATCTGTTGGGCGGCAAGGGCGCGAACCTTGCCGAAATGGCCAATCTCGGCCTGCCGGTGCCACCCGGGTTCACCATCACGACCGAAGTCTGCACCTACTATTACGCCAACGAGAAGCGCTATCCCGATGACTTGAAAGCGCAGGTCGCGGCCGCGCTGGCGCATGTCGGCAAGCTGACCGGAAAGGTCTTCGGTGATTCCAAAAATCCATTGCTCGTTTCGGTGCGCTCCGGGGCGCGCGCCTCGATGCCGGGCATGATGGATACGGTGCTCAATCTCGGCCTCAACGATCAGACCGTCGACGCCCTGGCGACGCAATCCGGCGACCGCCGCTTTGCCTTCGATTCCTATCGCCGTTTCATCACCATGTATTCGGATGTGGTGCTCGGCATCGAGCACCATCATTTCGAGGAAATCCTTGAAGAGCACAAGGACAAGAACGCCTACAACCTCGACACCGATCTCACCGCCGAGGATTGGAGCGAGCTCGTGACGCGCTACAAGGAGCGCGTGCAGCAGGAGCTCGGCAAGCCGTTCCCGCAGGACCCGCAGGAGCAGCTATGGGGCGCGGTCGGCGCGGTGTTCGGCTCCTGGATGAATGCGCGCGCCAACACCTATCGCAAACTCCACAATATCCCCGAAAGCTGGGGCACCGCGGTCAACGTGCAGGCCATGGTGTTCGGCAATCTCGGCGATGATTCCGCAACCGGCGTCGCCTTCACGCGCAATCCGTCGACCGGCGAGAAGAAGCTCTACGGCGAATTCCTGATCAACGCCCAGGGCGAGGACGTGGTCGCCGGCATCCGCACGCCGCAGGA
>CAYJNT010000173.1:0-7441 GCA_964370945.1 uncultured Hyphomicrobiales bacterium | reverse complement strand
CCGCGCAACAGCCGCAGCGCCCGCCGCAGCAACAGGCTGCGCCGAAGGCCGCGCCGCCGAAACCCTACAAGACCGTTGCGCTGAAATTGCCGGTGCCGGTGAGCGACCCCACCTTCGAGGCCTTCCGCAAGCAGCTCGGCGAAGCCGCGCAGAAAAAAGACCGCGCCGCGCTCGCAAAGCTCGTCGTCGCGCAGGGCTACTTCTGGGAAGGTGAAAACGGCGACAAGGCCGACAAGAAGAAAAGCGGCGCCGACAATCTCGCGGCCGCGCTCGGTCTGGCCAAAAAGGAGTCGGATGGCTGGGACATTCTGATGGGTTACGCCGCCGATCCGACCGGGATGCCCTTTACCGAGAAGCAGGGCGTGATCTGCGCGCCGGCCGATCCGGCCTTCGAGGAAAAGGATCTCGAGGAGGTCGCCAAGGCGACGCAGACCGATCCGGGCGACTGGGGCTTCCCGCTCGCGGACGGCGTCGAAGTGCGCGGCTCGCCGCAGCCGAAGGCGCCGGTCACCGAAAAGCTTGGCCTGCATTTCGTGCGCGTGATGCCCGACCAGGCCCCGCCGACCGCGCAGAACCAGGCGCCGATGCTCAAGATCGTCACGCCGTCCGGCAAGATCGGTTATGTCGCGGGCGAGGCCATCGCGCCGCTCGGCAACGACCAGCTCTGCTACATCAAGGAAGGCGCCGACTGGAAAATCGCCGGCTTCATCGGCGGCGAGCAGTAGGCATCACACTCCGCACAGCTGTCTTCGCCCGCGCATCTCGGGCTTACCCGAGATGCGGGGGGCATGACATTTGGTTACGCGACCGGCTTTTCCGTAATCCCGTTAATCCCCTGCTTACGATGATTGCGAGGATTTGCTCCTTTGCGCGCGCTTTTAATGTGCGCGTGAAGCGCTTGCGATAGAAAACCCGCACCTTGCCGAATGTCGTCATGACGGCAGGCAGGAGACGCATTTGGGGCCTATCGCGCGATGAGACTCATCCTCTTTTTCCTCGGCGGCTTCTTTCTTGCAAATATCGTGGTCGCGGCCGTCACGGCGATCAAACCGCTGGCCAGCGAACAGCGCCCGCGCGAATTCAATCTGCCGCGCGAATTCAACATGTCGCAGAGACGCGGGGAGCCGTGGGCCGCGAACGAGGCCATCCACGATCAGACGCGCAAGACCGCGCGCGCGAATGCGCTCGCCGCCCTCGACGGCGCCTGGTCCGGCTTTTGCGGCGGCGACGACCGCGCCAAGCTGATCTCGAGCCTGAGCTATTATTATGAGCAGCGTGACACGCAAGAGCGCGGTTATCCCGCATCGTTCGGCGAAGCCGGCGCGCGCCATATCAGGAAGGCCTGGTCGACCGCCGACGACGTGAAGATCGAGCGCCTGACGCGCGAAATCTACGGCCGCGGCTACGTCACACCCGAGGATTTCCGAGTGAATGTGAAGGACGCGATCGCCGAGCGGGTCGCAGGCGAAATCGTCGCCGGAAAACCCTGCGGCTAGCGTCCCCGGGGAACGTCTGAACCGCCACACCGGTTAAACCCCAAACCGCCCTCGTCCCTGTCATCCAAACGGCCTAAGATAGCTCCCTGGACAAAACTGGGAGGCTCAAATGGCCGTTCGCCGCGGTGGATTCATCCTGACACCCCCGACCATGGTGGTGTTTGCAATTTCAGTCATTCTGGGGGTGCTGGCACTCCTCATGCGTTATGCCGGCCTTTCGATCCCGGCGCTCAATCCGCATGTCTTCAATATGCTCGCCGTCGCATTCCTTTTACTGGTCGCGGGCGTGGTATTCCGGCAGCTCTGAGGGGATTGCCCGCCTTGGTTGCGAGCCGGCGTTGCAATCCGGTTTGTTTCGGTTGCACCGCCGCAAACGTCGTCACTTTGGATCATAGTCCCGGCCCACATGCCGCGGGGTGGGGATGCGGCTGACGGCCGCCAATATCGCTTTGACAGCGTGGCCGCGCGCCGCCTAACGTGGCCGCAATTAACAAGAAAGTTACAACGGGAGGTTCCTCATGAGACTGACACTCAGCCTGCTTGCGGCATTGTTCGTGGCTTCGGCTCCGGCCCATGCACAAGTCGTCACCAAATATTCCGGCATCCAGCCGGTCGAGCATCCGTCGAGCTACGCCGAAAAATATTTCGGCGAGGAAGTCGGCATCCTGACCAAGGGTAGCGTCAAGGTCGAGGTCTATCACAACACCCAGCTCGGCGACGCGGTCGCCAATGTGCAAAGCGTGCGCAACGGCACCATCGGCTTCACCACCGTCTCGGCATCGAATCTCAATCAGGTGCTGCCGGCGATGGACATGTATTCGCTGCCGTTCCTGTTCAAGAACGAGACGCATTTCTGGTGGTTCCTGGCGCAGCCGCCGGCACAGGAAATCGCCAAGCAGATGGAAGCCAAGGGCATCAAGATCATCGGCTACATCGATTCCGGCTCGCGCAATTTCTTCACGCAGAAAGCCGTGCGCTCGCCCGACGATCTGAAAGGCCAGAAGATCCGCGTCATGGCGTCGCCGGTGATGGTGAACACCATGAAGTCGCTGGGTGCGACCGGCGTGCCAGTGGCCTGGGCGGAGCTCTATACCGCGCTGCAGACCGGCGTGGTGGACGGTGCGGAGAACAACCATCCGTCCGTTGTCGCCAAGAAGTTCTACGAGGTGTCGAAATATTACACCCTCGACGAACACATGCGCATTCCGGACGTGATCGCGATGTCGATGAAGCTCTGGAATCAGCTCAATCCCGACCAGCAGAAGGCTGTGCTCGAGGCGGGTGCGCGCACGCAGGCCTATATGCGCGGTGCGTGGAAAATCTCGGAAGTGAAGGACATCGAGGCGCTGAAGGCCAAGTTCACGGAGATCATCTCGCCCGACAAGGCGCCGTTCGTGAAGGCGGTGTCGGGCCTGGTGGCCGAGGAAGGCAAGCGGCTCGGCGTCGAGAAGACGATCGCGTTCATTCTGGACAGTCAGAAGAACTTCTGACGTTCGCAACACGGACATGAAAGGGCGGCGAATTTCGCCGCCCTTTCGTTAGGGGATTACCCGTGACCTTGCTCCAGGCTTTCGATCGCCTCATCGCGCTGACGGCCGCCGCCCTGCGGCTGTTCTGCATCGTGCTGACAATCGCGATTTTCGTCATCGTGGTCCTGGCGGTCATCTTCCGCTACGGCTTCGGCCAGGCGGTGTCGTGGACCGAGGAAGTACCGCGCTATCTGCTGATCTGGGTGTCGTTCCTCGGCGCCGCGGCTTGCGTGCTCCGGCGCGAGCATGTCGGCTTCGACGTGCTGTTCAATGCGCTGCCGAAAAAGGTGCGGCGCGTGCTCGGCGCGTTTCTGACCCTGCTGATTTTCGGTTTCGGCTGGATCGTGTTCCGGTACGGCATCGTCTTCGTGCAGGATTTCGGCAGCGACCTGATGGAGACCATCCCCTATACGAACTATTGGTATTACCCGGCGATGCCGATCTCCGGCTTCCTGATCATGCTGTTCTCGGTCAAGGTGCTGGTCGACGAGATCGTGCGGCCGGAAGCCGCCGCGCTGACCGGCCAGACGGTGGACTGAGCCATGACACTCGTCATCCTCGGTCTCGCCTTCGCCATCCTCACCATGGTCGGGCTTCCGATCGCCTTCGCGGTCGGTGTCTCCACCGTCATCGCGACGCTTCTTCTTCCCGGCGTCGACAACGCCACCATCGTCCAGCGCATGCTGACGGCGATCAACACCTTCCCGTTGCTGGCGGTGATCTTCTTCGTATTCGCCGGCGTCCTGATGGCGCGCGGCGGCATCGCGCGGCGCATCGTGCTGATGGCCGAGGTGCTGGTCGGCTGGCTTCCCGGCGCGCTGGCGCAGATCGTGTGCGTGTCGTCGATGTTCTTCGGCGGCGTGACCGGCTCGGCGGTCGCGGAAGTCTCCACCATCGGCGGCATGATGATCCCCGCGATGGAGAAGGACGGCTATACGCGCCGCTTCGCCACCGCCATCGTGCTCACCTCGGCGACCATGGGCCCGATCATCCCGCCCTCGATCGGCATGATCGTGTTCGCGCATGTCGCCGGCAATGTCTCGATCGCGGCTTTATTCCTCGCCGGCGTCGTGCCCGGCGTGATGATCGGCGTATCGCTGATGGGCGCGTCCCTCATTCACGGCAAGCTCTATCATCAGAAGACGCTGCCCAAGCTTAAAACCCGCGAGAAGATTGTCCGTGTGCTTGACGGCATGGCCGGCGTGTTCACCATGGTGATCATCCTCGGCGGCATCATCACCGGCGTCTTCACTGCCACGGAAGCGGGTGCCGCGGCGTCGGTCTATGCGCTGATCATCACCGTGTTCATCTACAAGGAGATCAAGATTTCCGAATTGCCGGAAATCCTCTGGGAATGCGTGCTCACCAATGCCGTGGTGATGATGCTGATCGCCACCTGCTCGGTGTTCGCCTGGATTCTCACCTACGAGAATCTGCCAACCATGCTGGCGACAAATTTCTTCAATCTGATCGACAGCAAGTGGGCATTCCTGCTGATCCTGAACGTGTTCCTGCTGGTGATCGGCATGTTCATCGACATGACGCCGGCCCTGATCATGCTGGTGCCGATGCTGTTGCCGCTGGCAGTGAAATTCGGGCTCGACCCGGTGCATCTCGGCCTGATCATGGTCATCAACCTCGCCTTCGGCCTCACCACCCCGCCGGTCGGCACCGCCTTGTTCGTTGCCCTCAAGGTCGCCAAACTGCCGATGGAGAAGATCATCGCGCCATTGCTGCCATTATTGGCCTGCACATGTGTGGTCCTGTTGTTCGTGACCTATGTCCCGGAAGTCTATATGTGGTTGCCGCGCAGCTTCGGATTGGTGAAATAGCGTGATCCCCACGGACCTGAACCAGCTCCTCGAGCTCATCCGCACCCACGGCGAACTGGCCTATGGCTTCGTATTCGGCTGGGCGCTGGGCAACAGCTTCGTGGTGCTGCTTGCGGGCGTTGCGGCTTATCTCGGCGCGTTCAGCTGGGGCAAGCTGGTTCTGGTCTGCTGGCTCGGCGGCTTTGCCGGCGACGCGTTCCGGTTTTGGGTCGGCCGCCGCTTCGGAACGCGATGGCTCTCGTCATTCCCGCGCATCGAACGCGCATTGCAAGACACCGAGCGCCTCGTCACGCGCCATTACCTGTGGCTGATCTTCGTTCACCGCTATGTCTACGGAGTCCGCAACCTCGCCGGCTTCGCATTCGGGATCTCCAGTGTCCCGGCGGCAACCTTTCTGGCGCTCAACTTTGTATCGGCCGGGCTGTGGTCGGTGACCATCATTTCGGCGGGCTATGCGTTCAGCCACCTCACCGACAAAGTGATCAGTGACGCCGCATCGCGCATGAGCATAGGCGCCTTGATCGTGTTCGTCGGGCTGTTCTGGCTGCTCAGCAAACGGCTCAGTCGCGCGCTGGAGAAGAGCTGACATTCCTCCCTGGCGCTGTTTCTTTCGCGCCCGCCATCGTATGGTCACGATGCGCGCCTAAATTATAGGCATCCGAACCCGAAAACCGGTGCGAAGCGGCGCGTCCAGCGCCGCTTTTGCCGTCTGCCGATTCGTTTACGTCCATGTTGAAGCGATTTGAGAAAATCCTGGCGCCGACACAGACGCCGCAGCAAGCGGAGCCGCCGGCGACGCTGATCGGCTTTTATTGGCATTTTGCGCGCCAAGCCAAAGGGCTGTTCGCGATGCTGTTCGTCGCGGGCTTCATCGTCGCCTTGTTCGACGCCACCATTCCCGTTTTCATGGGCCATGTGGTCACGCTGATCACCGCCAGCGACCCGAAGACGCTGCTCGCCGAGCAATGGCATATCCTCGCCGGCATGGCGTTGGTGCTGCTTGTCGGCCGCCCGCTTGCTATCACCGCGCAGAACCTCATCGCCAACCAGGCGATCGCGGCCAACGTGACCAACATGGTCCGCTGGCAGAATCACTGGCACGTGGTGCGCCAGAGCTGGGCGTTCTTCCAGAACGATTTCGCCGGCCGCATCGCCAACAAGGTGATGCAGACCGGGCCGGCCTTGCGCCAAAGCCTGGTCTCGCTGATCACGGCGGTCTGGTACATCATGGTCTACGGCACCAGCGCTATCCTGTTGCTCGCTTCCGCCGACACCTGGCTGGCGCTGCCGATCACGCTCTGGTTCGTCGCCTACGCCGTGATGCTGCGCATTCTGGTGCCGCGCATGCGCCAGCGCTCGACCGACGTGTCGGAGGCGCGCTCGATCGTCACCGGACGTATTGTCGATACATACACAAATATCCTCACGCTGAAACTGTTCGCGCGCGCACGCGAGGAGGACGCCTATGTGCGCTCGGCGGTGGAGATGCATAACGGTCTGTTCCACGCCTCGCTGCGGCTCAACACGCTGTTCAGCCTCACCCTCGCAACGCTCAATGCCATGATGGTGACCTCGACCGCAGGCATCGCGATCTATCTGTGGACGCAAGGCCTGGTCGAGGTCGGCACCGTGGCGATGGCGTTGCCGCTCGCCTGGCAGATCGCCGCCATTGCCGGCTGGGTCGCCATGCAGGTCACCGATATCTTCGAGAATGTCGGGGTGGTGCAGGAAGGCATGAGCGCGATCGCAAAGCCCTTGGGCCTGGCTGACAAGCCGGACGCCAAGCCGCTTGTGGTGTCACGCGGCGAGATCCGCTTCGACGATATCCGCTTCGGTTATGGCAGCGAGAAAGGCGTGATCGATGCGCTCTCGCTGACGGTGAAGCCGGGCGAGAAGCTCGGCCTTGTGGGCCGTTCCGGCGCGGGCAAGTCCACCTTGGTCAATGTGCTGCTGCGCTTCTTCGAGCTCGAAGGCGGGCACATCCTGATCGACGGCCAGGACATTGCCAAGGTGACGCAGGAATCCCTGCGCACGCAGATTTCGGTGGTGACACAGGATACCTCGCTGTTGCACCGCTCGATCCGCGACAATATCCGCTATGGCCTGCCGAGCGCGAGCGACGCCGAGGTCATGGCGGCGGCAAAACTCGCGCATGCGCATGACTTCATTGTCGATCTCGAAGACTGGAAGGGCCGGCGCGGCTACGACGCGCAGGTCGGCGAGCGCGGGGTGAAGCTGTCCGGTGGCCAACGCCAGCGCGTCGCCATTGCGCGCGTGATCCTGAAGAACGCGCCGATCCTGGTGCTCGACGAGGCGACCTCGGCGCTCGATTCCGAAGTCGAGGCCGCGATCCAGTCGAGCCTCGGCGACCTGATGGAAGGCAAGACCGTGATCGCGATCGCGCATAGGCTCTCGACCATCGCGCGCATGGACCGGCTCGTGGTGCTCGACAAGGGCCGCATTGTCGAACAGGGCACGCATGACGAATTGCTCGCCGCCGACGGCCACTACGCCACCTTGTGGCGGCGGCAATCCGGCGGCTTCATCGACGACGCGCCGCTGATCGCGGCGGAATAACGCGTGC
>CAYJNT010000172.1:0-7448 GCA_964370945.1 uncultured Hyphomicrobiales bacterium | reverse complement strand
ATCGTGAACGTTGTTCACTTATGCAAAGCTCTCGCTTTCGCGGGCGATGACAGCTTGTTTAGTTGCGACGTCGTCACGCGCCGTTTGCTTACTGCAAACTCAGCGCCACGAAGCGCAATTCGCCGGCGGCATTGGCGACCAGGAGAAGCGCGGTCTTGCGGCCGTCCTTCTTCAGCTTGTCGACCTTCTTCTGCAGATCGTCGGCACTGGCGACCGCTTCCTGCGCGATCTCGACCACGACGTCGCCGGCCGAGAGCCGTTTCTCCGCCGCGTTCGAATTCTGGTCGACGCCGGTGATGACCACGCCGCCCTTCACCGAGTCCTTGATCTTGTACTTCTTGCGCAGATCGTCGTTCAGGTTGGCGAGGTCGAGGCCGAGCGATTTCTTGACGACGGTCTTTTCCTTGTCCTGCGGCGTCGAGCTCTTGGCGGATGCCTGCACCGGCTTCTCACCGTCCTCGAGCCGGCCGAGCTTCACGATCTTCTTTTCTTCCTTGCCCTTGCGGATGATGATGACCTCGACATCCTTGCCGACCGGCGTGTCGGCGACGGTGCGCGGCAGGTCGCGCATTTCCTTGATGTCCTTGCCGTCGAACTTGATCACGACGTCACCTGGCTCGATGCCGGCGGGCTTGGCCGGGCCCTTGTCGTCGATGCCGGCGATCAGCGCACCGCGCGTTGCCTTAAGACCCAGGCTCTCGGCGATGTCATCGGTCACCTGCTGGATGCGCACGCCGAGCCAGCCGCGGCGCGTCTCGCCGAACTGGCGCAGCTGGTCGATCACGCCGATCACGGTCTTGGCCGGCACCGCGAAGCCGATGCCGATCGAACCGCCGGAGGGCGAGATGATCGCGGTATTCACGCCGATCACGTCACCGTCGAGATTGAACAGCGGTCCGCCGGAATTGCCGCGGTTAATCGCGGCGTCGGTCTGGATGTAGTTGTCGTAAGGTCCCGAATTGATGTCGCGGTTGCGCGCCGACACGATGCCGGCGGTGACCGAGCCGCCGAGCGAGAACGGATTGCCGATCGCGATCACCCATTCGCCCAGGCGCACCTTGTCGGAATCGCCGAACTTCACGGCCTTGAGCGGCTTGGTCGGCTTGACCCGCAGCACCGCGAGATCGGTCTTCTGGTCGCGGCCAACGATTTCGGCTTTCAGGCGCGTGCCGTCGGTGAAGACAACGGTGACTTCGTCCGCTTCCGAGATGACGTGATTGTTGGTGACCACGATGCCGGACGAATCGATCACGAAGCCGGAGCCGAGCGAATTGACGCGGCGCGGCGTATTCGGGCGCTGGTTGTTCTCGCCCTGACCGCCGGGGCCGCGGCGGTTCTTGAAGAATTCCTCGAAGAAATCCTCGAACGGCGAGCCGGGCGGAACCTGCGGCGTCGCTTCGCCGCCGCCACCGCGCCCGTTGCGGCCGGAGCCGCCGGAGCCGCCGGAGCCGCCGCCGCGCGACGACGCATCGAGCGTCTGCGAGGTCGAGATATTCACCACCGCCTCGATCACATTCTCGGCGACATCGGCGATGTTCTCCGGGCCGCGCGCCAGCGCGCTGCCGCCGAGCACCGACAGGACGATCACGGCCGCGGCAAAGGCGGCAACCATCGGGCGGGGAAAAGCGCGAGTGATGTTGAGCGAGCCGGCCAATTGCTTGAGCGACATGGGCTTGAAGTCTCCTGAAAGACGGGCTTTTGCGAGACACTGCCCCCGTCGTGGCGGCGGCGCAAGAGCCGCACTGGTGTGGTGGTTCAGAAGGTCCCTAAGTCCTCGCTTCGGGTCCGTTCAGGTACCTTCTGAACCAAACCACACCAGAGAAATATAACATGGCTCGTGTCCTTTAGAATCCGAAGTTCGCTGCCGAGGCTGCTGCAGAATCGGGCGAACTTCGGATTCTGGACACGAGCGTGGGTCCGATTGCGGCGGAAAAGCGGCCCGTCGACGCACTTTTCCTTGATGTTTCGTCAGGTCGCCCGCCTATCCGCGGATCAGCCATATCAGAACAACACCGACGACCGCGGACGAAATCCCAACGATTCGCAGGAACTGATCGGGCGCCTCGGTCACGCTCTGCAATGCCTTCTTGGCAAGGTCGGGAAACGCCGCGAACAGCAATCCTTCAATGACGAAGACAAGCCCGAGCGCCACAACAAAATCCGTCATTCCCTTAGACGCCCCACGCCCCGTTTCCGCCCTTTATCGATTCTGTTGAATCAGAACCTGATTTTCTTGGCTGAGCCAATCAGCTTCCTTGGCGCATGATCTTATCCGACCTTCCTTCGCCCGCCGAAGCGGGCTTCGCGAAGGCGGGAGCCGGTATCCACTTTTCGGGATCATGCGCTAGCGCGCCGGTGTCGCCGCGGTTCCCGCCGGCGCCGCCTCACGCTTGCCGCTCGGGTCGACGAAATAGCGGAAGAATTCCGAATCCGACTTGAGCAGCATGCGGGTGTCGTTGGAGCGCAGGCCCGTTTCATACGCCTGCATCGAGCGATAGAAGGAGAAGAAATCGGGATCGCGGTTGAACGCATCGGCGAAGATCCGGTTGCGTTCGGCGTCGCCCTCGCCGCGGATCTTTTCCGCGCTCGAGGTCGCGTCGGCGACCAGCACCGTGACGTCGCGATCGGCGCGCGAGCGGATTTCCTGCGCGCGCTGCGCGCCCAGCGCACGGAATTCCGCCGCCTCGCGCTGACGCTCGGTCTGCATGCGCTGGTAGACCGCCTGACTGTTCTGCTCGGGCAGATCGGCTCTGCGGATGCGCACGTCGACCACCTGGATGCCGTAAGGCTGCGCGTCGCGATCGAGCCCTTCGCGGATGCGGCCCATCAGCGCCGCACGGTCGTCGCGCACGACATGGGTGAAGGTCGCTTCGCCGAGCACGCGGCGAAGGCCCGCGTTGAGCAATGTGCCGAGTTGGGAATTGGCGCCGGCGAGCGAGCCGAGCGTCTGATAATAGCGCAGCGGATTGACGATCTTGTAGCGCGCGAAGGCGTCGACCACGAGCCGCTTCTGGTCGGAGGCGATGATTTCCTGCGCCGGATTTTCGAGATCGAGAATCCGCTTGTCGACATAGACCACGTTGTCGATGAACGGCATTTTGTAACTCAGCCCCGGCTCGGAAATCACGCGCACCGGATTGCCGAAGCGCAGCACCAGAGCCTGCTGCGTCTGGGGAACCCCGAAGAGCGTGCTGTAGGCGACCACGCCCGCGAGCACGAGCAGGACGACGATGACACCGCCGACAAAACCGAGCTTCATTGGGTGCCTCCCGTGCGCGCTTGCGGCTGCGCCGGCGTCGCCGGCCGCGGCCGCGTCAATTCGTTGAGCGGCAGATACGGCACCACCCCGCCGCTGTTTCCGGCACCGACGCCGGAATCCAGAATGATCTTGTCGGTGCCGCCGAACAGCCGCTCCATCGTCTCGAGGTAGAGACGCTGGCGCGTGACCTGCGGCGCCTTCCTGTATTCGTCGTAGATCTGCAGGAAGCGCGAGGTCTGGCCCTTGGCTTCGGCGACGGTCTGCTCGCGATAGGCTTCCGCGTTCTGTGTGATCTGGGCGACGCGACCGCGGGCTTCCGGCAATATGCGGTTGGCGTAGGTCTGCGCCTCGTTCTGCGCGCGCTCAAGGTCGGCGCGCGCCGCCTGCACGTCGCGGAAGGCGTCGATCACCTGCGAAGCCGGATCGACCTTCTGCATCTGCACCTGATCGATCTGGACGCCCGCGCCGTAATCGTCGAGCGTCTTCTGCACCAGGTCGTGCACCGCGGTTTCGATATTCTGCCGCGCGCCGGTCAGGATCGGCTGGATCTGCGAGCGGCCGATCACCTCGCGCATCGCGCTTTCGGCGACCGCCTTCACCGTGCCTTCCGGCGCCTGGATGTTGAACAGGAAATCGCCGAGCCCGTCGGGCTTGACCCTCCACTGCACCGCGAAGTCGACGTCGACGATGTTCTCGTCGCCGGTCAGCATCAGGCTCTCTTCCGGCACATCACGCGTGCTCGGCCCGCGGCGGGCGTCGTCGACGACGCGCATGCCGATATCGGTCTTGATCTGGCGCAGGGCCGGCGCCGTGCGCACGGTCTCGATCGGATAAGGCAGGTGATAGTTCAAGCCGGGCGTCGCGGTGCGCACGAATTTTCCGAACCGGAGCACGGCGCCGAGTTCCTGGGCATCGACCCGGAAGAAGCCGGAGAAGAACCAGAGCGCGATCGCCGCCATCCCGAGCAGGACGAATCCGCGCCCGCCCATATTGCCGCCGGGCAGGAGATTTTTCAGCTTGTCCTGGCTGCGGCGCAGCAAATCTTCGAGGTCGGGCGGGGTTGAGCCGCCCGATTGCGGTCCCGAGCCCCAAGGGCCTTTCGGACCCGAACCCCAGGGCCCACCGCCCTGATTGCTCCACGGCATTGAAATCTCCTGAAAGTGCCGGTGTCCCGGCTTAATCCCGTTCTCGCGGGGGTTATAGGGAAGGATTGTGTCCCTTACAACGCGCGTTCATGCCGCGCCCACACGGATATATGTAAGGTAAGTAAAGCCACAATCGTCGCCCTCGCCTTTCGGCTGCTCGCTGCGCTCGATCTCGCGCCAGATCTTCGGATCGATCGCCGGAAAGGTGGCCTCGCCGTCCGGCGACAGATGCACCCGCGTCAGCACCAGGCGATCCGCCTGGCTAATGGTCTGCGCGAAGATTTCGGTGCCGCCGATGACCGCGATCGCGTCGGCCCCGCGCCGGATTGCATCCTCACGCGCGATCTTCATCGCTTCGGGAATGGAGGACACGGTGATCACACCCGGCGCGGAAAACGATCTGTCGCGCGTGACCACGATATTGGTGCGGCCCGGAAGCGGCTTGCCGATCGAGAGCCAGGTCTTGCGGCCCATCACCACCGGCTTGCCCATGGTGACGGCCTTGAAATATTGCAGATCGGTTTTCAGCCGCCAGGGCATCGCATTGTCGCGCCCGATCACGCCGTTTTCACCGATCGCGGCGACGAGGATGGTTTCGATCCGCGGCTGCGCGCCGGCGCCACCCGCATTCACACTGCGACCTCGGCCTTGATATGCGGGTGCGGCTCGTAGCCGGTCAGCGTGAAGTCTTCGTAATTGAAGGCGAACAGATCCGTCACGTCCCGGTTGAGTGTCATCGCCGGCAGCGGCCTCGGCGCGCGCGACAATTGCAGCTGCGCCTGCTCGATGTGGTTCGAATAAAGATGCGCGTCGCCGAAGGTGTGGACGAAATCGCCGGCTTTCAGGTTCGTCACCTGCGCGACCATCATGGTAAGCAGCGCGTAAGATGCGATGTTGAACGGCACGCCGAGGAAGATATCGGCCGAGCGCTGATAGAGCTGGCAGGAGAGACGCCCTTCCGCGACATAGAACTGGAACAGGCAATGGCACGGCGGCAGCGCCATCTTGTCGACTTGCGCCGGATTCCACGCGCTCACGATCAGGCGGCGCGAGTCCGGATTGCGCTTGATCGCTTCCACGACATTGCCGATCTGGTCGATGGTCTGCCCATCCGCCGCCGGCCAGGAGCGCCATTGCTGGCCATAGACCGGACCGAGATCGCCGCGCTCGTCCGCCCATTCGTCCCAGATGCGCACGCCATGGTCCTGCAGATATTTGATGTTGGTGTCGCCGCGCAGGAACCAAAGGAGCTCATAGACAATCGACTTCATATGCAGCTTCTTGGTGGTGAGGAGCGGAAACCCCTCGCCCAGGTCAAAGCGCATCTGATGGCCGAACACGGACAGCGTGCCGGTGCCGGTACGGTCGTGTTTTTTCACGCCGTGGGCCAGCACATGTTCCATCAGCTCGTGGTATTGGCGCATCGGCGCACCCTGCAAATCGACTCGCCCCGAGACTAGCGCGCATCGGGGCCTCAGGCGACACACTCCGATATGGGCTGTGCATGGGCGAAAATCGCGGCGCGGGAACAAAGGTTCCGTCCCGCCCCGCGGTTTGTCTTAGTTTTCGCCCTCTACGAAGACCTCGTCGCGTCGCTTGCGGATCATCGGCAGCGCCGAAAGCACGAGCAGGATCAGTGCGAGGAACAGCAGCGTGCCGGAGATCGGCCGCGTGAAGAACACGGTCCAGTCGCCGCGCTGAATGAGCATGGCGCGGCGCAGATTCTCCTCCATCAGCGGCCCGAGCACGAAGCCGAGCAGCATCGGCGCCGGCTCGAAATCGTGCTTCACCAGCCAATAGCCGATGACCCCGAACGCCGCCGTCATCATCACGTCGGCGGGCGCGGAGTTGATCGAATAGACGCCGATACAGCAGAAGATCAGGATCGCCGGATAGAGCATGCGGTACGGCACGCGCAGCAGCCGCACCCAGAGCCCGACCAGCGGCAGGTTGATCACGAGCAGCATCAGGTTGCCGATCCACATCGACGCGATCATGCCCCAGAACAGCTCCGGCTGTTTGGTCATGACCTGCGGCCCCGGCACGATGCCGTGAATGGTCATCGCGCCGACCATCAGCGCCATCACCGCGTTCGGCGGAATGCCGAGCGTGAGCAGCGGAATGAACGAGGTTTGCGCGGCGGCATTGTTGGCGCTTTCAGGCGCGGCCACGCCCTCGATCACGCCGCGTCCGAACCGGTGCGGATGCTTCGAGATTTTCTTCTCGAACGTGTACGCCGCGAACGCCGCAATCGTCGCGCCGCCGCCGGGAAGAATACCGAGAATGGAGCCGAGCACCGTGCCGCGCCCGATGGCGCCGGCGGAATCCTTGAGATCCTTCAACGTCGGCATCAGGCCGGTGATCTTGGCCTGAACGATATCGCGGCTCGCGACCTGTTCGAGATTGCGGATGATCTCGGCGATGCCGAACACGCCCATCGCGACCGTCACGAAGCCGATGCCGTCGGCGAGTTCCGGAAGATTGAAGGTCATGCGCGAGGCGCCGGTTTCGAGGTCGGAGCCGACCATCGAAAGCAGGAGCCCGAACAGGATCATGGTAATGGCCTTCGGCACCGATCCCTTGGCCAGCACGACGGCGAAGACGAGGCCGAGCACCATCAGCGAGAAATACTCGGCGGGCCCGAATTTCAGTGCGAGGCCGGTCAGCGGCACACCAAGCGCGGCGACGATGATCGTCGCGACGCTTCCGGCGAAGAACGATCCGATCGCGGCGATCGCGAGCGCGGGCCCGGCGCGCCCCTGCTTCGCCATCTGGTGTCCGTCGAGCGTCGTCACGACGGATGACGCCTCGCCCGGAATATTCACCAGGATCGAGGTGGTCGACCCGCCATATTGCGCACCGTAATAGATGCCCGCGAGCATGATGAGGGCACCGACCGGATGCAGGCCGAACGTGATCGGCAGCAGCATGGCGATGGTCGCGAGCGGGCCGACGCCGGGCAACACGCCAACCAGCGTGCCGACGAGCGCGCCGAGGAGACACAGCCCGACATTGAGCGGCGTGAAGGCGATGCCGAAGCCGAG
>CAYJNT010000171.1:0-7450 GCA_964370945.1 uncultured Hyphomicrobiales bacterium | reverse complement strand
AGGCCGCGCTCGCTGCCGCCGTGGCCAAGGCCGCAAAGGAGGTATCGCGTGGCCCAAGGGGCGCGCTTTGGGCGGAAGGAACGCGTATCGCGTTCGACGCGGCGGCTTTTTTCCGGCTGCCGGAGGAGGTGGCGTTGCGGCTTCTTGGCCGCGCCGTCGGCCATGCCGGCAGCGAGGGGCCGGTCGAACTCGGAAAGCTCGAGGCGCTGCATGCGGCATTGCGCGCGCGGCAGGGCAGCGATTCGCCGCTGCGGCGAACTCTCGCAGGGGCCATGATCGCTTGCGATCCCGGCCTGATTGTTGTTGAACGTGCCCCGCCACGCCGGGTCGCAAGGACAAGGCTTGGGATCGAGCGTCCGGACGCCGGATTTCCGCCTTAACCAAGTCAGAACATGATGCGGGCCGGATGGGCGGCGGCGAGGTAAAATGAGCGGAAATCGCCTATTCCCTTAGCCCCTAGGCGACCTTACATTCGATCCCGGGACGGACGGGAGCTCGTGCTGCCCGTCCATATTCTTTCAAATGCATCGCCTGACCGCCGGACGGGCGCAGAGGATACCGGATGAACGCCAATCTTCGTAATTTCGCGCTCTGGGTCATCATCGTTCTGCTTCTGCTCGCCCTCTTCACGCTGTTCCAGAACCCCGGCCAGCGCACGGCGACGCAGGACATTTCCTTCTCGCAGCTCCTGAACGAGGTCGACCAGGGCCGCGTCCGCGACGTTCTGATCCAGGGTCCCGACATCCACGGCACCTTCACCGATGGGCGCCCCTTCAACACTTATGCTCCAAGCGATCCGACGCTGGTCCAGCGCCTCTATGGCAAGGGCGTCGCCATCACCGCGCGTCCGCCCGGCGACAATGTGCCGTGGTTCGTGTCGCTGCTTGTCTCGTGGCTGCCGTTCATCGCGCTGATCGGCGTGTGGATTTTCCTGTCGCGCCAGATGCAAGGCGGCGCCGGCAAGGCGATGGGCTTTGGCAAGTCGCGCGCGAAAATGCTGACCGAAGCGCATGGCCGCGTCACCTTTGACGACGTCGCCGGTGTGGATGAAGCCAAGCAGGATTTGCAGGAGATCGTCGAATTCCTGCGCGACCCCGGTAAATTCCAGCGGCTCGGCGGACGGATTCCACGCGGCGTGCTGCTCGTCGGCCCTCCCGGAACAGGTAAGACGCTGATCGCGCGCGCGGTCGCGGGCGAAGCCAACGTTCCCTTCTTCACCATTTCCGGCTCCGACTTCGTCGAAATGTTCGTCGGCGTCGGCGCCTCGCGCGTGCGCGACATGTTCGAGCAGGCCAAGAAGAACGCGCCCTGCATCATCTTCATCGACGAAATCGACGCGGTCGGCCGCCATCGCGGCGCCGGCCTCGGCGGCGGCAACGACGAACGCGAGCAGACGCTCAACCAATTGCTGGTTGAGATGGACGGCTTCGAGGCCAATGAAGGCATCATCCTCATCGCAGCGACCAACCGTCCCGACGTGCTCGACCCGGCTTTACTGCGCCCCGGCCGTTTCGACCGCCAGGTGGTCGTGCCCAATCCGGACGTTGTCGGCCGCGAACAGATCCTCAAGGTTCATGTCCGCAAGGTGCCGCTGTCGCCCGACGTGAATCTCAAGACCATTGCGCGCGGCACGCCCGGCTTCTCCGGCGCCGACCTGATGAACCTCGTCAACGAGGCGGCCCTGATGGCCGCGCGGCGCAACAAGCGCATGGTCACGCAGCACGAATTCGAGGACGCCAAGGACAAGGTGATGATGGGCGCCGAGCGCAAGTCGCTCGTCATGACCGAGGAAGAAAAGATGCTGACCGCCTATCACGAAGGCGGCCATGCCATCCTCGCGCTCAACGTCAAGGCGACCGATCCGGTGCACAAGGCCACCATCATTCCGCGCGGCCGCGCGCTTGGCATGGTCATGCAACTGCCCGAGCGCGACAAGCTCTCGATGAGCTTCGAGCAGATGACCTCGCGGCTTGCGATCATGATGGGCGGCCGTGTCGCCGAAGAGATGATTTTCGGGCATGACAAGGTCACCTCCGGCGCGCAAAGCGACATCGAGCAGGCGACACGGCTTGCCCGCATGATGGTGACGCGCTGGGGCTTCTCGCCTGAGCTTGGCGCCGTCGCCTATGGCGAAAACCAGGACGAGGTGTTCCTCGGCATGTCGGTCGCGCGCCAGCAGAACATCTCGGAAGCGACCGCCCAGAAGATCGACGCCGAAGTGAAGCGTCTGGTCGAGGCCGGTCACACCGAAGCGCGTCAGATCCTGGAAGCCAAGCGTGCCGATCTTGAAGTGCTCGCCAAGGGCCTGCTCGAATTCGAGACGCTGACCGGCGACGAGATCACGGATCTCCTCAACGGCAAGAAGCCGAACCGCGAGTCCGTCCTTGAGCCGTCGACTCCGCGCTCCTCCGCCGTGCCGAGCGCCGGTCGCGGCCGTCCGCGTCCCGAGACCGGCCCGATGGAGCCGCAGCCGCAGGCTTAAGCGCCGCAAACCCGGAACACCGAACGGCCGCAGGCCGCCACACGCAAGTCGAGTTTGCCCGACTTGCGAATATTAAGAACTGATCTCAGGTAAACCCGAGATCGGATGAGGCGGCGCATTTGCGGCGCCCGGACACGGCTTTCTGGAATCGAGTGTTTGGACCGCGTCAGCATTATGCCCGGCCTCGCAGAAACCTCTATCTTTTGCGACCCTTCGGGAACGGCTCTGTTAGGCGATATTCTTCAGCTGCCCCCTCTTGGGCTGCGGTCAACAGAGAGAGGCTGCTAACGTGACCAGCAATGTCGGGCGGTACCAGCGGATCGCTTCGGTCTACGATCTGCTGGACCTGCCGTTTGAATGGCGGCGATATCGCGCTGTGCGGCCGTTGCTCTTCCGCGACATGGCCGGCCGACTCTTGGATGCGGGTATTGGGACGGGCCGCAATTGCGAGTTCTATCCGCCGGAGGCGATAGTGTCTGGTATCGACACCAGCCCGGCGATGCTGGCGCGGGCGCGTGTCCGCTGCCCGCGCCTGGCAGCCGGCGGGCGCCTATACCAGATGGACGTAACTGCGCTTGAGTTCCCGACAGCCTCATTTGATGCAGCGGTTGCGAGCTTCCTGTTCTGCGTGCTGGCCGACCCGCTGCAAGTCCCTGCGCTCCGCGAGCTTGGGCGCGTGGTGAAGCCGGGTGGCCTCATCCGACTCTTGGAGTACGTCCGACCACAAGGCACCCGGCAT
Source organism: uncultured Hyphomicrobiales bacterium (assembly GCA_964370945.1). Taxonomy (GTDB): domain Bacteria; phylum Pseudomonadota; class Alphaproteobacteria; order Rhizobiales; family Xanthobacteraceae; genus Pseudorhodoplanes. The sequence goes on along the minus strand of CAYJNT010000171.1, from coordinate 4,229 downwards.
CGGATCATCTCGTACGTCTGGCAACCATGGATCAAATGGGCTTACGGCGCGAGCTTCGATCGTCACACGGAGAGGCATATCCCGGCTGCCGGCCTCGAACTAATCGAAAGCCGATTCGTCGATGATCTCTTGAAGCTGCTGACGGTCCGTGTCCCTTACCGCGGAGCGGTTTAGCTAGTGCAATGTATATTGGCCGTGCCATGCCCCTGCAGAGCCGCGTCTCTCCCCTCGGTGAGCTGTTTGCGGACCATTCGCGCGGATTGCTGTTCGGCAATCGTGGCGGACGCATCCATCGCGACGACAGGACGCTCTCGTCGCGGCGCTGGACGTCGCGCGCCTGGATCTGCTGCGTGCTGTCGTTCAAAGGCCGTCGGCGCAAGGTATGGGGCGCGGGCTACACCCAGTTGTTCTTTCTCGACGAGGTGACCGCGCTCGCCGCTGGTCACCGGCCTTGTTTCGAATGCCGCCGCGGGGACGCGGAAGCTTTTGCGATGCTGTGGCCAAGCGCTCGAAAACGCAAAGATCGCGCCCGCGTGGCGGAGATGGACCTGATGCTGCAGGCCGAGCGCCTCGATGGCCGCGCGAAGCGGCGTCATCGTCTGTCGATCGGCGACCTTCCGGACGGTACGGCCATCGTCATGCCGGGTGATGACAAGCAGGCTGCGATGCTGCGCGGGGACAAGCTGCTGCGGTGGTCGCCGAAAGGTTACGCGCTGGCCGGTCCGCGTCCGCGCGGCATCACGGTCGAGGTGCTGACGCCGCCCTCGATCCTTGCGGTGCTCAAGGCCGGGTATCAGCCGCTCTGGCATCCAAGTGCCGATGAGGACCATCATCTTTTTGTGAGCGGGCGCCCGCCGCTTGTGATTTGACCGTCCGCACCTCGCACGCTCCACTCGCACTTTGCAGCGCATGAGGATCTCTGATGCTCTTGGGTGAGAATGAGGCGTCTCAAATCTTGTTTGGCGGGATTTTGGCCATTATTGCGATCGGCAGTTACCTGGTTGCGCCCCATACGCGCTCATCCTCAGCCTTTCTGCACGGCTGCAACGACGACGGGTCGGCGCCAGGCCTCTGGGCGCTGACCTTGAGCCAGGTCACCACCTGGATTTTTGCGCGCTCGCTGTTGACGGCGGCATTGCTGGCCTTCTCCTACGGCGTCGTCGGCGCGCTTGCCTACACTGCCTATTACCTGTCTTTCTTCACCGGCGGCGTCCTGATCGACCGCCTCCGCTTTCACTATGGATTCCCGAACATTCAGAGTTTTCTGGTCGATCGCTTCGGCCGCACCGGAAGCACGCTCTTCAATATCGTCATTGCGCTGCGACTGCTGTCGGAAGTGTTTGCAAATTTGCTGGTGGTCGGAATTATTTTCGGGACCGCGGGCTCGTTCACGTACATCATGGCAATTGCCGTCACCGCCGCTGTCACGCTTGGCTATTCGCTGCTGGGCGGCTTCAACGCCTCGATCCGCACCGATGTTTTGCAAATGTCGATTTTTGCGGTTGTTCTGGCCGCCATTGTCGCCATTCTGGCGGTTGAGCCGCGCTTCGCCTGGGCCGACGTGCTGACGACATTCAAGCCGGGTCTCGACAATGGCTGGAATCTCCTGTTGGTCGCATTGCTGCAAGTCTGGAGCTATCCGCTGCATGATCCCGTGATGACCGACCGAGGTTATCTGGCCGACCGCACCACCACCTTCAGGTCCTTCATGCTTGCCGGCGTGATCAGCATGATCTGCATCTTTGCTTTCGCGCTACTCGGAATTTTCGCATCGAAGGTGTCAATGCCCGGTGAGAACATGACGGCGGCGCTTCAGCGCGTCATGAGTGCGCCAACCATGATGCTGGTCAATATCGCGCTTGTCGTCTCCGCGGTCTCGACGCTCGACTCGACTTTGTCGAGCGCGGCCAAACTTGCGGTCGTGGATATGGGACTCGGACGGCAGTCGCTGCGGACCGGACGGATCGCCATGATCCTTGCCACTGTCGGCGGGCTGGCTTTCCTCTACACCGGTATCCAGGATCTTTATGCCGCGGTGGCCCTGTCCGGCACGCTGTCCATGTTCCTGACGCCGGTCGTGTTCTTTTCTATCCTGGGAGGCCGGCGGGTGGCGACCTGGAGCTATGTCGCGTCTTTTGCGTTCGCCGTGGCGGCTTCAGTCTTGTTCTTTTTCGAACAGGCAAAATATGCCGATATCGTCGGTCCGCTGACCGGGGCCACCCACATTTATACAAAGCTGCTAATCATCTGTGTCGCCGTCTTTGTCGGCGGCATGTTGGCATTTGCCATTGGCGTGAAGTCGCGCGGCACCGAAAGCGCGCAACTGTCAGACGCACGTTAGGGCATTGGTGCGGTTCGCATCAGAACTGGCAAGTTCCCGCGGCTTCGATCTTTAGCCGGAACGTACGGTCGTCGCCGCCGAGCCTGGTCTTGAACACCTTGTCGAGCAGGCCGTGTTTGTCGCGCAGCATCACTTCGCTGTCGCCCGCCCGCGTCAGGTAGAATGACCGGTCGGCCTCGAGCGGCCCCTTCGGCTGGCAGCCAAAGGCATATTGGTCCGGCGAGCAATCTGCCTTCTGCTCGAATTTCTTTCCGTCTCTGGTTTCGACGCGGAAAATCAGTTGCTGCTGCCCGTCGTCGATCCAGTCCTTGGGCTTGAAGATCGCGATGCGCTTGACCGCCTGTTTCGGGTGCGAGGCGAGATGCGCGGCGTCGTAGCTGCGGCTGAAACACAATGTCTCGTTTTCCGTGAAACGAACCCGCAGCGGCTTGCCGAGTTTCGCCCAAGCCGGAGCCATCGCGGCGCGTTCTGCGATGCACGCCGCGACAGGTTTCGGATCGAGCCGGAACACCTTGTCGTCGGTACCGGGCGAAACATGCTCTTCGTTTTCCTGTTCGTCCTCGCTGGCGCCGCAGCCGCCCACGACCACAAAGCCATTGTTCTCCAGTAGCAGCGATTGCCCGGACGGTTTCAGGTGAAAGCTGCCGCCGTCGCAATCGACGCCGCAGCGCACGATGCTGCCGTCGCCTTTGTGACAGGACAGCCCGTTGGTATAGACGCCCTTGCGGTCGCGGAAGCGCACATAGGCACTGATCCCAACGCTGCCATTCGATCCGTCGCAATCCTTCATTTCCTGTTCGGACGTCTGTTTCGACTTCTAGATTCAGATCAGGCTTGAATTCGCGCGCAGATAAAAGCTCGTGACGCGCTGCTTGGGATGCGCTGAGAGATGCGCCGCGTCATAGGCGCGGCCAAAGCACATCTCGGTCTTGAGTGGCAGATGCGAGGGCAGGGGCGATTCCTTCTTCTCGTCGTCCTGCGCCGTGGCGTTCAATACGGGAAGGAAAATGGCAACCGCGCAAACGACAATTGTCCGAACCATCCGCATTCTCCCATCGACGCGAAATTATCGCCGATCCTTGCTCCAGGCCAGCCACACGATCAGCATCATGATCGTCTGCATGGCGACCACCATGGCGACGGTGCCCGGCCATTTCGCGGCGTCCCAGGCAAGGCCGGGCAGGAGCGCGCCGACACTACCGCCGACATAGAAGGCGGTGACATAAAGACCGATGGCCGAGGATATGCCGGTCTTGCTCGAGGTCGCGACATAGCTTTGCGACGACGCCTGGCAGAGGAAGCCGCAGGCCGCGGCCAAGGTGAGCCCCAGGATGACTGCGGGCAGCGACGGTATCAGCGTCAGCAGCACGCCGCCGATCCACAGCGCCAGAATGCTGATGACAAAACGGCGCCGGCCGAAGCGCGTCACCGCCCTGCCAATCAGCGGAACGAGGAATGTCCCGACGAGATACACGGTGAAGAGAAGGCCGAGCGCGGCCGGCGACAGATTGAAAGGCGGCGCGGCCAGATGGAAGCTGACAAAGGTGAAGGTCGCGATGAAGTTGAACAGGACGCCGAAGCCGACGGCATAGGTTGCGACGAGCCTTGGATTGTGCAGATGTTTGAGCATCTGCGTAACCGACGCCTTCAGGTTTGCGGCACGCACGAATTGCTTTTCGCGCGGAAGCAGCGCGATCACCGCGATCGCCAGCAAAGCGGTGAGCGCGGCATCGACTAGGAACGCATTGCGCCAGCCGATCGGCTCGGCCAGCAGTCCGGTGAGCAGGCGCCCGACGAAGCCGCCAAGCGCCGCGCCCGCGGTATAGATGCCGGTCATGCCGGTCGCCTCATCCGCCGGCATTTCGCCGCCGATATAGGCGATGGTGAC
>CAYJNT010000170.1:0-7476 GCA_964370945.1 uncultured Hyphomicrobiales bacterium | reverse complement strand
CCCTGCGCAAGAAGATCCGCGACCTCGATATCCAGGTGATCCGAACCAACAACTAGTGTCCCGAATCCGAAGTTCGCTTGGCGCGATCTTTGGAATCGCTCTGTTCTTCGGCCTTTGCCGCCGAATTGTCGCAATCACGCAACAATGTTGTATAAATACATCAGCCCGCTTCGCCCTGAAGCGGGCATGCAATATCTGAACAATTTCAAAGCAATCGATGATGAGCGCCGGCAAGACGATTTCGGCAGAGGTGCTGGCGGGCACGGCGCAGGGCGCAAGGCCGTGGGCGCGCTGGCTTGGGCCGATCGCCGTCGGCATCGCCCTGTTTTCGGCGCTCCTGACCTTCGTCGTGCTGACCGGGCTGACCCGCATCGTGCCGACGCATCAGGTCGTTGTCGGCTTCCTGCTGGCCAACGCGCTCGCGGCCCTGTTTCTGGTCGCGGTGATCGGGCGCGAAGTCTGGATGATCGTCCAGGCCCGCCGGCGCGGCCGCGCCGCAGCCCAGCTGCATGTCAGTATCGTCGGGCTGTTCTCGGTGATCGCGGCGGTACCGGCGATCCTGGTCGCCATTGTTGCTTCGATCACGCTCGATCGCGGCCTCGACCGGATTTTCAACGTCCGCACGCGCGCAGTGATCGAGAACTCGCTTGCGGTATCGGAAGCCTATTTGCGCGATCACGCGCAGATCGTCCGCGCGGATATCATCACCATCTCAACGGACATTGCGCGCGCAAAGTCGCTCTTTGACCAGGATCGCGAACGCTTCCGTCAATTTCTGACAGCACAAGCGTCGCTGCGCGGACTTCCGGCGGCGGTCATGATCGACAAGAATCTTGAGGTGGTCGAACGCAGCAACATTCGTACCTCGCTGGAATTCATCACACCGGCCAAAGCGGCGCTGGAGAATATCACCGAGAATGAGCCGCAGATCGCACTGATCCCGGACGCCAATTATGTCGCGGCCGTCATCAAGCTGCGGAATTTTACCGACACCTACCTTTATATTGCGCGCGCCCTCGACCCCCGCGTGGTCTCGCAACTGCGTGAGACGCGCGCGAGCGTGTCCGAATACGCCGAGCTGGCGTCGCGCCGACTCGGCGTGCAGGTCGCTTTCGGGCTGATGTATACGGTGATCGCGCTGATCGTGCTGCTCTCGGCCGTGTGGATCGGCTTGAACTTCGCCAACCGTCTGGTCGCCCCGATCCGCCGCCTGATCGGCGCCGCCAATATCGTCTCGACCGGCAACCTGCACGTTCAGGTCCCGGTCCGCCGCTCGGAAGGCGATCTCGCGCAGCTCGGCGAGACCTTCAACAAGATGACGCAGGAATTGCGAACCCAGCGCGATGATCTCGTGCGGGCCCGCGACGTCATCGACAGCCGCCGCCGTTTCACCGAAGCCGTGCTGGCCGGAGCGAGCGCCGGCGTGATCGGCGTGGACCATGACGGCCTTATCCGGATTCTCAATCGCTCGGCCGAGCGGCTGATCGGACGCAACGAAACAGAAATACTCGATCGCCCGCTGACCGATGTGGTCCCGGAATTATCCGATCTCGTGAATGCCTCGAAGGAGGGCAATCAGCGCCTCGTTCAGGGACAGATCACGATCAGCCGCAGCGGGAAGGAACGCATTCTTTCGGTGCGCGTGACGAGCGAGCAGGCCGCGGAGGCCGACCATGGTTATGTCGTGACGCTCGACGACATCACCGATCTTGTAATCGCCCAACGCACCTCCGCCTGGGCGGATGTCGCGCGCCGCATCGCACACGAAATCAAGAACCCGCTCACACCCATCCAGCTTTCCGCCGAGCGGCTGCGGCGCAAATACGGCAAGACGATCACCGAGGATCGCGCCGTCTTCGAGCAATGTACCGACACCATCGTCCGTCAGGTCGACGACATCCGCCGCATGGTCGACGAATTCTCGCGCTTCTCCCGCATGCCGAAACCGGTGATGGAGGCCGAAGACATCGCGGACACCGTCAAGCAGGCTGTCTTCCTCATGCGCGTCGGGCACGCCGACATCGATATCGAGGCCAAGGTTCCCGACGATCGCATGCCGGCGCGTTTCGATCGCCGCCTGATCTCCCAAGCCTTGACCAACATCATCAAGAACGCCACCGAGGCGATTGCGGCTCTGCCGGAAGGGTCGGAGAAGGGCCGGATCGTGGTTTCGGCCGAACGCACCGGACACGAGATCGTCATCGACGTGGTCGACAACGGGATCGGCCTGCCCAAGGACAACAGGAGCCGCCTGCTCGAACCTTATGTCACCACGCGCGACAAAGGCACAGGGCTCGGCTTGGCGATCGTGGGGAAAATTCTGGAAGACCATGGGGGCGGGATCGAGCTTCACGATGCAAGCGAGAAAGTGCCCGGGCACCGCGGCGCCTGGGTGCGCATGCGTATCGCGGCCGAGCCGGCCGCCGCGAGCGATAGCAAGCCGGAAAAAACAATTCAGACAGCGGACCAGTAAGCGTCATGGCAGCCGATATTCTCATCGTTGACGACGAAGCCGACATTTGCGAACTCGTCGCGGGCATTCTGCAGGACGAGGGCTATTCGACGCGCGTTGCGCATAACAGCGATTCCGCGCTCGGCGCGATCTCCTCGCGCCGGCCGAATCTCGTCTTTCTCGATATCTGGCTGCAGGGCAGCAAGCTCGACGGACTGCAGCTTCTCGAGGCCGCGAAAGCGCAACATCCTGATCTGCCCGTGGTGATGATTTCCGGCCACGGCAATATCGAAACGGCGGTCGCCGCCATCAAGCACGGCGCCTATGACTTCATCGAAAAGCCGTTCAAGGCCGACCGGTTGCTGCTGATCGCCGATCGCGCGCTCGAAACCTCGCGACTCAAGCGGGAGGTGAAGGAGCTCAAGCAACTCACTCCGATCGCGAGCGGGTTGGTCGGGAAGTCGCCGGCGATCAACCAACTGCGTCAGACGATTGAGAAAGTTGCCCCCACCAACAGTCGTATCCTGATCGTCGGGCCGTCCGGCGCCGGCAAGGAGCTTTGCGCGCGGACGCTTCATTCCATGTCTTCGCGCGCCGCCGGGCCGTTCGTCGTCATCAACGCAGCAGCGATCACGCCGGAGCGCATGGAGACCGAGCTGTTCGGTATCGAGCAGACCAACGGATCGCAAAGCCGCAAAGTCGGTGCGCTGGAAGAAGCGCATGGCGGCACGCTCTTTATCGACGAAATCGCCGACATGCCGCGCGAGACCCAGAACAAGATCCTGCGCGTTCTGACCGACCAGACCTTCGAGCGCGTCGGCGGAGGCGGGAAGGTCGCCGTCGATGTGCGCATCGTGTCCTCCACCAGCCGCAATCTCGAGGCCGAAATCTCGGCTGGAAATTTCCGCGAGGATCTGTTCCACCGTCTCTCGGTGGTGCCGATCCGCATTCCGCCGCTGGCGGAACGGCGTGAGGACATTTCCCTGCTGGTGGACTATTTCATGGATCAGATTTCGGGCGCAACCGGCCTTTCGAAACGCGCCATCGGTGAAGACGCCATGGCGGTTCTGCAATCGCACGACTGGCCGGGCAATGTCCGCCAGCTGCGCAACAACGTCGAGCGTCTCATGATTCTTGCCGGCGGTGACTCCGGCGCAACGATCACCGCCAATATGCTGCCGCAGGATGTCGGCTCCATGATTCCGTCCATGCCGAACGGCAATGGCGGCGAGCAATTGATGAGCCTGCCGCTGCGCGAGGCGCGCGAGATGTTCGAGCGCGAATATCTCGTCGCCCAGATCAACCGCTTCGGCGGAAACATCTCGCGTACCGCGGAATTCGTCGGCATGGAGCGCTCAGCCTTGCACCGCAAGCTGAAGGCGCTCGGCGTCGGTTGACGGCAGCGCGATCCGCATGTCCCGCATCGCCTACGTCAACGGCCAATATGTGCCGCGCAGCCGCGCGGCGGTCCATATCGAGGACCGCGGCTATCAATTCTCGGACGGCGTGTACGAAGTCTGCGAGGTACGGGGCGGGCGGCTGGTCGATCAGCGCCGCCACATGGAACGGCTCGTGCGCTCTCTCGGCGAACTCCGCATCAAGCTGCCGATGTCGTTGTCGGCGCTTGGCGTCGTCCTGCACGAAGTCGTCGCCCGCAATCGGATCAAGGACGGCATCGTCTACGTTCAGGTGACGCGCGGCGTCGCGCGGCGCGATCACCCGTTCCCGCCGGCTTCGACCAAGCCGGCTGTCGTGGTCACCGCAAATTCGCTCGATGTCCAGAAGTCGGAAGCGATGGCAGCCGAAGGCGTCGCCGTGATCACGCTCCCCGACAATCGCTGGGAGCGCGTCGACATCAAGGCCATTGCGCTGCTTCCGAACGTACTTGCCAAGCAAGCTGCGCGCGAGCAGGGCGCTCGCGAAGCCTGGTATGTCGATAAGGACAACTGCGTGACCGAGGGCTCGTCGTCCAATGCCTGGATTGTCACTCGGGACGGCAAGGTCGTGACGCGCCAGGCCGATTTCGGGATTCTCAAAGGCATCACGCGCGCGGTCGTTATCGATACCCTGCGGGCGCAGGGCCTTGAGCTGGAAGAGCGCCCTTTTACCGTCGAGGAGGCCTATGAGGCGCGGGAGGCCTTCCTGACCTCGGCCAGCCAACTCGTGATGCCGGTTGTCCGGATCAACGACCGCTCCGTCGGCAATGGCGCGCCGGGCCTTGTTTCAGCCGCCCTGCGGCGGGATTTCCATCGCTATGCCGAGTTCTCCTGACGCAATTTGCTTCGTATTCGATAGGTCTTGTCGATCCTGCGCTAGGCCTTCTCGATCTTGTGCTTGCGCGCGTGATTGGCCTGCCTTCTAATGAAGCGCCCCAAGTCCTCGTAGATACAAAAACGAGGGGCGATGCGACTTGGATAAATAATGCCACGGAGTAGGGGCCGTGGCCAAAAAATGGAAATAACGGCAATGGCAGCCGAACGCGCACAGAATCTACAGGATACCTTCCTCAATCATGTTCGTAAGGCAAAGATCCCGCTCACGATTTTTCTCGTGAACGGAGTGAAACTGCAGGGCGTTGTGACGTGGTTCGATAATTTCTGCGTGCTCTTGCGGCGGGACGGACATTCCCAGCTCGTCTACAAGCACGCGATTTCGACCATCATGCCCGGCCACCCGATCCAGTTGTTCGAGGGTGGCGAAGAGGGCGCACCTGCGGCCGGAGAGAAAGTCTGATTGGAGCCACGCCGGCGTAACACCAGCACGGACCGCCTGAGCCACGAGGGAGCGGGCTCGGAGACCGGTCGTGCGATTGTCATCGGTCCTTATCTGCGCGTGCGCCCTCAGCGTGACGGCGCAGGCGTCGCTGTGCCTGCCGAGGATCGTTTGCCGCAGGCGCGGCTCGATGAAATCACCGGACTCGCCCGTGCGATCGATCTCAATGTCGTCAACGCCGGCATCGTTGCGCTGAACGAGATCCGGCCGGCGACTTTTATCGGCAAAGGCAAGACCGACGAGATCGCAGGCCTTGTGAAGACGCTCGAAGCCGGGATCGTGGTGATGGATTGCGCGCTGTCACCGGTGCAACAGCGCAATCTTGAAAGAGCGTGGAACGCGAAGGTTCTCGACCGCACCGGTCTCATTCTTGAAATTTTCGGGCGGCGCGCGCAAACGCGCGAGGGCGTGCTGCAGGTCGAGCTCGCTCATCTGAACTACCAGAAGAGCCGCCTGGTGCGGTCATGGACGCATCTCGAGCGCCAGCGCGGCGGCTTCGGCTTTCTCGGCGGCCCTGGTGAAACCCAGATCGAGTCGGATCGCCGCGTGATCGCCGAGCGCATCTGGCGGATCGAAGCCGAACTTGAGAAGGTCAAGAAGCGCCGCAATCTGCATCGTGCGAGCCGCGAGCGCGTGCCGTATCCCATCGCTGCGCTGGTTGGTTACACCAATGCCGGCAAATCGACGCTGTTCAACCGGCTGACGCGTGCGGAGGTGCTCGAAGCCGACATGCTGTTTGCGACCCTCGATCCGACCTTGCGTTCGATCGATCTGCCGCATGGCACCAAGGCGATCCTGTCCGACACCGTCGGCTTCATCTCCGATCTCCCAACCATGCTCGTGGCCGCGTTCCGCGCGACACTGGAAGAAGTGATCGAAGCTGACGTCATTTTGCATGTGCGCGACGTCTCGCATGAGGACACGCAGGCGCAGCTGCATGACGTCGAGAATGTGCTGCGCACGCTCGGCATCGAGCCGGAGGACCCGCGCATCATCGAAGTCTGGAACAAGATCGACCGGCTTGATGAGGCCGGCCGAACGCGCATCCAAAATCTATCCGGCCGCAGCACGGACCATCCGGCGATCCTGGTGTCGGCGCTGACCGGCGAGGGGACGGACGCGCTCCTTGCCGCGATCGAAAGCCGCTTGGCTGCAAGTCGCTCGATCCTGCATCTCGTGCTCGATCCCGCCGACGGCGCGGGCGCGAGCTGGCTTCACCGCAATACGGAAGTGCTGGAGAGGTCGGTGCGGCCGGACGATCGCATCGCCATGACAATCCGCGCCGACCATGCGCATGCCGACATGGTCCGCCGCAAATTCGAGGTCGCGAGCGGATAGGCGCCGAGACTTTCGCTATTTCTCCGCTGCCTTGGCTTCGTTCCAGAGCGCGTCCATCTCCGCCAAGGTCGCCTCAAGCGGTGTCTTACCTTTGGCCGCCAATGCCTGCTCAATGCTCGCAAATCGACGTTCGAATTTGGCGTTGGCGGCGCGCAGAGCCGTCTCAGGATTAACCTTCAGATGCCGCGCGAGATTAACCACTGCGAACATGAGATCGCCGATTTCCTCGGCGGCTGCGTCATGGCTGCCGCTATCGATGGCGGATGAGATCTCCGCTGCTTCCTCGGCGATCTTGTCGAGCACGGCCTTCGGATCGTTCCAGTCGAACCCGACCGTGCCGGCTTTGGCTTGCAGCGTCAGCGCACGCTTGAGCGTCGGCAGGCCTGCCGGAACGTCGGCGAGCGTGCCGCCAGTGAGCGGCTTTCCGTCCTTGCGGTGGCGCGCCTCGCGTTCGGCTTTTTCTTCGTCCTTGATCTTCGACCACAGACCTTTGACTTGCTCGGGCGTCAGGTTGCGGGTGTCGCCAAAGACATGCGGATGACGCCGAACGAGCTTTTCGGTGATCGCCTTGACCACGTCGCCGAAATCGAACGCGTCTTGCTCTTGGGCCATCCGGGCATGGAAGACGACCTGGAGGAGCAGGTCGCCGAGTTCATCGCGCAGATCGTCCAGATCGCCGCGCGTGATCGCGTCGGCGACCTCGTAGGCTTCCTCGATCGTATAGGGCGCGATTGTTCGGAAATTCTGCTCCAGGTCCCAGGGACAGCCGGTCTTCGGCGTCCGCAGCGCCGCCATGATCTCGATCAGGCGTGCGATATCGCGTGAAGGTTTCAAGGTTCGAAGGCCTCTGGAGGGATGCGGACAGAACGGTTCGGGACGCTAGCAAAGCCTGCCATTGCAGGCGACCGAACCAA